>NZ_NCUR01000010.1:363149-726299 GCF_002096595.1 Streptococcus oralis subsp. oralis
CAATTTATTGACAAATTTGATTGAATGAGATGAATAACACCTTATCCAAGTCCAGGAAATCAATTTTCTGGAAACAAATTTTCTCTGCGATAGAGAATATAACAAGTGATTATTTGTTTGTTACAAACATCATTTGTTCCTTACAAACATAATATACTCCTATTTTTATAAAAAGTCAACAGTAAATGTTTGTTTTTGTGGTTTTTTTATCTAAAATATTTCAATATCAAAGCCAATTTGGTCTACTTGACCGGGTTCCAAGAGACGAACGTTCTTCTTATCTTCTAAATGATCTCCTTCTTCAAGAGATGTTGATAATCCAGACCAAGGTTCAAAGGCAATGAATGGCCCCTTATTCAAAGTTGACCAAATGATGAGATTTGAGAACTCTTGGAAGTGTACTTTTAATCCCTTCTCATGCTTACGAGAACGAAGGGCAATTGTTCTGGATTGCAACTCATCCAAAGTCACTGCATCTACACTAAACAGATCGTAACTGAGATCCACTTCCTTTTGCGAATCCAACCATGGACTTCTATCTTGAAAGTCTAACATGCCAGTTTCTTGGAAAGGACGTGGAACAGAGCAAGTCTCTTCTTTCTCAAACTCTAAATAGTAATCTTCATAAGTTTCGCCTTCTAGCAGAGGACAGTTAAATCCTGGATGACCACCAATAAAGAATGGCATTACTTTATTCGTTTCTTTATTGAAAATCTTGTATTGAGTTCGAACAGTCTTGCCAGTCACTAGATAAGTGATTTCAAGGCGGAAATGATAAGGATAGTTTTGATAAGTATTCTCATCATCTTCGATAGCAAAGGTTACACTGTTTTCTGTTTGATCAACTAATTCAAATTCTTTTTTACGGACCAAACCGTGACGAGGAATCTTTCCTTTCGTCTCCGTTCCATCTGCATGACTGTAGAAGGCTGTATCTTCTCTTAAAGAGCCGCAGATTGGATAAAGTACTGGGGCTTGTCCACTCCAGTAAATGGCATCTCCTTGCCACAAATACTCAATGCCTTCTCGGTCCTTGATTGACGACAAGGCGCCACCTAAGGTTTTAAACTGGACCGTTAACTGGTCTGATTTGATTTCAATTACCATAATGTTCTCCAACTATTTTTAGATTTTTATACGAAAAACTAGGTTGTCACTCCCAATGTAGGAAATCAACAACCTAGTTTTCACAATTTACATTTTATAGGAGCGAATTATTTAGCATTTGCTGCGTATTCTTCGTTACGTTTGATCATTTGTTTTCTATACCAAGCAAAGATACCTACATAGAATACAAGGAAGACTGCTGCACCAAGGATTGCTTTGATATCACCTGTTGTAGCATTACCAATTGCCCAACCAAATAGTTTTTCAATTGGTCCTTCAAGAGTTGAGTGAGTAATTAATTGAGATTGGTTCACACCTTCTGGGAAGGCACCTACACCTTTAGCAAGTTCAGTTGCAAATGGAGCGATAAGAGTACCTGAAAGAAGGAAGAGTGGCAACAAGAGTGTTCCAAAGATGATCATACGGAGCAATTTACCACGAGTAACAACCAAGAGAGCTGGAGTTACACCCATGGCGATGATACCTGCAAGAGGCAAGATACCATTTCCTACGTTTGAAAGAAGCACTGCTTCAATCAACATGATTGGTGCAAGTACGTTGGCACAAGCCCAGATTTCAGCACGACCAGCGATGAAAGGCCAGTCAAGACCAATGTTGAATTTACGTCCTTGAAGACGTTTAGTAGCAACGTTTGTAATACCTTGTGAAAGTGGTTCTACGGCTGCGATGAACCAAGATCCGATAAGTGAGAAGAGCTCCAAGCAGACACCGGCTGTCAAACCAAGGCTCAACCAACCTTTAATAACAAGTTCCCATGAAGATGCATCTTCTACTCCAGCAACTGGATGTGGAGTTCCCATCAAACCAATAACGATACCAAGAATGAAACCGATGAAGAATTTAGATCCCCAGAAACCGATTTTTTTGTTCAATTTTGCAGCGTCAAAGTCATATTTATCAAGACCTGGCAAAACTTTATCAAAGATCTTATCCAAGACCATGATAACTGGGTTCATCATGTAGTTCATGTGAGTTGAAGTCATTGGTGATGAACTTGGTGCGTTAAGAAGGTCGTCGAAAGTTGGTTTCATCAAGTCAGAGTTGATAATCTTCAAAATACCAACAAGTACAACTGCTGCTGTCGCGATGAAGAGTGAAACCCCTTGGCTTACACCGTTGTTGTCAGCATACCATTTGATCAAAAGACCAGTGATTGACAAGTGCCAGATATCGAAGATATCGACGTCAAGTGTGTCCGTTTTCTTCATAGCAAGCATCACAACGTTGACAATCAACATTACAAGCAAGAAGTAAAGTGTCCAAGCAGATCCCCAAGTGATGGTAGCAAGTGGTGCCCAACCAACGTCAGTGATGTTCAATTGGATACCAGTGTTCTCAACGAATTTCGCAAGTGAAGCTGAGAAAGCTCCGTTGAGCATACCGATGATGGCACCGATACCTGTAAGGGCGATAGCAAGCTTGATACCACCTTCAAGCGCTTTGGAGAATTTCACTCCAAAAAGTAGAGCCAATGCTGTCAAAATGATCAGCATGATGATAGGGCCACCCATAGCCAAGATAGGTTTGAAGATATCGTTGGCCAGATTGATAATGACATCCATAATAGTTCCTCCCGTTTTTTTAGTTATATGAATGTTAACAAGATAAAGAATAAATTAGCTTAGTCCATGTTCTTTGATAGCTGCTTCAATATTGTCAAATACTGGAGCGCTCATTGCTGGAATACGGAACAAGATTGGTCCAGCTTCAATTACTGGAATACCTGGTTCAAAACCAAGGTCAGTAGCAGCGATTGGAGTAAAGATATCGTAGCCCTTGATAAGGTCTTCGTTTACATCTTTCACCATGACTGCATCACAGTGAACATCATAACCACGGTTTGAAAGTTCTTCTTCTAGAGCACTTTTAATTTGGTGACTTGAGTTAACACCTGCACCGCAGGCAGCAAGAATTTTAATCATTTAGATTTCCTCCGATTTTATTTTTTAATAGACAAGATTAAGCGGTTGCTTCAGCAATGTAAGCATAAAGTTTTTCTGGTTCGGAAATTTTTGATAAATCTTCTAGATGTCCATTTCCTGTGAAAAAGTCCATCAACTGAGCCAGAATATTTGTTTGACTTGAACTTGAATTGTTAATGATAAAGAAGAGTAGGGATACTTCTACTTCCTTATCAGGAGCTATCATATTGTGAAAAGTTACTGGTTTTTCTAATCGAACAACCACTACTTTCTCAGCTAGATTATGAACAATATCTGTATGAGGAATCGCTACATTTGGCAAATCCTTTCCTAGAAATTCCATATCTAAACCAGTTGGAAATGACTTTTCACGCGTGATCAAGGCTTCACGATAAGTTGGAGTAACAATTTCTCGTTCTTCCAGCAAGCTTGCTACCTGATCAAAGAGTTGTTCTTGATTATCCGCTTCTAAGCAAAACACCAGGTTTTTGTCAAAGAAATGATCTAATCCCATAACATTTTCCCTTCTTTCAATTATCTTTTATGTAATAAGTATAACACTATATGAAATCGTTGTCAATGATTTTTGTTTTATTTTGTTCATTTTTTTGTAATTTTTGTTTCATTTAAAGAATACAATCAATATCAAACATTCTTGTTATAAAATACACAAAAAAAGAAGGCCCAAGCCTTCTTCTCTTTACTTACTCAATAGTAGATAAAATCTCTTCTAACTTATGGTAATCTTTTACACTATCAATTTCATAGATGCTATTTCCTTCTAATTCTTCGACATAGACATCTAATTCTTTGATATTATCCTTAACCATGTTGTCCCAGTAGAGATCAACAAATTCACCACTCTCGTAAGCTTTGTCAATAAAGCCAACAATCTTCTCAGCAGTTGGTGCATCCCAGAATGAAACTCCGCTCAGAATGCGACCAGCCTTGCTATCAACAATAATGTCTTGAACCTTGTAGTCATCACCGTAAACCAAGAACCACTCGTTCGTACAGTCTTCACGATAAACACTGAAATAGGTAGAACGTTTAAGATCGTTTCGAAACATATTTTTGAAAAGATAGTTATCTGCATCGATGACGTAGCTGTTAGCCAAATCTTCTTTTACTAGATAAAGTGAGTAGAAGTTATTGTAATCAGCATACTTGTCGTTAAAGACTAAACGAACACCATATTTTTCTTTTAGGTAGTCAAATTGCTCCTTGAGGTAACCAACAACGATAATAATCTCATCAATTCCTCTCTCTTTCAAAAACTCGATTTGGTATTCTACCAAGGGTTTTTGATTAACCTTAACCAAAGCTTTTGGGGTATTTTCAGTCATAGGGCGTAGACGAGTTCCTAAGCCCGCTGCCAAAATAATCGCTTTCACACGAATCTCCTTTATTCTTTAATAATAATATAAACACCAGCCATAACAATAAGTGAAGTGATGATTGTCAGCATATCTAGCGGTGTACCCAAGAAAACAACTGCAAATAAGACAGTCCAGACTACATAGCTTACATTCAAACCTGTCGCTTTCGCAGGTTGCAAACGATTAATCGCGATATAATAAGCTAAGTAGGAAATCATGTTAAAGGCCGCAAAGACAAGCAAGAGGCCTAGTAACTGCCCATCTGCCACTTCTGCAAATGAATGGTGTGAAAAGAGCACAATCACAAGATAGGACAAGAATGAGGTTACTTGTCGGATTAACAAGGCTTCAATTTCACTTAAATCACTTTCCATAGCATAGGAGCTGAGAACACTTTCACTCCCCCAGGCAATGGCACAGACAAGGGCACAAAGAATTCCAATGTAAAACGAGTTAACTTGTTCAACCTTGTAGGTTTGAGCAATGATAGCTGCAATAATCAAGAAAACACCAAATACTGTATTCTTTGAAACCTTGTGTTTCAAAATGAAGAAGGCCAGTAAAACTGAAACTGCTGGGTAAATAGCAGATACAGATGAAGCTAGTGAACTACCAATATATTTAACCGCATAAAGATTGGCTTGCATACCTATTGGTCCTGCTAGTAAAGCTCCGATAATTACACTTACATTTCGAATATTTAAGAAAATCGAGAGGCGAACTTTTCCTTCTTTTACCAAAAGAAAAGCTAACAAGATAAAGATACTCAAGAAATCATGAGCAGCAGCCACCACAAAAGGTGAAAGATTTGTAAAAATTGAAAAGATATAAGCACTAATCGTTAGACCTAATCCCCAGAAGATACCAGAGAGCAGACCAAAAGAAACACCATTTTTATTCTTCATCCTAACCTCCATAATAAGTCAAACCCTCGACAGCTCTTTGGTAACGGTTGATACCATAATCTCCAAAATCAGCTCCTTGAGCTTCTTTGTACACTGTCCACAAACTCCAGATAGTATCTTGCAAGATTTTATAGATACGAATCTTCTCACGTGATACAGGTGTTTTGTCACTTTCATAGTAGGAAAGGAAATCATCTTCCTCTTGCTTTGTAAATTCAGACTCTAAGAAAAGAGCTGCCAAATCCCACATCGGATCATTCATAGAAGAGTATTCCCAGTCAATCAAATACAAACGACCTTGTGGTGACTCAATAAAGTTTTCTGGTACCAAATCAATATGACAGGACTTTCTATCAACACCCAAATCAGCCAATCTCTTTTCTAGTGAAAATACATCTTTTCTTACAGCTTCATAGTTTTCATAAGGGATAGGTCCCTCAATCAAGGATTCATATTTTCTGATTTCCTCAAAGGGAGCAAATTCTCCTCTTAATTCTTTCCCTGAAGCATGGATGGTTTGTAAAATTGGTGCAATCTTTTCAAACTTGGACTTGATAGATGTTGAATCAAGAGTTACTGCCGATTCGATGTATTCATTTACTTTAATCCCTGACTCAATATCAAAGAGGTAATTTTTGACATCTAAATCTAAATCCTCTAAAAGCTCAAGATTGTACTTTTCATTTTGACGATTGATGAGTTTTTCAGTCCCTTTACCAAAAAATTTCACAATATACTGTTTGTTGGTTGTTTTGACCAAATAGTTTTGGTTGGTCATGCCTCCCAGCTGTTCAACACTGAGTACTTCCTCTTCATCATATAGTAAAGAAGAAATTTTTTCTTTGATGAGTTTTTCCACAATTAACCTCCATCTCCTACACTTCCCACTTGAATACTGTTTTAAAAGCAGTATTTAGGTCTGTAGCAAAGACACGGTGAATGTCCTTGATTTCTCTCACGGGTTCTTCAACATAAAGGACATTCTTCAGACGATTCGCAAACTTTTTGACTTCCATCATTTGAATGGCCTTCTCAAAATCGACGCGTCCTGAACGAGACGATCCCACTAATAACAATCCTTTTTCCAAAGCATCTCGTGTATTGATATTAACCTTGTATTCGCTCACTCCCATCATGAGAATCGTTCCCTGTGGGCGAATATAACGAATCAAGTCATTGATAGCTGGACCTGTACCATCACCACCGCAACACTCAAATCCATGATCAAAGGTCAAATCCTCTGGTATATTATCAGTAATGTAGCACTCTTTTGCAAAAGAGAAGAGCTCTAGTTTTTCCCAATGGCGACCAAAGACGATAATCTCTGCTTCTGGCAAGGTATAATTGATAATATTTGCAACAACAAAGGCCAAACTACCATCTCCGATAACAGCGATACGCTCTCGCTTACTATGAGCGAGATGCAAGAAACGATCCATGGCATGCATACCAACACTCACAAACTCAGTAATGGCTGCAACTGTGTCCTCAATGTCATTATAAGACACAACACGATCTTTTGGAAGAGAGACAAATTCTCTCATAAAGCCATCATAACCACTTGATAGGAAATAGGTTCCGGTCATGTAGTTCTCGTAGAACTCCTTGTCACTCTGCATAGGCGGTTGATTGGGAATCATAACTACCTTTTGACCGACTTCATAAGTCCCAGTTGGATCTGAGATAACAGTTCCACAAGACTCGTGAATCATCGCCATAGGAAGCTTTTTAGCCAATATTTTTGGATCACGCTTCCCTTGATAGTAACGTTGATCTGCATGACAAACCGCCATATAATTTGGACGAATAAGGATATGATTCTCCTGATCAATGTCCTCTTCTTGGTATTTTACATTGATAAACTTTGGTTTGGTCAGTTGATAAATTTGATTAATCATAGCCTTAGTCTTTCTCAATCATGCTTTTTGCGATTTTCAAGTCAGTCACAGTTGTGATTTTAAGGTTTGAATACTCCCCTTTAGCTAGAGCAACATCCTTCCCTTTGATAACAAAAATCTTACATGCATCCGTCAGGATTTCCTTTTCTTGATCAGATAGGGAACCATACAAATCCATGAAATCCTTGCAGCGGAAAGTCTGAGGCGTTTGACCTTGATAGAGGTGAGCACGATTTGGAATATCCGTGATAAACTGACCATTAGTACTTTCAACAATGGTATCAACCGCTTCTACTACTGTGTCAACCGCATCATGATTTTGGGCCAGTTTGATATTGTCCTGAATCATACGAAGTGTGATAAATGGACGAACAGAGTCATGCGTAATCACGATATCTTCTGGAGTGATTGGACGGTAGGCATTAATGGCTTCTATAATCTTCTCGATACTGGTATTGCGATCAGCACCACCCTTGGTAATGATGATACGATCCTTGTGGAGAGAAAGATACTTGTCAACTAGGTCCTCAGCGTGTGACACCCAGTCTCCATGAACTCCAACTACAATTTTTTCAATACTTGGTTCTAAGACGAATTTTTCAATTGTGTGGATCAAAATAGGTCGATCACCCAACTCCAAGAATTGTTTTGGTAAATTACTGATTCCCATGCGTGTGCCAGTTCCTCCGGCTAGGATTCCTGCATAGATCATTTATATTCTCCTTTAGTTTATTCTGAAAAACTCATTACTATCTATTATATCACAATCTATCTCCATCATGAAGAAAAGACAGAGCGTCATTTAGTCTAATCAACACACCATTTAAGGTAAAAAGTGAACAATGTGTTACTAAATATAGAAAGACCATAACAAATTAAGAAATAAAAATAGGTTGTCCTCTGTATTATCCGTTCAACGTTCGGTTAATATAGAGTTCTTTAGAATATAATAGAAACCTTAAACAAAGCTTAAATGAAATTATTTGTTTATCAAAGAATACTAGGGCGCATAGTAAATTTCTTAAAAGTTGTTTGAGGGAATCATTATAAAAGCTCATATATCTCATGAATTAAACAAATAATAGACTTTTGCCCCTAAAATTGATAAAATAAAAAGGAAAATAATAGAAAAAAGGAAACTGTAAACCGCCATGATGAACATGCAAAACATGATGCGCCAAGCACAAAAACTTCAAAAACAAATGGAACAAAGCCAAGCAGAACTCGCTGCCATGGAATTTGTTGGAAAATCTGCTCAAGACCTTGTCCAAGCAACTTTGACTGGAGACAAAAAAGTTGTCAGCATTGACTTCAACCCTGCAGTTGTAGATCCAGAAGATCTCGAAACACTTTCAGATATGACTGCGCAAGCGATTAACGCTGCTCTTGAACAAATTGATGAAACGACTAAGAAGAAACTCGGTGCTTTCGCTGGAAAATTGCCTTTCTAATCCACAAAAAAGAGAAACATCTGTTTCTCTTTTTTTCTTAGAAATCAAAGAATTCCATTGCTTTCTTTAAGAGTAATTCCGTATATTCCGGATCGTCTTGAGCCATTGTGACTTGTGACTGGACCATTTCAAGATCATCAGTAATCATGCCATCTGCGCCGAGACGAACGGCTTTATCAAATGCCTCCGAACCATTTACTGTCCAAACATAGAGTCTCTGATCAGTTGTCCAGAGTTTATTGACAAAGTATTCATCCAAAGTTGAGTACTCCATCGTGTAACCAGTTGCCTTGGTTCTTGGGAAAATACTGTTATAGGGGAGAATGAAGTAAACTGGAATTTCAGAATCATAAGTCAACACTTTATCAATCACATGATAGTCTAGTGATTGCATCTGATGTCCATATTTCTTGATAGTCGCTCCATACTTTTCGAGGAAATGGTCCATCATTTGCGGACTATCTTTTTTACTGGTTTTAATCTCAATCAGCAATTTTTGGTTTAAAGCATTTGCACGCTCTAAATAGGCATCAAAGCTTGAAATCTTTGTTTGATAACCATTCTCGTGAATATCTGTATTTGTTAATTCATCCAGAGTCAAATCTTGCGGTGTAGCATTAATACCTGTTAAATTTTTGAGGTTGGCATCGTGCATCATCACGAACTGACCGTCTTTCGTTTCCTGCACATCCATTTCGATGAGATCTGGTTTTAGTTGAGCTGTTTTTTCCAAAGACTGCACGGTATTTTGAACACCGTTTTTATTACTTACTCCTCTGTGCGAAATCACTAAAGGTGTATTGGTATCCGGAGATTCCAGATAAACGTAGCCTTCTATGGCAAAAATGATACTTGCACACCCCATGACACCCCATCTCATCAGATGATCTTTCTTTCGCCTTGGCATAATCTCTAGCTCTTCTCCTGTCAGGAAGGAAACAAACTTCACTAGGAAATAAGTCAGGGTCATGTAATGGAAATTTTTAATCAAGACAAAATTAATCACACCGAGAATCAAGGATTCTTTTTGAGTTAAATTATCCATCACTGCTTGCGCAAAAAGCAAGGGAATTAACAAACCAAAGAAGAAGAGATACGTTTTAATAATAATGAGTAAAAGATGCCAAGAGTAGAAAAGAACGTTTTTCTTCGTCTTTTGGAGACTATATTTCACACTTTCTCTTACGGTCTTTCTTTCAAAGAGAATCTTAGGCAGGGCAAACATAAATCGGACAGAAATATAGAGTAAGATCCAAGCGGATGCTATGATCATCAGACCTACCAGCCAATGCTTACCTTCCCAATAATTCACAATAAAATCCGGGATAATAATTTTGTTGAGGTAATAGATTTTTAAAATCTTACGGATGAACGGGAAAAGCATAGCAATGTAAAAAAAGACAAAGGCCATCTTACAAAAGCTCAATCGCTTAACGAATAGAAAGCTCTGGCGAAATACTTTTCTACTATACTCAATTAAGGTTCTCTTTTCATGATAGAGAAGGTGGCGAGCCCCGATAAACAAAAGACAAATCTGGAAATAGGCGACCAGGAGATTGATTGCAATTAAGATGAGAAAGGCTAAACTGATAAAAGGCGAGCCTTGTATAATCGCCCAAAAGTTATTGTAGGAAATAAACAAGTAACCTGTTTGTCTCAGAAGGATGCCAGCAATCCATGAATTCAATGGTAGCCAGACAAACTCAACCATCATAAATATCAAGAAAAATAGAAATAAAATCTTATCTAGGTTATAGTATATCTTCCTAAAACCTAGCTTTTTAGGTTTTTCAGGTTTCATAAGCACTCCTAGTCTATAAATTGGGATAAATCTAAGCCACCGAAAGGATTATTCATAGAAAAACTACTCTGGTCTTCTATTAATAACTTTCCGTCATCCGATTCCAAAAAGGCTTCGTAAACACGCGCCGTCATGCGGGCGTCCTCTAAACTATTATGAGACTTCCCGTGAAAGCCTAAAAAATTCGCTACAGTTTGCAATTTAAGATTGGCTATGCCGTGTAGATCAGAACTACGGCGTTCAAAAGCCTCCTCATATAGATCAACCTTATACTGGTCACGATAATCAATACCATGCTCCAAGAGAATAGGCAAATCACTCTTAGCTGCATTGTAACCAATGATAGGTAAGTCGCCGACAAATGCCTGAAAGTCCTTTAAAACTTGTTCTACCTTTGGCGCATCTTTCAAGGTTTCAGCTGTGATCCCAGTCAAACCATTGATAAAACTCTTCAATGGGGCTGTAGTATAAACATAAGAATCAAAAGCAGCACTTTCTTGTCCATCTTGAAAGCGGACTGCCGATACTTGAATTAAATGGGTAACCCCCTCGTGTTGATTGAATTCCAAATCAAAGGCGATATAATCTCTTAATTTTTCCATTATTTACCTCAATTACTACCCAAACTAAACTATAAATAATAAAAGAAGCCATTAGGTTAGTGAGTAACCCAAACAGCTTCTTTATTTTCCTCCAAAAAGGCGAGCAAAAAAGCCTTTTTTGGTTGCTTGGACTTCTTCTTTTGCTTGGTCCAACTCGAGTTTCAAGGTTTCTTGATCCTTCATAGCTTGAAGAGTTAACTGTTGCTGTTGATCCAACTGTTTGTCCTTTTCTGCAATCTGACGGTCTTTGATGCGCATCTGCTCATCTTTTTCTGTCAACTGCTGGTCCTTGGCCTTGAGTTGCTCGTACAATCGAAGAATTTCAGCATTCTTCTCATCGACCAAGATTTCCATCAGTTCGCGTTGTTTGACATCATCACTGACTGGTTCATCTTCAAAAATCGTTTTTTTGTAGATCTCCTCTAGCTTGATCAAGCCACTTCGAGTAACTACAGTTACACCTTTGTCATTTTTTTTCGTGTCCTCTTCTGGAAGTTCTTTGACACGATTGTTGATTGCTTGACGAGATAGTCCTAAGACCTCTGCAATCTCACTGACGGTCATTTCAATACTCATAATATCCTCTGAAACGTTTTCTAGCTTTTCTTTATTTAAATCTTATCATAAGCTAGATAAACTGTCAAATGTCCGCTTAATCCAAGGCCTTTAAAAAGGCTAGTAATACTTGGGCAGAACGACGTCCAGCTTCGATAATAAACTCATCAAAAGAGATAGAGGCTTCGTGATTAGCATTGTCACTCATAGCACGAATGACTAGGAAAGGTAGGCCAAGAGCCTGAGCCGCTTGAGCAATGGCTGCACCCTCCATTTCAACAGCTAAAACATCTGGAAAGTGGGACTTAATACTAGCAATCTTATCCTCCCCAGCTATAAAACTGTCCCCTGTAGCAATCAAGCCTAGGTGCCATGTCTGCTCTAATTGAGATAAGTTTTCTTTAATCCTAGCGATAAACTTCTTATCTGATTCAAAGTAAAGAGGTTGACCAGCCATTTGGCCATCAGCATAGCCAAAAGCAGTTACATCCACATCATGATAAGCTAGTTTATCCGCAATCACGACATCTCCAACAGCAATCCCTTTTGCAAGAGCACCTGCTGATCCTGTATTGATAATGGCTTCTACTTGAAAATGGTCAGCTAAAACAGCTACACTCATAGCTGACATAACTTTCCCAATCCCACTCTGAACTAGGACAACTTCAGTATTGCCAACAGTGCCAGTATAGTAGGTATTTCCCAAGACCTGGATTTCTTGAGTTTTATCCAAATTCTGAGTCAGATATACGAGTTCTTCTGGCATGGCAGCAATGATTCCAATTTTCATTTCAAGTCCTTTCAATTACAAGAGTTTCATTGCCAGCACTAACAAAATCAAAAGTAGGATAACTGCAAACAAGATGCGATTGAGTTTTGAATTAAAAACATTTCTCTTGGTATTCTCAATGCGACGACTTTTATGAATCGTTGGTTCTACTTCGATTGTTAATGTATCTTGACTAAAACCGTGGTCTCTAGAACGTGAATAACCAAAATGTTGTGAAGACGTTGGTAGGATCTTTGTTTCCTCGTCATCTTGAAGAGGTGGTCCTGAGATTTTCTCACCACGATTGGCACGTTCAATCATTTCGTCTGTTAATAAAGGTTTTCCCATGGGTTTCTCCTCTATTTCTTTTGTAGTTCCCAGTACTGAATCGCCATAATGGTCTTGGCATCACAGATATGACCTGACTGGATCAGGTTCTTGGCTTCCTCTAGGCTTACTTCTAGGACTTCCAAGGTTTCATCATCATCTTGTGGGCGAGGATTTTCCACCTTGATCAAATCACTAGCAAGGTAGAGTTTTAGTTTTTCATTACAAAATCCAATCGCAGAATAGAAATCGTACAACAGTTCTAACTTAGCCGTGTAGGCAACTTCTTCTTCCAATTCACGAAGTGCCGCCGCCATTGGATCAGCATTTTCACCAAGTTCTAGTTTACCAGCAGGAATCTCATAAGAAACCGCCTCGATAGCCTTTCGGTATTGCTTAACGAGAACGATTTTGTCCTCAGCTGTCACAGCTAGTACACAAACAGCTCCATTGTGAAAAATCAAGTCACGTTGGGCAGTACCCTTTCCTTCTGGTAGTTCCACCTGATCTTGTACCAGTTTGAAAATAGGACCTTGATAGATTTCCTTCCGACTAATCGTTTTTTCTTCAAATTCCATGACAAACTCCTACTGGTTCTTCGGATGATGAGGTAAGCGTGTTGCGTACTCATCTTTATTAACTTGTCGTCCACGGCCGATAGCAATGGCATCAGCAGGAACATTCTTGGTAATGGTTGAACCCGCTCCAACCAGAGAATTATCCCCAAGTTCTACAGGAGCAATAATAGTTGAGTTTGAGCCAACAAAGACATTGTTGCCAATGACAGTTTTGTATTTATTTTTGCCATCGTAGTTGACTGTAATAGTTCCTGCACCAAAATTAACGTTGCTACCCACTTCGCAGTTTCCGATATAGGTCAAATGACCTGCCTTGGTATTTTCACCGATTGAAGATCCTTTTACTTCAACAAAGTTTCCAATGTGAACTTGAGAAGCAAGACTTGAGCCTGGACGAATATGGGCATAAGGACCGATTGTCACACCATCTGCAACTGTACTTTCCTCAATCATAGAATTCGTAATCACAGCTCCAACTCCGATAGCGCTATCCACGATATAAGTTCCATTTGTTAAAACAGTTTCCGCCCCAATCTTCGTTTGACCTTTCAAGGTAACGTTGGCTTCGATTTGAACTTCAGGTGCAATCTCGACATCAATATCAATGTAAGTTGCTTCAGGATTGACAAAGCTAACACCATTAACCATGTGCTTTTGGTTGATACGGCGGCGCATCACTGCTTCCGCAGTGGCAAGAGCCACACGGTCGTTTACTCCAAGACTTTCATCAAAATCCTTGAGAGTATAGGCGCCAACCTTCTCACCTGCGTTACGGAAAATACCAATCACGTCAGTAATATAGTACTCACCTTGGGCATTGTTGGTGTTGATGTTTTTAAGGGCCTCAAAAAGACGTTCATTGTCAAATACATAAGTTCCTGTATTGATTTCTTTGATTTGTTTTTCAAAATCAGTCGCATCCTTTTGCTCCACAATGCGAAGAACTTCTGCATTATCGTTACGGACGATACGACCATATCCAAAAGGATCAGCTGCTTCAGCTGTTAAAATAGTCGCCACATTTTTGTGGTTGATATGGAAATCCAAGAGGTTTTTCAAACTTTCACCTGTAATCAGAGGCGTATCCCCTGCGATAACCAAGGTGTGGCCAGTACGATTTTGGAGAATAGGCTCCGCCATCATGACAGCGTGTCCAGTTCCTAGTTGTTCTGATTGGGTAACAAAGTCTGTCTGACCAGCTAATACTTGCTCAACTAGCTCAGCCTTGTGACCAACTACAGTAACTGTTTTTTCAGGTTGAATAGCACCAACACTACGAAAAACATGTTCCAACATCGAAATTCCAGCTACTTTGTGAAGTACCTTTGGAAGATCTGATTTCATGCGAGTACCTTTACCCGCTGCTAAAATAATGGCATAATTTGACATAATCTTCTCTTTTCTCTAGAAATTCCCTTATATTATACCATAATTTAGTTTCTTAGGAGTAAACAAACAGAGAAATAGGGAAAAGGCGCCCATTTATTCACTTTTTACGATGTTTTCTTTGATTTTTTTATTTATTTACGTTAAACTAAATAGGTATGAGAAAAAAGATTAATCCAGCTATTATTTTTACTTTATTTACTATATTTATAGCTATTTTGATCCTCAATAAACCAACTTATGAAGACCATCCTGTCAAGTCTAAGCCAAATGCAGTCCAGGTTGAAAATCAGGCCTTGCATAATCTTGACAAACCTATCATTGATGTCTCTGGTTGGCAAAGACCTGAGGAAATCAACTACGATACCTTATCTCAAAATATTTCTGGTGTTATTGTTCGTGTCCACAATGGGGCTCAGCATACTGAAACAAATAATGCCGCCCATGCCAATGGTGTCGATAAAGCCTATAAAAATCATATTTCAGAATTTCAAAAGCGGAATGTTCCTGTTGCTGTTTATGCCTATCTAGCAGGTACTAGTAAGGAAGAAATGGAAAAAGCTGCTGAGGTTTTCTACAATGCTGCTTCTCCATACAACCCTAGTTACTATTGGCTCGATGTTGAAGAAAAAACAATGTCTGATATGAACGAAGGTGTTGAAGCTTTTAGGACTAAACTAGAAGCGCTTGGCGCCAAAAATATCGGAATTTACATCGGTGTTTATTTCATGCAAGAGCATAGTATCAATACTGACAAGTTCACTGCTGTTTGGATTCCATCCTATGGAACGGATTCAGGTTACTTTGAAACCACGCCTAATACTGATTTAGACTATGACCTCCATCAGTATACTTCCAAAGGAAGAATTGCTGGATTTGAACATAATTTAGATATCAATCTCATTTCTACCTTGAAGGAAAAAGAAGAAACCTTCAGAAAACTATTTTTAAGACCATAAGACAAGTGAAAATTGCTCTCTTTTTCACTTGTTTTTTCATTTTCTTCTCGTCTGTGTTATAATTGATAGAATAGAGAAAGAATTTTATGAAATTGAGGATTTTATGATGTTTTCATGGATTGCAAGAGTTATTAAAGGAATCGTCATCGCCTTAGGATTTATCCTACCTGGAATTTCTGGCGGTGTTTTAGCAGCTATTTTGGGAATTTACGAGCGAATGATTAGCTTTCTGGCTCATCCCTTTAAGGATTTTAAAGAGAATGTCCTATACTTTATCCCAGTAGCAATCGGGATGTTGCTAGGCATTGGTTTGTTTTCTTATCCAATCGAGTATCTGCTAGAAAATTACCAAGTCTATGTTTTATGGAGTTTTGCTGGAGCTATCATCGGTACGGTTCCTAGCCTCCTTAAAGAATCTACTCGAGAATCTGATCGTGACAAGATTGACCTAGTCTGGTTCTGGACTACCTTTATCCTTTCAGGCCTAGGACTCTACGCGCTAAACTTTGTTGTTGGTTCTCTCAGTGCTAGTTTCGCTAGTTTCATCTTAGCGGGTGCTCTTTTAGCTCTAGGTGTTTTGGTGCCTGGTTTAAGTCCGTCAAATCTACTCTTGATTTTAGGACTGTACGCTCCAATGCTAACTGGTTTTAAGACCTTTGATTTATTCGGAACCTTCCTTCCTATTGGGATTGGTGCAGGAGCAACTCTTATTATCTTTTCAAAATTAATGGACCATGCCTTAAACAACTACCACTCCCGTGTTTATCACTTTATCATTGGAATTGTTCTTTCAAGTACTCTCTTAATTTTGATTCCAAATGCTGGAAATGCTGAAAGTATCCAATACACTGGACTTTCTATTGTGAGCTATGTTCTCATCGCCTTCTTCTTTGCGCTTGGAATTTGGCTTGGTATCTGGATGAGTCAATTGGAGGATAAGTATAAATAATGGCAAAGAAAGTGAAGATTAAGAAAACCTTGGTCGAGCAAATCTTGACCAAGGCGGGTATTGACCATACTGGTATTCAGATCAACGCGCTTGAGGGTGAACTTCCTTCGGAATATGATCGAACACATATCTTTAAAACCTTGGCTCTGCTGGGAGACAAGACAGGCCCAATCATCGGAATCGTTCCCATAACAGAACACCTCGCTGAGAAAAAACTAGCAAAGGTTTCTGGTAATAAAAAAGTGAGCATGATTCCACAAAAAGACCTAGAAAAAACGACAGGCTATATTCATGGGGCTAATAACCCCGTCGGCATTCGCCAAAAACATAGTTATCTTATTTTTATTGATCAGACTGCTTTGGATTTAGACAAAATGATTGTCTCTGCTGGAGAAGTCGGGCACAGTATCATCATCCGACCTCAAGACTTAGCCAGCTTTGTAAAAGCGGACTTCGCTGATATCTTGGAGGAAAACAACTGATGAAACTCTATTTTGTCCGTCATGGTCGGACTGTCTGGAATCTTGAAGGACGTTTTCAAGGTGCTAGCGGTGACTCTCCCCTTCTTCCAGAGTCCACTGACGTTTTAAAACAACTGGGGCAGTATCTCAAGGAAATTCCTTTTGATACGATTTATTCTAGTGACTTACCCAGAGCAGTTAAGTCTGCTGAAATAATCCAAAGTCAACTCCAGTCCCCTTGTCCTTTAAAGAGCATTCCTGACCTACGTGAATGGCAACTTGGCAAACTAGAGGGATTAAAAATCGCTACGCTTAATGCCATCTACCCAGAACAAATAAAGGCCTTTCGCTCTAATCTAGCTCGGTTTGATACGAGGATGTTTGAAGCCGAATCTCTCTACTCTACGACTCACCGAACCATTCAGTTTATCAAATCTCTGAAAGGAAGTCCGGCTGAAAACATTCTGATCGTTGGTCATGGGGCAAATCTCACTGCTAGCCTTCGTACTCTATTAGGCTATAAAGAGGCTCACCTCCGCAAAGAAGGAGGCTTGGCCAATGCTAGTCTGACAGTTTTAGAGACCGATGATTTTGAAACCTTCACTCTGGAAAGATGGAATGACACTTCCTATCAAGAAAAATAATGGAACTTGATCTTAATAGTCAAGTTCTTTTTAGTTTTCAAAGAATATCCGTGAATTTCTCTGCTATT
This sequence comes from Streptococcus oralis subsp. oralis, assembly GCF_002096595.1. GTDB lineage: Bacteria > Bacillota > Bacilli > Lactobacillales > Streptococcaceae > Streptococcus > Streptococcus oralis_D. The sequence continues at coordinate 380,932 of NZ_NCUR01000010.1, forward strand.
TATGATAAAATGGGAGTATCGCAAAAAATGACTCATCGTATCAAATTTTGAGTAAAATTAGGAGGAACCCATGTCTACAGAACATATGGAAGAACTAAATGACCAGCAGATCGTTCGCCGTGAAAAAATGGCTGCGCTCCGTGAACAAGGAATCGATCCCTTCGGAAAACGTTTTGAACGTACTGCTAACTCACAAGAGCTAAAAGACAAATTTGCAGAACTTGATAAAGAACAATTACATGAATTAAATGAAACTGCTACTATCGCTGGACGCTTAGTAACCAAACGTGGAAAAGGGAAAGTTGGCTTTGCCCATCTTCAAGACCGAGAAGGTCAAATCCAGATCTACGTTCGTAAAGACGAAGTCGGTGAAGAAAACTACGAAATCTTCAAAAAAGCAGACCTGGGTGACTTCCTTGGTGTCGAAGGTGAAGTGATGCGTACAGATATGGGAGAACTTTCTATCAAGGCAACTCACATCACTCACTTGTCTAAAGCACTTCGCCCGCTTCCAGAGAAATTCCACGGTTTGACAGACGTTGAAACAATTTACCGTAAACGTTACCTTGACTTGATTTCTAACCGTGAAAGCTTTGAACGCTTTGTTACTCGTTCAAAGATTATCTCTGAAATCCGTCGTTATCTTGATCAAAAAGGTTTCCTTGAAGTAGAAACACCTGTTCTTCATAATGAAGCCGGTGGTGCTGCTGCTCGTCCATTTATCACTCACCACAATGCACAGAACATTGACATGGTGCTTCGTATCGCGACCGAGCTTCACTTAAAACGTCTTATCGTTGGTGGTATGGAACGTGTCTATGAAATTGGCCGTATCTTCCGTAACGAAGGAATGGACGCTACTCACAACCCTGAATTCACTTCTATCGAAGTTTACCAAGCTTATGCAGACTTCCAAGATATCATGGACTTGACGGAAGGTATTATCCAACACGCTGCTAAATCAGTTAAAGGTGATGGTCCAGTTAACTATCAAGGTACTGAAATTAAGATCAACGAACCATTTAAACGTGTTCACATGGTGGATGCTATCAAGGAAATTACTGGTGTTGATTTCTGGCAAGACATGACTTTCGAGGAAGCTAAAACTATCGCTACTGAGAAGAAAGTTCCAGTTGAAAAACACTACACTGAAGTTGGTCACATTATCAACGCCTTCTTTGAAGAGTTCGTTGAAGAAACCTTGATTCAACCAACCTTTGTCTACGGTCATCCAGTAGCTGTCTCTCCACTCGCTAAGAAAAATCCTGAAGACGAACGCTTTACTGACCGTTTCGAGCTCTTTATCATGACTAAGGAATACGGTAATGCCTTTACAGAGTTGAACGACCCAATAGATCAGCTTAGCCGTTTTGAAGCTCAAGCTAAAGCTAAAGAGCTTGGTGATGATGAAGCAACTGGTATTGACTACGACTACATCGAAGCTCTTGAATACGGTATGCCACCAACAGGTGGTTTGGGTATCGGTATCGACCGTCTCTGCATGCTCCTCACTGATACAACTACTATCCGTGACGTATTGCTCTTCCCAACAATGAAATAAACTCTTATCCTCTGGTACTTGCCAGAGGATTTTTCGACGCAAAAAGAGACTGAGGAAAAACTCAATCTCTTTTCTTATTCTTGATTTTTAACTTGACTGGTTGCTACATTTTCCCCAAACCATTTCTGGCTGATTTCTTGGAATTTTCCTTCTTGGTATAGTGATACAAAGGCTTGATTCAGAGCAGCTAGCAAAGTTTTATCAGCAGGTCTAACACCCACTGCAAAAGCTTCACTTTCAAATCCAGCTGAAAAGACATTGTAGTCGCTTAATATCCCTTCAGACTGGAGATAATAATTGGCATATACCCGGTCAATCAACAAGGCATCAATCCGATCATTTTTCAAATCAATCAAGGCTTCATTGAAACTTTGGTATTGATTGGCTTTCTGGTCTTTCACTCGACTCTTGAGTAGTTCGGGTTGTCCTTCAAAATTCAAATAGCCAGAAGATCCTGCCTGGGCCCCTAAAACTTTGTCAGTCATATCCTGAATTGAGTGGATATTTTGAGACTTTTTAGAGACCAAAACTTGTTGATTTTCCATGTAAGGAATGGTAAAAGCAACCTTCTCTTTCCGTTCATCTGTAGCTGTATAGCCATTCCAGATGGCATCAATGGTACCATTTTGTAGCTCGGTTTCTTTCATATCCCAGTCGATGGGTTGAAATTTAATCTGAATTCCTAGCTTTTCAGAAACAGCTTGGGCCAGGTCAATATCAAAGCCTGCATACTGGCCATTCTTTTCCTCAAATCCCATGGGAACAAAGGTATTGTCAAAGCCAATGGTAATGCTTCCCTGTTTTTGATATTTGGCCCAATTATCCTGATTTGGATCACTTGCCTTCTGAGTACAAGCCGTCAGGAAGAAGCTAAAGAACAGAGCAAGTACAAGGGCAATTTTCTTTCTCTTCATAGGCACCTCCTAGTCCTACTTTGGATCAACCTTAAGGATCTGATCAGCAATGTTTTCCGCAAACTGAAGATCGTGGGTCACAACAATCTGGGTCATCCCACGCTCTTTATTTTGAAGGATAAGTTTTTCTACTTCTAATCGCAATTCTGGGTCTAAGGCTGATGTAGGCTCATCATATCCAATAATTTCTGGGTTTATCATCATGGCGCGTGCTAAGGCCACCCGTTGTTTTTGCCCACCTGAAAGTGAGAATGGAAAGGCATCTGCATGTCCAGCTAACCCAAGCTGTTCTAACAAACCACGCGCCCTCTTCTCAGCAACTTCCTTCTCCATGCTCATCGTTTTTATGGGCGACAGAGTTAAGTTATCTAGAACTGACAAATGTGGAAAGAGTTGAAAATCTTGGAAAACAAATCCCAGAAGATTGCGCTTTTCTAGTTCGTCTATAGCTAGCGATTCGCCGTTATAGTAGATTTCTCCAGAATCGATGGTTTCTAATCCAGCTAGCATACGTAATAGGGTTGTCTTTCCGCCTCCTGATGGACCTACGATTGCAAGGATTTGCTTTTCAGGAATTGATAGGCTGAAATTGGTTAAGATTTGTTTGCCACCAAAGGCCTTGTTGATGTTTCGTAATTCTAACATAGCAATCCTCCTATCTGTAATAACTGTACTTCTTCTCAAGTTTTTTCGCTACAATGGTTACAAGACCAATCATAATCAAATAAATCGCTCCAGCTAAAAACATAGGAACAAGACTAGCATCTCGATTGGCTGCTGTCCGACTTGCCAAAATCAAATCTGAAATCCCAAGGGCATAAACCAATGAAGTATCCTTGACCAAACTCATGATTTCATTAAAGACGCTCGGTAAGACAATCTTTGTAACCTGAGGCAAAATAATATAGCGCACTGTGTCAAAAGGACTAAACTTCAAGACCTTAGCAGCCTCATATTGACCTTTAGGTATGGTTTCAATCCCTCCACGAAAGATTTCTGCAAAGTAGGCTGCATAGTTCAATACAAAAGCGATCACAGCAGCAGGCAAACGATCTAAACGTATCCCAATGCTAGGAAGAACATAGTAAATAAAGATTAATTGCAAGAGCAAGGGAGTCCCTCGCATCACCCAAATATAAAGGTCAATCAGATAATGGAGGGGTTTCCAACGAACTTGCAAAGCAAAGGCAACGACAATACCTAAAGGAATTGAAAAGATCAAGACCAGAGCAAAGACTTGAAGAGTCATACTTGCACCATTCAATAAACTTGGTAATATCTCAAACATATAAGACATACTGCACCTCCTAAAAATTATTGTTCCTATTATAGCATAAATAAACAATTTAGCAAGGTTTTTTGTAAAAAAATTCTATAATTCTTGAACTATACACCTTTATCTAAGAAATCAGAGCGAAATATCATCTTAAAAAATTAGAAGAATTATAAGGATTCTAGACTCGAATATAGGTTTAACTTCTAATTCTGAGAGAACCATGATCAAATTTTTTTATCAAATATCTATAAAGATTTCATTGATACAGAACGCTGTTTTCTCTCATTCACTTCATACCTCTAGAGATATAAAAAAGAACCACTTTATAAGAATAGTATCATTTCTACTATCCATACAAGTGGCTCTTTGATGATGCCATAGCAAAGGCATCAAAATTTTTCAACTAGATTATTTAACTTTTTTGAAACGGAATAAGAGAATGGAACCAAATGCAAGTACTACTCCTACAACAGTAAGCAAGATAGTCATTTCAGATGTACCAGTATTTGGTAGTTCTTTATTTTCTTCTGGTTGTTTAGGTTTGTTATCAGAAGAACCCGGAGTCTCAGCAGCATAAGTATTTGTGATGGTTGGATTATTACCTGTAACTGTTGCTACAAGTTGACCTTGACCACTGTCTACAACTTTTACTGTTACTGTATAAGCATTTTTATCATAAGTTACACCAGTTTCGCTACCATTTTTTTCAGTGATCGTGTATGTGTGAGTTCCTGCAGTAGTGTATTCAATTGCTGGGAAAGCAACTGTTCCGTCTGCAGCATTCTTAGCTGTTGCTACAAGATTGTCACCTTCTTTCAATTCAAATTCATATTTATCTGCCTCAAGAGTTTTACCATTTAGGACTTTTTTAGCAGTAATTGAAGTTGTTGCAGATTTAGCAGAATACGAATTTACAAAAACTTTATTGTCATATTTAACACTTGCAAACTTCTCACCATAAACATCTGTTACAGTAACTTCTGCGTTAATAGTCTTATCATCGTAAGCAAAACCTGGTTTTTGATCATTAACTTCTTTGATCTGATACTTATACGTACCCACTGTAGAGAATTTAACGGCTTTAAATTTCACTTTGCCATCTTTATCATTCTTAACAGTTTCCACAACTGATCCGTTTGGATCAAGTAGTTGGAAGCTAAATTCTTCAGCAGCTAAGTCTTTTCCTTTTAACTGCTTAGAAACCTCAAATGAAACTTCTGTAGAACGTGAACCTGAACTAATACCTTCAGTTGTGGTTAATGGTGCAAAACCTTCTACATCAAAGTTTTCAGACGAAGTCGTAATTTTAACGTTATTGAAAGCTTTCTTCGTTGTATTATCAACTGGAGCGGTGATACGAGTCTTATAAACTACATACAAACCTTGGTTGGTTAGATCGCCATTACCATTTGGAGTAATAGTGAAGCGATTAGAATCTTGAACAACAATGTGACTTGGATTCAAAAGAGGATGAGGCTCATCCTTACCCCATTCAGTAAAGTAGTAACCTGTAATCTCACTAGCTAATACTTGTCCTTCAGGGATTGTATCTTGAATCGAAACACCTTCATAAGGATTAGCATATTTGTTTACGCGAATATACCAATTAATATAATTTGGATCGTTCGTATCTTGAACTCCCCATTTAGTAAATCCTGTTGGATCCTCATCTGGAACAATACGAGTCAAATTGTATACTCCTGCTCCAGGAATGTCGATTGGATACGACTTATTGAGTTCAACATTATCAGCCCATACAACAGTAAATAAGGCCGAAATTTGTTTCTCCTCAGGTAAGTTAGCAAAATAATCTTCGTTACTTACCGTCACAGTCGCTGTATTTGCAGACTTATTTGTCGTTAACTCAGCAACCTTAGTGACTCCATCGTTACCAAAGATTTCAGTAGTTGAATCTGATTCAATTTTGAATTCATTTGGAACTTTATAAACCATAAAGTCACCATTCTTCAACGTTGTTGAGTTGTCGAATTTGTAAGTGGTTTGAAGGTAAAATTTCCCTTCACCATACTCTGCACCATCAACTAACTTATTATTGTTAATTGTCGGTACTGTCGTTAGCGTATAGCTACTAGATGATAGTTCAGCAGCTTTAACCACATTGCTAGTTCTTAGTACTGGGATAAATACTGAAGCTACTAACAATAGCGCCATGAATGCATGAGAAAGTTTTTTATTAATCTTTTTCACAACATTTGCCTCCTTTATTTTTGGGGATAGATTCCCCTATTTATTATTATATATTCTTATATAAATTTGTCAAGTATTTCATAGTAGTTCGATGTTCAAACCATACCTTTAAACTCTTATTTTATAGGGTGTAGCAGGCTTTCATCGTTCAAAACTTCATCTAAATTAGCTATAAGAAGCTCTAACATTTATATTATATTAGTAAAAAAGAAAAGACCTATGAGGTCTTTCAAATCATTCATTTAAAGTCATTCGTTTCTGTTAATAAGATTTTACAAAAATTAGAAATCCTTAAAGTGTTTCTAAGAGTTCTTGCATTTGAACATCATCTGGAACGAGTTTTAAATAAGCTTCAGCTTGCACTTTGGCTTCTTCAAAATATCCCAATTCACGTAGGAGATAAGTATACTGCTCCAGAAATTCAGGATTATCCTTGAGATCAAGCGATAGTTCCTGATAGAGCTCATAGGCCTTATCTAAATCCTCGATTTCCTGGTAAGAACGGGCAATCATCCACTTGGTCAAGAGATTTTCAGGTTCTTGACTTTGGAGAGCGATGATATCTTCATACCGCTCTTGTTCCATATAAATGGTTGCAAGGCGAAGGAAAATTTCTTCTGTATCCTCTGCATCTTCTTTTGCAGTAAGAAGAAACTGCTCAGCACCACTAGGATCATGTAATTCATACGAAAACTGTGAAGCAGCTAGTAAGAGCCGAGTTTCAAACGGATTTTTCTCCAAACCTTGTTTAACGATACGAAGGGCCTCTTCCACCTGATGTTCCTTGTACAAGGCTTGACTATAACCATACTCATATCCTTCAAAATCAGGTGAGATGGTATCAATCTGCTTAAAGTAAAGAACAGATTTTTGATACTCTTCCTGATCAAAGTAAAGACTAGCCAGTTCAAAGGCAGTTTGGTCATCGTATTCTAATTCTAAAGCTTTTTCTAAGAATTCAGTTGCAGCTTCAAACTTACCTAACTGGGCATAAGCGTAGCCAATTCGCTGATAGGTTGAGACACCCGTTTGCTCATAGATGGAGCGATTGTCTAATTGAGCATAGCCCTGAATAGCTTCCTGATAATTCCCTAGCTCGCTATCCAACTCAGCCAAACCAAAAACTAATAAGGCATCATCTGAGTAGTTTAAGGCTTCCAGTAACTTTTCACGTGCTACATCTGTCAATCCTTCCAACTGATAGAGGTCTGCCTTCAAGGCCAAGGCCGATACGTACCAGTCACTTTCGGGTGTGATTTCCTCAAGGTAAGCAAAGGCTTCCTCAACATTGCCATCCTCACTAGCAATGCTGGCTAAGTTCAGATTCACTTCTGCAAATTCTGTAACGATATGTTGGTAAATTTCTTTTGCTTGAGGATAAAAGCCAACTCCCTCTAGATAGTTTGCTAGTTCGTAAAGAACCTCACTTGAATCTGTTTCGAGGGCTTTGTGAAAATACTGATCCGCTTTGGTTAAATTCTGTTCATCCAAAGCCTGGAGCATACGTTGACTATTGTTCACTTTTGATTTCCTCCCCTTCTTCTTCATACAGACCGCTAACTTTTTTGTACCAGTTAAAGATAGCTGAAATAACGACCTTGGCAGAGGCATAGACAGGGATTCCCAGCAAGACTCCCCAAATACCAAACATAGAACCTGAAGTTAGGAGAACAAAGAGGACATTGATTGGATGAATGTTTAGCTGACTACCTAAAATAAGCGGAGAAACGAAGCGACCTTCAATCGTTTGTTCAACAATAAAGACAATAATCACTTTCAAAAGCATGACAGGCCCCGCTATTAAGCCCAAAACCAAAGCAGGCAACATCGCTAGAAAACTACCCAGGTAAGGTACTAGATTGAGGATACCAGCCGTAATTCCAAGAGTCACAGCATATCTGAGACCAATAATCTTAAAGAAGATAATAAACATAATTGCCACGATAATAGCAACTGTAACCTGTCCTCTAACATAGTTTGACAACTGTTTATTAACATCTGACAAAACTTGTCCGACAGGTTCTTTTAACTTGTTTGGGATGAATTTAGTCAGGTAATCTCGCAAGCCTTTCCCATCTCTCAAAAGATAAAAGAGCATGAAGGGTACGATAATAACCGCTACAATGACTTGGGAAACGCTACTGATAAAGGCGCTAACCCAGTTAACAGCTTGAGAAGAGATTTTGCTGGCCCACATGGTCGCCTCACTAGAAACATTGGAAAGAACCTGCTCCAACTGTGGTCTAAAATCATCTGGCAAGCGTTTGGTTACAAGGTCATTGATCACCTTATCAGCATCTTCCAGGTATGTCGGCACATTCTTCGCAAAATTTAAGACCTGGCGTTGGAGATTTGGAATAGCGACTGCCAGCCCCCAAATGATAAAAATTCCAATAATGACAAAAACAATACTGATAGCAAGAACACGATTGATCTTGTGCTTCTCCATCCAGTCCACAATCGGATTGAGGAGGTAATAAAGTAAACCAGATAAAATAACTGGCAACATGACAACCCCTAAAAAGTCCAATACCGGTAAAAAGATAAAACTAATCTTACTTAGAATAAAAATGTTTAGCCCCAGTAACAAGGTTACTAAAAATACAGTGATGGCTTTATTATCTAAAAACCACTTAAAAAACCAAGATAGGCTAAAATGTTTCTCTTTATGTTCCATAAATACATCCTTTCTGTCATTCTCTCATTATACCATTTTTAGACTAAAATAACTCTTTTTTAAAGTGCTTACATGGATGAATCTGATGCTTCATGACTGCCATTTTGTGGTATAATGAACTTATCATTATTAAGAGGTATGGACATGAAAGAAACTGTTTATTTTGGAACTTACACTCGTCGCTTATCTAAAGGGATTTACAAGGCAGATTTTGATACAGAAACAGGCCAGCTTGCAGATCTTGAACTCTTTGCTGCTGAACCAAGTCCGACCTACCTTGCCTTTGACCAACAGCAACACATATACACCGTAGGAAGCCAGGATGGCTTAGGTGGAATCGCTGCATACAAGACAGATGGCGCTTTGCTAAATCATGTGGTTGAAGAAGGCGCTCCCCATTGCTATGTGGCAGTGGATGAAAAACGTGGTCTCGTATACGGAGCTAACTACCACAAAGGCCAAGTTCTAGTTTATAAGCGCCAAACGGATGGTAGCCTCATCCAAACGGATCTAGATCAGCATAGAGGACAAGGCCCTCATGAAAACCAAACTTCTCCACATGTACACTTTACAGATCTAACACCTGACCAGTATCTCGTCACCTGTGATCTAGGTACAGATGAAGTAACGACCTACGATGTTAGTCCAGAAGGAAAACTAAGTAAGCTCCACACTTATCACGGCCAAGCTGGAGCAGGTGCTCGCCACATCGTTTTCCACCACCACTATAAGATTGCCTATCTCATCTGCGAACTGAATAGCACCATAGAGGTCTTGATTTATGATGGGGTTGGTGAATTTGAACGCATGCAAGTTATTTCAACTTTACCAGATGGATATGAAGGCTTTAATGCTACTGCTGCCATTCGTCTTTCAAAAGATGGAAAATACCTCTATGCATCCAACCGAGGTCATGATTCCATTGCAGTCTATACAATCCTCGCTGATGGTAGCTTGGAATTATTAGAGATTGTACCAAGCCATGGTAAAAATCCACGTGATTTCGACCTAACTCCTGATCAAGAGTTTCTCATTGCTGTTCATCAAGATTCTGATAACGCAACGGTCTTTAAGCGCAATCCTAAAAGTGGCCGTCTTGCAGAGCTTTCTAACGACTTCCATGTCCCTGAAGCAGTCTGCATCAACTTCCCACATTAAAAAAAATGAACTTGAGTTTCAAGTTCATTTTTTTTATAGTCTATTTCCGACATTGATACGGTTGATAGCACGTTGCAATGCGATTTTTGCGCGACGTTCTTGGTCAATCAAGTGCTTGTCATGGGCTTCTTCGATTTCTCGTTCAGCGCGAAGTTTCGCACGTTCTGCCCGACTGATATCAATATCACGAGCACGCTCTGCTGAGTCTGCTACAATAGTAATGATATCATTAGCAATCTCGATAATTCCTCCGTTCACTGCAATCCAGTTCACATGAGTATCATCATCGATACGTTTCACCTTCACTTCATCAACCGCTAAAACCGCAATCATATTTTCATGTCGTGGCAAGATCCCCATCTCACCATCCAGAGTTCGTACCGATACAAAGCTGGCATGGTGATCATAGACGAGGCCATCTGGTGTCACGATCTGGACAGTTAAATGAGCCATAGATCACCTCTTAAAATCCCATTTTTTCTGCCTTAGCAATGACGTCTTCGATTGAACCGACACCACGGAAGGCATCTTCTGGTAGCTGGTCATGTTTTCCTTCAAGAATTTCCTTAAAGCCACGAACTGTTTCCGCTACTGGTACATAAGAACCAGGTTGACCAGTAAATTGTTCTGCAACGTTAAAGTTTTGAGACAAGAAGAACTGGATACGACGGGCACGTGCAACCAAGGTTTTTTCTTCATCAGAAAGTTCATCCATACCAAGGATAGCAATGATATCTTGCAATTCATGGTAACGTTGAAGGACACGTTTAACCTCAGCAGCAACTGCATAGTGCTCCTCACCAACAATCTCAGGTGCCAAGGCACGAGAGCTTGAAGCTAGAGGGTCAACGGCCGGGTAGATACCCAACTGTACCAACTTACGTTCCAAGTTTGTTGTTGAATCCAAGTGAGCGAAGGCTGTTGCTGGCGCCGGGTCAGTATAGTCATCCGCAGGCACATAGATGGCTTGGATAGAGGTTACAGAACCCTTCTTAGTTGACGTGATACGCTCTTGCAATTGACCCATTTCAGTAGCAAGTGTTGGCTGGTAACCAACGGCTGAAGGCATACGACCCAAAAGGGCAGATACTTCTGAACCAGCTTGAGTGAAACGGAAGATATTGTCGATAAAGAGAAGCACATCTTGGCCTTCTACATCACGGAAGTATTCGGCAATTGTCAAACCAGTAAGGGCAACACGCATACGTGCTCCTGGTGGTTCATTCATCTGACCAAATACCATGGCTGTTTTCTCGATAACGCCTGATTCTTTCATTTCCCAGTAGAGGTCGTTCCCCTCACGGGTACGTTCCCCAACACCAGTAAATACGGAAATCCCACCGTGTTCTTGGGCAATATTGTGAATCAATTCTTGGATCAATACGGTTTTACCAACTCCGGCACCACCGAAGAGTCCGACTTTCCCCCCTTTAAGGTATGGGGCAAGAAGGTCGATAACCTTAATCCCAGTTTCAAGAATTTCAGAAGAGGTAGACAACTCATCAAAAGTCGGAGCTTTTTTATGAATTGGCTGACGCTCAGCGTCTTCAGCAAAAGGAGCATCCAAGTCAATGGTATCTCCCAAAACATTGAAGACACGTCCCAAAGTTTCTTTACCTACTGGAACAGAGATTGGACGGCCTGTGTCCAAAACTTCCATTCCACGAGTCAAACCATCTGTTGATTCCATGGCGATCGTACGGACCATACCATCTCCCAACTCCAAGGCTACTTCAAGGACGATTTTTGTTTTTCTTTCGTCATTCTTGTAGACGACAAGTGCATTGTTAATCTCAGGAAGTGTTTCCCCTGCTGCAAACAAGACGTCTACAACGGGTCCAATAACCTGAGCAATTTTACCTGAACTCATCTCCTTCTCCTATTCTATATAAGATACTGTCGGTTCCTAGCTCAACTAGGTCCTAATACTCTTCGAAAATCAAATTCAAACCACGTCAGCGTCGCCTTACCGTACTCAAGTACAGTCTACAGCTAGCTTCCTAGTTTGCTCTTTGATTTTCATTGAGTATAAGTTCATTTTCATACGAGCTGGACTAAAGCCTTATTCTAAGGCACTAGCCCCCGCTACGATTTCTGTAATTTCTTGTGTAATCGCCGCCTGTCTGGCACGGTTATACTGGATTGTCAAATCATTGATAACTTTCTTGGCATTATCAGTCGCCGTTTGCATAGCTGTCATACCTGCAGCATTTTCAGCTGTCTTGGCATCGATAATAGCCCCGTAAATCATACTTTCGGCATACTGTGGCAACAACTGCTCTAGAATCTCATCACGGCTCGTTTCCAACTCAAAGGTTAAGCTATACTCCTCATCTGCTTCATTTGGATCGAGGTCAACAATCGGAAGCATTTGCTCCACACGCATTTGGCTGGTAAGCGTATTGACGTGGTGATTATAGCAAACATAAAGTTCATCAAAGAGTTCATTTTGGTACATCTCAATCGTTTTTGAAATAATTTTACGAACTTCATCAAAACTTGGTTGGTCGGCCAAGCCCCGCAATTCATAGATTGGTTGAATGCCACGAGCCTTAAAGAAATCAGCCCCCATACCACCAATACAGATAACTTCAAAGTCATCACCATTTGGATGATATTCTTCTTTCAGCTCCATCACAGCTTTAAGGATGGAAGCATTATAACCTCCAACCAAGCCACGGTCTGAAGTAATAACGATATAGCCTGTTTTCTTAACTGGACGACTAATGAGCATTGGATTGGTAGAGCCACCAGATCCGTTACCATGTAGAATATCCGTCAAAAGCTTACGAACCTTCTGAGCATAAACTTGAAAATTGCGTGCTGCTTCTTCAGAGCGACCTAACTTGGCAGCCGATACCATTTGCATGGCATTAGTGATTTGACTAGTATTTTTTGTTGAGGCGATTTTTGTTTTAATATCATTTAGAGATACTGCCATCTGACACCTCTATTCTTATTGGAAGCTGGATTGATTGAGAAACTCTGTAATCGCAGCATCCAAGACTGCTTCTTCTGGCAAGTCTTTTGTTTCACGAATGGTTTCCAAAATCTCTGGATGTTGTGCATCAAAGAAGGCATGGAACTCTTCCTCAAAACGAACAATGTCATTTACAGGAACTGTATCCAAGAATCCGTGTGTCAAAGCATACAGGATCGTCACTTGTTTCTCAACAGGCAAAGGCTTGTGAACAGGTTGTTTCAATACTTCTACCGTACGACGACCACGATTCAACTTAGCTTGAGTAGCCGCATCCAAGTCCGAACCGAACTTAGTGAAGGCTTCTAACTCACGGTATGAAGCAAGGTCGATACGAAGAGTACCAGCAACCTTCTTCATGGCTTTAATCTGAGCAGAACCACCTACACGAGATACAGATGAACCCGCATCAATAGCTGGGCGAATACCTGCGTTAAAGAGTCCATCTCCAAGGAAGATTTGTCCGTCAGTGATAGAAATCACGTTGGTTGCGATATAGGCAGAGATATCTCCTGCTTGCGTCTCAATAAATGGTAGGGCTGTGATTGATCCACCACCAAGCTCGTCAGAAACTTTGGCTGAGCGCTCAAGCAAACGGCTGTGAAGGTAGAAGACATCCCCTGGGAAGGCCTCACGACCTGGTGGACGACGGAGCAAGAGAGAAAGTTCACGATAAGCTACCGCTTGTTTAGATAGGTCATCATAAACGATCAAAACATGCTTGCCTTGGTACATGAATTCTTCTGCCATAGCGACCCCTGCATATGGAGCAAGGAAGAGTAATGGAGAAGGTTGTGAAGCTGAGGCTGTCACAACGATTGTGTAATCCAAGGCACCGTACTGACGAAGTGTTTCTACTTGTGTACGAACTGTTGATTCTTTTTGTCCAATCGCTACATAGATACATATCATATCTTGCCCTTTTTGGTTCAAGATGGTATCGATTGCAATGGTTGTTTTCCCTGTCTGACGGTCACCAATGATCAGCTCACGCTGACCACGACCAATCGGTACAAGGGCGTCAATAGCTTTCAAACCTGTTTGCAATGGTTCTGATACAGACTTACGCTCCATAACACCAGGAGCTGGTGCTTCTACTGGACGAGTCTTGTCAGTATGGATTTCTCCGAGACCATCAACGGGACGACCAAGTGGATCCACAACACGTCCAATCAAGTTATCACCGACAGGAACTTCCATGATTTTACCCGTGCGACGGATAGTGTCTCCTTCACGGATATCCGTGAAGTCACCGAGAATGATGATCCCAACGTCTGTTGATTCCAAGTTTTGCGCCATACCATAAGAGCCGTTTTCAAAAATCAAGAGCTCTCCACTCATGGCATTTTCAAGGCCGTGGGCACGCGCAATACCGTCCCCGATATAGGTTACAACACCAGTTTCAGTCACATCAAAAATGGGTTTGAAATTTTCAATTTGTTGCTTAATTAAAGCGCTGATTTCTTGTGCGTTAATTGCCAAAAGAACACCACTTTCTATTTCAAATTTTCTTTAACAACACGAAGTTGCTGTTTAATACTCACATCAATTGTCTTGTGATTGGCAAAAATGACAAAACCACCAATGAGACTTTCATCGATTTGTTCTTTGATAGTCCGAACTTTCAGAGACATTTTTTTCTCAATCAAAGGAAGCAATCGCGCCTTCTGGTCATCTGTTAATGGATGAGCGGAGGCAATCGTTACTTCAAATCGATTCGTTTCTTTTTCAAGTCGACTCAAACAATCTACAATTACTTCATAAAATAAATTTGCTCTGTGATTGTATAGCAGCACCTGAAAAAAGTTTTGCATTAATGGTGACACTGAGTCTTGGAAGAAACGAACGGTTTTTTCCTTATCCGACTCACCTACTGCCACTTGACCTAAAAAAGAAGGCAAGTCTGTTTCTTCTGCGACTTGCTTGATTTGAGCTAAGTCAGAAAAGATACGGTCTTCTTCTCCCTTTTCAATCACCAATTGGACAAAAGGCATGCTGTATTTTTCAATTACCTTTACTGTCTTTTTGTCCATTAAGCTTCTCCTAGCTGATCGATGTACTGATCAATGAGTTCTTTATGGGCTTGTCCGTCAAGGTTTTGTGAGATGATTTTACCAGCGAGACTAATCGTCAAATCTGCTACCTCACCCTTAACGCTTTGTAAAGCTTCCGCTTTATTTTGAGCAATTTCTTGGTTAGCTTTTTCTTTCAAGCGTCCTGCTTCCAGTTTCGCCTCAGCCAAGATGTCAGCTCTACTTTTCTCAGCTGTTTCCTTTGCATTCTCGATAATTGTCTTAGCTTCCGAACGGCTACCTGCCAACTCAGCTTCACGTTTGCTAGCGAGTTCTTCGGCCTTCTTACGGGCAGCTTCTGCTCCGTCAATATCTGAAGAAATTTTTTCAGCACGTTCATCTAAAATATTGGTAAGATTTCCCCAGGCATATTTTTTCACTAAAAAAATTAATAAAAGGAAGGAACCAGCGATAAGAATAAAGTCACCAATAATGGTACTAATAGTTAAATCCATCTTCTAATCCTCCTCTACTTACTCTTCCCCAGCATTTATCTTCTTACCAATGTACATCGATGACAACATGGTAAAGACATAGGCTTGAATACATGAAATGAAAATCGAAAAGGCTGTCCATAACATGTTTGCGATAAAGGCAAAAGGATACCAATACAAAGCATTTTGTGACAAGGCTAATAGCAATCCAGCTAAGACCTCACCGGCAAAAATATTTCCGTAGATCCGAATCGCCAAGGAAGCAAAATTGGTGAACTCTTCTAAAATGTTCATCGGAGTCATAAAGCCAGGTGTAACAAATGCTCTCAAATATTCTTTAACGCCTCTACGACGAACTCCTTCTACATGGGCGATCAAAGTGATCAAGAATGATAGGGATAAATCGTATCCAAGGTTGGCTGTTGGGGAAGTCCACAAGTTATAACCGTTTGTTGTTTGTACTTTTGCCATTAAGCCGATATTATTGGCAACCAAGATAAACAGAAATAGAGAAAACAGAAATAAGGAATAATCCTTGATGTATGATTCTCCAATGTTTGGTTTGGTAAAACCAATCACAAAGTCGTAAATCATCTCAAGAGCATTTTGTTTGCCCTTTGGACGGATGGTCATTTTACGACTTGCCCAGTAGACAAAGGCAAAAACCATCAAAACAGTTACAAGAGACATGGCAAGCAGGGTCAAATCAAAGGATATTGGTCCAATATTAACGGTTGGATTCAAACTTTCTTCCATGGTTTGACACCTCCATTTCTAAATAGAGTTGTCTATTTAATGACAAATGACATCGCCAAGGTTACAAAGAATGTTCCTTCGATAAAGGCAATCCCCATGATCATCAAACTACGCAATTGTGGGATGATGTCTGGTTGGCGTGCTGCAGACTTGAACAAACCGTTCATCAAAAATCCTTCTGCAAGGGATACACCCATACAGGCAAGACATAGACCGAAAAATGTTAAATTCATGATGAATTCTCCTTTTTATTTAAATTTACTTCCTTAGTTTAGTCCTAAAATTTGTTTTTGTCAACTTTTTACTAACATTGAAAGCGTTTCATATGATTTATTTCTATTTTTGCTGTTTTTACCCCATTCTATAGAAAGTTTTTCCATTTTAGATTGCGAATTTTTCTTGATTTTACTCTATTTTCTGAAACAAACTGAAAAATCCAAGTTAAGAACTTGGATCGATTCATTTTATTTAAAATAGTAGGAATAGTGTTGTTTACAACCTGGATTAAATGGTGCACTGCAGTAAGGACAAGCCATCTGTTTTTGGTATTCTTGGAAAGTCATTGTCCTCTTACAACCCCCACATAAGATCGGTCGATCCTCAGAAAGCATCAAGGGATAGGGCGAAAACAAATGCGTTTCCATAGCATTGTGGCACTGATAACAAGCATAGTATTTTTTACACTCATAACACTGGAGGGAAACGATATCCTTTTCACCATGGTAATGAATACATCTACCTTCATTATCAACTAACAAACCTTGAGCTTGTATCATTCCCTTTTCCTTATCTAGGCACGAACTGTAACACTTGTCCCGTCTTCCTTATAGAGGTTGATGAGCCCTTCCTTGAGAGCGCGGACCATATCCCCTGCTTGAACAGGTTGTGGAACCTTGATTGTCAAGAGTTCCATTGGATTTGGAGCACGGTCTATTTTATTGCCCTTGGCATCATGAAGATCTTCGATATAAGTTTCAAAATGTCGGAAACCTGGTCCGTAAAACTCAACTTGGTCTCCTTCATTGATAACATTCCGTTGACGAATGGTTGCCGTTTGAGTCGCATCATCATACGAAACCACTTCAGCGACAAACTTGTATTCAGGAATTTTACGACGAGCGCCAAACAACTGTTCGTTTTCAGACGGTGTACCGTAGTAGAAACCTGTTGCCAATTCACGTTGGGCAACCTTCCACATCTCGTCTACCAAGTCCTGTTTGATGGCTTCAAATTTCTCGGGACTTTCGAGATAAGCATCTACAGCCGCCTTGTAACAGTTGGTCACAGTTGAAACATAGTGGATCGACTTCATACGACCTTCAATCTTGAGACTGTCTACACCGTTTTCGATCATATCTGGAATATGGTCAATCATGGACATGTCAACGGCTGACATCGAAAATTCTTCTGGAATTTCACCTTTCAGACTCTTACGTTCTTGACCAAAAGGCATGTCATAAAGATCGTATTTCCAACGACAAGACTGAGAACAGCCCCCACGGTTGGCATCACGCATACTCATGTGGTTTGATAACGTACAGCGACCTGAGTAAGAAATACACATGGCTCCATGGACAAAGGCTTCAATTTCTACATCAGTACGTTTGCGAATCTCTGCCAATTCTTCCATTGAAACTTCACGGGCCAAAACCACGCGAGTTAGACCAAGTTCTTTCCAGAACTCTAAAGTTTCATAGTTGGTCGCACTGGCTTGGGTTGAAAGGTGGATTTCAAGACCTGGTGCTTCAGTTGCTGCAATCATAATCAAGGCTGGATCTGACACGATAACTGCGGCAATCCCGATGTCACGCAACTTACGGAACCATTCTCCAGCACCAGCTTCGTTTCCTTCGTGCATAACCATGTTAGCAGCCACATAGACCTTGGCACCGTACTTAGCAGCAAACTGGACTCCTTCTTCCATCTGTTCAAAGGTAAAGTTTCCAGCACGGCTACGAAGACCATAGGCCTGTCCACCAATGAAGACTGCATCCGCACCATATTGAACAGCTACTTTCAGCTTCTCTAAAGTTCCTGCAGGTGATAAAACCTCAGGGCGTTTTAATGTTTTTGTCATTTTTTCTCCTATTTGCAATATAAAAGTTTGACGTTTTTCCTTCTCATTTTATAGTAAATAATGGATAAAATCAAGCCTAGCCAGATTGTTTTGACAATTCTAATCTTTTCTAAAACAAAAACTAGCCTTTCTAGACTAGTTATTTTCAAGATAAAATTCAAAGCGTTCGCCCACGTATTGACTCTTAACATACTCGAAAGCCGTCCCATCTTCAAGATAAGAGACCTGAGTCAAGGCTAAAATGGCATGCCCCTTTTCGACTTCTAGATAGTGAGCAATCTTTTCCTTAGCCAATCTCGCATAAATGGTCTGTTGGGATTTGCCAATCCGGTAGCCATATTGCTGCAAGGTCTGAAAGAAATGACTGGTTACTTCTTCTTTTTTAAAATTCTTAATAAACTTTTCGGGAATAGAAGCAACTTCATAGACCAGAGGAACTTGATCGGCATACCGAACCCGCTCCATACGGATGATATTCTCAGTTGGTGAAATACCTAGCTTTGCCACTTCCTGCTCGTTGGGAATAGTTCTTCTATAGGAAATGAGCTGACTAGAGGGAACTTTCCCTTGGGATTTGACAATCTCCGTAAAACTAGTGGTGCCCCGCATTTTTTCTTGGACACGAGTGCTAGAGACAAAAGTGCCACTTCCTACACGACGCTCCAAAACTCCTTCCTCAACCAAGAGAGAGATGGCTTGTCGCAAAGTCATCCGACTGACTTGAAACTGGTCTGCAAGATCCCGTTCACTTGGCAGTCTTTCTCCTATCATCCAACGATGCTCGTCGATATCTTTTTTTATCTGATCGTGGATTTTCATATAAGCTGGTAACATGATTCTCACTTCTTTTCTTTATTTTCTCCATTGTACCGTATTTGCTAAGAAAAAGTCAAACTTTGCCTTGTTTAGTTGGTAATTCGCCCCTATTTGTGATAGAATATTGAAAAAGATATTTCTTTTGAGAAAGGAAAAAGATGAGCAAGATTTCAACTGATTTGCAAGATGTCGAAAAAATCATCGTACTAGACTATGGTAGCCAATACAACCAGCTAATTTCACGCCGTATCCGTGAAATTGGTGTTTTTTCAGAGCTAAAAAGCCACAAGATTTCAGCAGCAGAGGTTCGTGCGATTAACCCTGTAGGGATCATTCTCTCAGGTGGACCAAACTCTGTTTACGAAGAAGGTTCATTTGATATTGACCCAGAAATTTTTGAACTTGGTATTCCAATTTTGGGAATCTGCTATGGTATGCAACTTCTTACCCACAAACTTGGAGGTAAGGTTGTCCCAGCAGGTGATGCTGGAAACCGCGAGTATGGTCAATCCCCACTTACTCACACTCCTTCTGCCCTCTTTGAAGGGACTCCTGAAGAACAGATTGTTTTGATGAGCCATGGTGATGCGGTTACTGAAATTCCTGCTGATTTTGTTCGTACTGGAACTTCTGCTGACTGTCCTTATGCAGCTATTGAAAATCCAGAAAAGCACATCTATGGTATCCAATTCCACCCAGAAGTGCGCCATTCTGTATACGGGAATGATATCCTTCGCAACTTTGCCCTCAACATCTGTAAGGCTAAAGGCGATTGGTCAATGGACAACTTTATCGATATGCAGATCAATAAAATCCGTGAAACTGTAGGTGACAAGCGTGTTCTTCTCGGGCTATCAGGTGGTGTTGACTCTTCTGTTGTTGGAGTTCTTCTTCAAAAAGCAATCGGTGATCAATTAATCTGTATCTTTGTAGACCACGGTCTTCTCCGTAAGGGAGAGGCTGACCAAGTTATGGACATGCTTGGTGGTAAGTTTGGTTTGAATATCGTCAAAGCAGACGCTGCAAAACGCTTCCTTGACAAACTTGCAGGTGTTTCTGATCCTGAGCAAAAACGTAAAATCATCGGTAACGAATTTGTTTATGTCTTTGATGACGAAGCAAGCAAGCTAAAAGATGTGAAATTCCTTGCTCAGGGAACGCTTTACACTGACGTGATTGAGTCTGGTACAGATACTGCTCAAACCATCAAATCACACCACAACGTTGGTGGTCTTCCAGAAGACATGCAGTTTGAACTGATTGAACCATTGAACACTCTTTATAAAGACGAAGTCCGTGCCCTCGGTACAGAGCTTGGTATGCCAGACCACATCGTATGGCGCCAACCATTCCCAGGACCAGGACTTGCTATCCGTGTCATGGGTGAAATCACTGAAGAAAAACTAGAAACTGTTCGTGAGTCTGATGCTATTCTACGTGAAGAAATCGCTAAAGCTGGTCTTGACCGCGATATCTGGCAATACTTCACTGTCAACACAGGTGTTCGTTCAGTCGGTGTTATGGGTGATGGTCGTACTTATGACTACACAATCGCCATTCGTGCAATCACTTCTATCGATGGTATGACAGCTGACTTTGCCAAAATTCCTTGGGATGTCCTTCAAAAGATTTCTGTACGTATCGTAAATGAAGTGGATCACGTTAACCGTATCGTCTACGACATTACAAGCAAACCACCCGCAACAGTTGAGTGGGAATAATATAGAAAGTAAAAATGAATGTTTTACACCGATTCTATCGGGTTTATAGAAGTTAGAATGGTATAAATTTATCTTTTTAGAAAAGTTACCCCGCCAATTTTCCCGCCAAACTTGGCAAATAGATTACAAAAAACTCTCTTAGTGTGAATATGTACTAAGAGAGTTTTTTGTATATAAATTATCTTCTACAACAAATTAGAAAGGTATTTAGCCTTTTCTTTTGATATGCCAAAATTAAGATTACGATGACGTTGGAATAAGGTATAAAAAGTAATGAATGATAGAAAATTATTTAGTAGGTAACTAATCGGACTTTCTCCGACTGCAGTTAGCTCAACTTTTCGTTTATCCCCTAAATCTGATATAGTAACTAAGACTTGCCAACATGTATATCTACTTAAACCTGGGTGCTTCATGTAATCAAAAAAATTTCCTTGTCCAGAGTATGAAATTTCTTCAGAACTTTGCCGTTCAACACTACCGTTCAATTGTTTTGTAGCATTATACAGTATTTCTTCTATCTCAAACTTACTTAATTCACTATAAATTTGATTTGATTGTAAATTAAATTTTGTCATTGTAGTATTCTCCTTTTTGATTAGTATTTTTCCAGCTCTCTTTCTAATTCGAGCTCCTTAATTCTATCTTGTAATATTGTGTTTGAATGATGTAAGCTATAAATTTGGTCTTGCATTCTTTTAGAATTGTATTCATTTGAATAATAGTGAATAGCTTGTTGCAAATTTGATGCAATATCAGCGTTTAAAAAATATCGTATACCTGAAATATGATTATATGTTCTAAATTCAGTTGGAATGGAGTAGTACTCTTTTCGCAAAGTAGATAATAATTTTTTCTTTTCTTCCCTATATTTTTCTTGAGTCGCATTTATTATTTTATCGTATTTTATTTTTTCTTTAACAATTCTGATTTTATCTGCTACATATAGTATTACAGATAAAATCCAAATGAATATGAGAATTTCTGAAGTATAAAAGAATAGTGATACAACGAGCAAGAAAAGAACAATAGCACCGTGTATTCGTTTTTTTGTAGTTTCAAATTTTTCTTTATGAAGATTAAATTCAAGTTCATTATAATATTCATCAAATTTAGAAATCTTATCTATTTCTTCTTCTGCAATTTTAAGAGTTCGATGTGCTAACTCTTTGGTAGTTGGTCTAGGAACTGTTTTCTTTTCTTCAAGTTGTTGGGTAGGCAATTCACTATTATCATCATACATTGATTGAAGGTAGGTTAGAATAGCAAGCCCTCTAGTATAAATAATTTGATTACTAATTCTTACATATTCCTCAAAATTATCAATTTCAGATAATCGAATTAAATATCCGTCATCATCAAAAAATACAGTTAGGAAATTCTCAGATAGAAATGTCTCAAAATCTTTAAATTGGTCAAAATATTCTTTCTCATCTAAAATTGCTTTTTTAAACTCATCGTCTGGAGTCAATGTACCATCATATAAATCCCATATTACTGATAAAGCAAGGTCAAAATAATCATTATATGGAGACTGTGCTCTTTTAGGATTTATTCTTCCTTTTGGGAAAATTCCAAAATTTCCTATTTGATAATTGTTACAAATCTGATAAACTTTTTTTTCTTTACTATCAAGTTCAAACTCGAAAGGAAAATCATCGTCATGTTCAGTATATGATTTTATAATATTAAGAATCTCGTGTTGTTTATCTCTTGATAAGTTACTATATGATTTTCCATAATATTTTCGAAAAATTGCTGTACGATATGTTATAAGAGTATCGCCACTATGTACTTTATCATCATACCATTCAAAAATGTCTTTATATATTAATTTTATCAATTCAGAACGGTCAGGCTCATCTCCTTGCAATAAGAAACTGAATTTTATTGCTTTTTCTTTGTCTGAAATATATTCTTGCACACTTTTAAATGGGAAAGTCTGAAAATCTTCAAGTTTCAATATAAAATCCTCCAATCAATAACTCTCCCTCTAATTATAGTCAATTTATTGAGTATAGTCAATAGATTAATAACGATAAAATGAAATTATCTATTTAGAAAAGAGATGAGAACGATGATTTCATATAAACCCTTCTACGAGACTTTGTTTAAACAAGGAAAAACAGAATACGAATTAATTTTTCACCACGGTCTATCCAGCAATACACTACATAGAATGAAAAAAGGAAAACCAATAACTACAGCTACATTAGATACCCTATGTTTTATTTTGAACTGCAATGTGTATGATGTAATTACTTATATTCCAGATGATATAGAAGAAGTTTAAATATATGTCAAGTAAGCAATTCAATAATTCATGTAAGGAAAAATTTCCTAACTCATGTCATTTTATTTTTAAAAAATGTTCACAAAGAATCCAAGAGAAATACAAAGATTTAAAACTCAAAAGACATATTGATTTACATTCAGATGAAAAACTTATTGGGAAAATATTAAATTACTCCAATTTATCTGATTTAAGTAGGAACAATCCCTATTTAATCACTCCCAGTGTATTGAAATACTTTGTTAATGAAGAACATTATTTTAATGATGAGAATGAAGTATTATGGGGCTGTGATATAGACGAATATTTAGAAGATTTCTTTATTGAAATGATTCTTGATATTCAAGAAATTCCAGAATATTCTAAGCACTTATTGAATTTATCACTAACAAATACAGAGGATATAAGAGAATATTTTCAACAACATTTTCCTTTAGCAAGTTCTTCTTACAATGAATTAAAAGATAAATTTATTGATTTTACCTATAATCAGTTTGATACTATAGAAATTTTAGAAAATGATTCAGTATTTTTATTTAGAAAAAAAGACTCTGTCACACTATCACATAAAAATAAGGAATCTTATCTTAGCTACCAGAAACTTCCAGAAAAGTTGGATTTATTAGCAAAGTATATTTTATTACCAATAATAGATAAACTAACACTCGAAAGTTTAATTTATCGTAAATGATACAATTTTTATTTAGTACTGTATAGCATATTTTCCCCACTTCGTGTGGGGATTTTTTTGTTGTCAAAAAATTTTTATCCCCACATTTTAACTAATTAAAAATGAGACAATATGACTGTCAAGGAGGTCATGAACTGCTTGATAAAATTAATCTAGTGTGCGCACAAAGATAAAGAGGTAACAAAATGGAAAATAATATTGGAAAAGTGAGTTTTAACTCACCAAGCTTGAAAAATCTACTAATTGGTACGTCAAATGTAGAACATACTCCTACTAGTGCTTTTGTTATTGAATGTAGAGACGTTCCTAAACGTAATGAAAAAAATGAAGTCATTGATGGAACAATAAGTAAAAAAGTTTTATTGGCTCTTCAGCCAGAAATTGTTCAAGCTATTCAAGATGTTGATGGAGATTTAAGTAGCATAAAACCTTTCACTGTTGAGATATACAACGATGAATCTTTTTTGAAAAAAATTAATAATGAGTTAATCATTGCTAAAACAATAGATTTAGAAGGAGCATTATTAGCGTTAAAATGGATATCTGATGGTCGAAATGGCGGTGCTTACAGAGAATTTAAGCTCATAATTTCAGAAATAAAGTTACTGGGTGCTAAATCATGATACTGACTAAAATAAAACGAAATTTGAGTAGATATGATTTTCGTGAGGATACCCCCACTTACTTATCTATTTCAGAAACCATAGAAAACCGTAAAGAAAGGCAATGTTTTATCTTCAAGAAACTGTTTAAGGTACTCCTATTATCTCTTGTTATTACCTTTCTTTCATCACGCTTACCCTTATTAAGCGTTGTCTACAAGATAAGTATTATTGTATCTTCTACTCTTGTAGCTCTTTTTATCGGTCATGTCGCTATAAAATTATTGTTTTCGATTTATTCTCCTATCTGGAAGTACAGATTTTTAAGTATTCTTGAACTTGCAACAGAACGGCTAGACCTAATCCAACTACCAGCTAATAAAATTCAAATAAAAACAGTTGAGTGGAGATTTTATAAAGCAGATAACAGGACTGTGATTGAACTAAATCCATCGGGAACAGTTCCTAGTATTCAGCAAGTCAAAGAAATCACTAGACGGTTGACCGAATTTCTTATTCAGACTACCTATAGAGAATGGAATCTTTTAGAATCCACTATAGAGAAGAATATTATTGTTCTTAAATACGGAGAAAATCCAATGAGATATTCTGTAAGTGAATTATTTGAGATAGCCGATGACGATTACTGTATCAATTACTCTCCTATAAAACTATATAATGACATTCGCTTTGACATAGCTAGTGAGGCTTGCCACCAGATTGTTATAGCCCCTAGCGGAGCAGGAAAATCACTTTATCTTGCTGCTCTTGCTGGTATGCTAATTAAACAGGGGCATTCTGTGAGTTTAATTGACGCAAAACGAACTTCTTTAGGTGCAACCTTTGAAAACCTCGGTATTCCTGTTGCACGTACGGCAGAAGAGATTGTTCTACTTCTTGAGCAAATGGTTTTTGAAATGCAAGATACCTACAAACGTTATTTCTCTTTTTCTTCAGTTGATTTTTCAACTACTTATAGTGATTTCTCACTTCCAGCCCATTATCTAATATTTGATGAGGTGCTTGCAGCCTTAGAATCTGGCACACCTTCCCAACAAAAGGAGATGGTTAGATTGCTAAAAATACTTGCCCTAAAATCACGAGCTTCCGGACGTGGTTTACTCATCTTGGCAAGCCAAAAATTACTTGCTTCAGATTTACCACGTGCAGTAACCGAACAGTGCCAGACAAGAATTATTTTAGGAAGTGAATCAAGCATATCCGAAGAAACGTTTTACAGTGTCATGGGTAAAGAGAAAAGAGACCTTTTGGCGGAGTACAGAGGAGGAGTTGGAAAAGGATATATTTTAACTCCGAAAACAAACGGAATAAAATATTTTGAGACTCCATATTTTGATTTAGATTCAATAGATTTCAAAGATAAAATAAGGGACTTTCAAACTATTCCAAGAAAGCAGATAGAATGAACTAACTATCTAGTGAGCCAGCTTGCCCATAAGCAAGCCAGGGCTCGCTAGATGTGTATATTAGCCTGCTACTTGACATGCAGGCATGATAAGCGGAGGACTAATGACTAGAGAATTATATAACACAAAAATAATTCAATATAATCCAAATACTTTCGAGGTCATATACTATCGAAAACCAAAATTTAGAAGACTAGGAGAAACCGATACTACAGTATCTAATACTTTTAAAAGTCCAAGTGAAAAAGAACTCTATCAGCAAGCCAATAGGATAAAAAGGCGTATTCGTCACTACATGCTGTGCAATGATTTCGATTTATTTTGGACATTAACTTTTAACGACGAAAAAATCAATTCCCATGATTATTTAATCGTAAAAAAGAAAATACGCGCTTGGCTCAAAGCTCAGCGTGAAAAATATGGAAAATTTCACTATATTTTCATACCAGAATTACACAAAAATGGACGGCTTCATTTTCATGGAGTAACAGGCGGTTTTAGTCCAAAATTAACAAAAGCAAGAAATACTAAAACTGGTCGATTGATAAAAAAGAATGGCAAGCAAGTCTATAATGTTGATTCATATCAATTAGGATTTAGTACCGTTACAAAAATCGATTCTTCTGAAAAAGTTGCTAACTACATTACAAAATATATCACAAAAGATTTACTAGCTATTCCAAGTGGATATAAACAGCCAAAATATTTTTCATCTCGTGGTTTAATAAAACCGATAGTAAGCTATGAAAATTTAGAAAGAAATTATTTTGAGGGATTAACCCCCAGTTTTTCAGTAGGTCATTTAGATAATCTTGAGTACAAAGAAGATATTGCGATTTACAATCTATCAATAGATGACAATGGGGAGGTTATTCAAAATTCAACTGATACAAGAATAAAAATCAGAAGGGAACAGTAAGCGTATGAAATCATTGATTAGTAAAGACGACTTGATAAAACTAGGATATAAGAAACATACTGCAATTAGTATTATTCAAGCGGTAAAGCAGGATTTGGTGTATAATAAAGGTATACCATTCTACAATAACCGTAGACTTGGACTAGTCCCACGGGAAAGAGTAGAAAACCTTATCGGTGTAAAACTAGATGAGGAATAACAAATGGCAAAAACACGTTATAGCGGTGTGTTTGTTGATACGAAAGGAAAATATTTCTATGAAACAGAGCTAGGTATTGATAGAATCAGTGGTAAACGTATTAGAAAGAAAAGTAGAAAAGATAGCAACGGTAAGCCTTTTTCTACTGCCAGAGAGGCGTATTTAGAATTGACTCGGGTAAAACGAGAGTATCACAAAGCTCATACTTACGCTAATTACAATATGACTGTCAAGCAGTTTATTTTAGATTGTTATATACCATATTATAAATCGTATGTGGAAGAAAGTACTTATGCTGTCAGAATCAAAAATCTTGAAAAGATTGCTGAACGATTTTATAACAAGACACTACGTGGTTTGACTATTGAAGATATTCAAAACTATCGGATATGGTTACTGTCAAGTAAAGACGAAAACGGTTCTGGCTACTCTCAAGCCTACGCTAGTCTAATCTTTGGTATGTTTAGAAAGTCTCTTGATTATGCTGTAGAAATGGGTTATTTGGAAACTAATATCTCTAAGAAAGCCAAAGCTATTCCGAAAGGAAAGGCTATCGTTCCATACTGGACTAAAGTAGAATTTGAGCGTGTTATTGCTCAAATCTGTCTTGATGATTTTTATGAACATCTTAATTTCGTTATGCTTTGGACTTTTTTCATGACAGGTATTCGAGTAAATGAAGGAATGGCACTTTGGTGGAATGATATTGATTTCGATAAAAAGCGTATGCGTGTTCATCATATGCTTATTCTAAAATCAAGGAAAAACTGGCAAAGAAATGCTTATACCAAAACAAGTGATGGCAAACGTATTATTTCCCTAGATGATGATACGATTTCTATTTTAAAGCGTTGGAAAGACAGACAGAAAGAAATTGGTTTAGGCAATGAAACTGATTTTATATTTACATATGATAGCCTTCCAATGATAAAATCTACACTAGCTAGAATTATTCAACGATATTCTGAACTAGCTAATGTAAAGCGAATACAGGGTAAAGGACTTCGTCATAGTAACGCTTCTTATTTGATAAACGAGTTTAATGTATCTGTCTTGATTTTGTCGAAAAGGTTAGGTCATTCTAGCCCAGAAATTACTTTGAAACATTACTCACACCTTTGGCGTGGAGCTGACGAATCTATTGCTGAAATAATGAGTGGGAATATATCCATACATACAGCTCCAAAAACAAAAATTCAATTCAACGGGAATCAAAATCTAAAAAGATAACCCCGCCAGAAATCCCGCCAAATATATTTAAAAGGCATTGTAAACCTTAATAAATCAAGGTTTTCTGGCACTAAACCTATGAAATTTTTAATTGAGTGGGAATGATTTATAAACATGATTTGAAGTGAAATGGTTGATTTAACAGCATTTTCAGTTATTATAAAAGGTTAAAAATCAATCAAAATTGATTGGTTCCCCACCAAAAATCCCACCAGAAATATTCTGATGGGATTTTTTTATATTAAATTTTATTCTTCTATTATTTGATGCTTTACGAGCTTTCTTAAGACCTGGTTGGATACATTTATATTTGAATAAGTTTCAAAATCCCCTTTAAATCAGCGTTTCTCCGCTTTTTTTAGAAAACTAATTTCATCTAATTTGAATAAGTTTCAATTAAATGGTGTGAATTTTACCCTAAAAATACACAAATTGAGCTAGATTTTACCAAAAAATTCACACCATTTGAATTATTATTGTTTTGTACATTTGATATACGGAATACAATATAAATTATCGCAAATATCTTTCAATATACTCTATGAAGATACAAGGTTCTATACTGCTACAGCTTAACCAGTTATGCATCAGATAGATAGTCCAATTTCTGCAAAAAATTGATTCATAGAAATACATCTACCTACTATTTTAATATTTTATCAAATAAAAAATCGGTATTTTTTACCGATTAAAAGCTTTGTCTTCTAATAATTTTTGAAGATATTTCAACGGATTCTATATTTTCACCGTTAATGATTGCTAAAACACCTTCTATCATTTTTTGGGCTAACATAGCATAATTAGGAGAAATAGTAGACAGAGCTGGAGTATAATATTGCGAAATAGGAATATTATCGAATCCAATTATTGAAATATCATCAGGAATGGTAATCCCCTTCTCATAGCACGCACGAATCAGCCCTTGAACCTTCTCATCCCCAGAAACAAATATCATATCCGGATGATTTTGATTAGATAAATTATTTATAGCATATGAATAAACTGAATCAATTGTAGTTAAACCATAAATAACTTGCAAATCCATTAAATAATTTTTATCAGTCAAAAAAGTACGAATACCTTTTTCACGATCCTTATTAACAAGAGATTCCCCTCCCATAAGTAACAACATACTTTTAATATTCTCTTTTGTTACTAATTCCATCATATCATAAGTGGCTTGAAAATTGTTATTAGATACATAAACAACATCAGGTGTTCGAGATTCTCCAAAAACTATAAAAGGCATATTATTTTTCTGTAAATAATTAATCCGAATATCGTCTTTACTTTCATAAAATACTATTACTCCATCTATTAAGCTTCCTGTACTTGAAATTATTGAATTCCTAATCGTATCTTCTTCACCAAAGTATTCAACAATAGCGTTTACACCAAACTCTTTACAAGTTTGTAGAACTCTATCTAGTAAAGTTTGAAACCAAATCAAGGGAAAAGAATCAATCTTTTTAACGGAAATCAAAATGTTTGTAGTTTCTTTCTTAGTCAAATTTTTTGCATATGCATTTGGAACATACGACAACTCATCAATGACTTTTTGAATAGCTCGATAAGTTTCTTCTTTTACCTTTTCACCACCGTTAATAACACGTGAAACAGTTTTTGGAGAAAAACCTGATAAATGCGCAATATCATAAATAGTTACCTTTTTATCGTTTAAATTTTTCACTTTAGTCCTCCATTTATGATTTATCTAATTTTATTATACAATATTTACTTTTTTTAACAAGAGAATTTAGTAAAATATTTTAATGTATCTTAACAAAACTTTAATTTCAAAATTTTCTATTTTATACTCTATTCTTCCGATTCAAAAAAATAACATTGACAATTAAAATTTTTATTCTTTACAATTTTTTCTACTTCACAACTGATAAACTTGTATGAAAATAACTTACCACGAAAATATAAAAAATCATTTTCGGTAAAATCCATTGAAACTATAAAAGTATCTAATAACATTTGGACATAGCAGTCTAAGATCGGAATAATCTTTTCCTTAACAATAACTTTTGCTAATATATCATCAGCTGGTAAAGAAGACGAAAATACAATTTCACAAATATCATAAAAAGAATGAAATCTATATACTTGCACTAAAGAATTATATTCAAAATACGTTATTCTTCCACAGTCAAAATTAATATTATATACCTTCATTTATGTTTATCCTTATACTTTGCAAATAATTTCGAGTCAATTATCACCTAAAAAACAAAGGGACAAGAATAACTGCCCCTTTGTTTATTCTATATCAACTAACTTCTTCCACATAAATAACACCAACAATATTTGCTATTTCTTCCATTAGTTTAAGATGTTCAAACTTACCTGAAAGTTCTAGAGTCATAAATGATGCTATTCTTTTGTCTGGAACATCAAAATATTCAATTCTTTCAGAATTAACATCTCCAAAAGCAGTTCTTGAATCATTCAATCGAATTCCATTTTCTGCACAATAAACTAATACTCGATTATATGCCTCAGTAGATTTAACTACAATATATAATTCAATAACTTTTGAACGACTTTGAAGATATTTTTTTAAAGGCTGAAACATAGAAATCACACTCCACACAGAAATAGCTACTAACAGAGCACCTTCATAAAAACCTACTCCAATAGCTAAACCTATTCCTGCAGAAGCCCAAATTCCTGCTGCAGTTGTCAGACCCGTAACCTTCTTTTTATCTGTGATAAGAATTGTTCCAGCTCCAAGAAAACCAACACCAGAAATAACTTGAGCACCTAAACGTGTCGGATCTCCTGTTCCAAACTTATAAGATACAAATTCATTAGTCATCATAATCAAACAAGCAGCCATACAAACGATACTATGTGTACGAATACCTGCTGGTTGAGATTTACTTCCTCTTTCTAAGCCAATAATACTTCCAATGACCAAAGACAACACGACTCTAATAATAATTTCAATGTATGATAGTCCCATGCTGGATGATTGCATTACTATTTCCTTTTCTTACCACGCGGTCTCTGTGTGAAGTACAATACAGTCCCTGAAATAATCATTAGAACAATTGTATAAACAAATACAAGAGCTTGTGCATTAGATGTTGCTGTTTCATCACCTGCAGAACGAATCGTAATACCTAATGGTTGAGCCAATGGATGATAAAGGAATACAGATAAATCGAAATCGGTCAATAAAGAGTTAAAGTTGAGTGCGATAACAGAAAGAACTACCGGCAAGATGAAAGGAATAATAACCTTCATCATTGTGTAAAATGGTGAAGCCCCCATACTTCTAGCAGCATCCTCCATCTCATCATCAACACTAAATAAGATTGCACGTACCATTCTATAAGAGAATGGTATTTTTACAACAATATAAGCGATTAGCAAAATTACTAAACTACCAACTAGAATCTGGTTAAAGACTAAAAGTTGAGGTTGGTTGAAAGTGAACAATAAACTAACTGCTAGAAGTGTACTTGGTAATAGCCAAGGAAGAAGAGCTCCGTATTCGAACAAGAAATCAAATCGAGCTTTATGTTTACGAACTACTCGCGCAAACACAACAGCAAGAACTGTTGCAGTAGTTGCTGCAATGATAGAATATATAAAGCTGACTAGGAATGGAGAAAACGCAACACTATTACTAAAGAACAATCTGTAATTATCAAGAGTAAAGTTTGATAATGATAAGTTTCCTGACTGTATTGCAACTGGGTCAGTAAATGAATACAATACAATGAAAATCAATGGTAACATGAAAACAGTGAACAAAGCATAAGCAACAATATGAGCAATGATATTCCATGGTTTAGATGTGATTTTTTGTTTTTTCAAAGGTGCTTTCGTTTTAGAAATAGAAATATAATTTCCGCCTTTTTCGATCTTGTTCATAATAGTAAGCAAAATCGTAGTGGCAATACCCAAAATAATTGCTAGAAAGGCGGCTAAGTCACGAGAATTTCCCATTCCAGCAAATGTTATGATCATTGGGTTAATAGTTTGGAATTCTTTCCCACCAACAATCATAGGTGCTGCTACTGCTGATAACCCACTTAGAAAAACCATAATTGTCAGAGCGAATAAAGTAGGAATTAGAGTTGGCAATACTACTTTTCTAAACACTGTAAATGGTTTTGCACCCATATTACGTGCAGCTTCAATAGTATGATAGTCTACACTTCGAATTGTATTAGTTAGGAATAAGGTGTGATTAGCAGTACCAGAAAATGTCATAATAAATAGAACTGCACCATAACCAATAAACCAGTTAGGATCTAAAGATGGAATAATACTTTGTAAAAATTTGGTAATCATGCCATATGGTCCATAAACGAATTTATAACCAGTAGCCAAAACTACTCCACCGTAGATTAGTGACGTCATGTATCCTAGTTTTAATATTTTAGCTCCTTTAATATCAAAATATTCTGTAAACAATACACAAAGTACACCAACAACATTAACAGTTATAATTAGTGAGAATGCTAACTTGAAACTGTTAAAAATACTCTGAATCGCACGTTGAGATTTAAAAGCTCGTTGTACGACATCAAGTGAAAACTCCCCACCTTTCACAAATACATTAACTACTAAATCAAAGTTTGGATAAATGATGAAAGTTACCAAGAACCAGATTAAGCCTAAACGAATGAGCCAATCTTTCCAATTTAATTTATGACGCATACTGCACCTCCTTAAAATTGCAGAACGTCTGATGGTGTGATAAATAATTCCACACTTTCTCCGACAGATCTAATAGCTGACTGACTATCGATACTTGTTACATTAAGAATTTGATTTTCAGATACCTGAACAGTATAGTGAATTGTAACTCCTGAAAATTCCACATCAATAATTGAACCTTTTAAGACAAAATCCTGATCCGTTTCACGTTTGAAGCGAACTTTTTCTAAACGAATGTAACCTTTTTTATCTTCCAAAAGAACATGAGCATTATTTAGAAGAATTCCGTGAACAGTTTCATCTGTAAGTACGTTAATGTCTCCAATGAAATCACATACAAATTCTGTTTGAGAATTATGATAAATTTCTACTGGTGTTCCCACTTGTTCAATAAAACCATTATTAAAAACAGCAATCCTATCAGATAGCGTTAACGCTTCCTCTTGGTCATGTGTAACATATAGAGTCGTAATTCCCAATTCTTTTTGAAGACGTTTCAACTCTTTTCTCAAATCCACACGTAATTTTGCATCTAGGTTTGACAAGGGTTCATCCAAACATAGGATTTTAGGTTCCAGAACAAGAGCACGAGCTAAAGCTACACGCTGCTGTTGTCCTCCAGATAATTCTGAAACGTTACGTTGCAATTGTTGATCTGAAATCTTAATTTTAGCAGCCACTGCAGAAACCTTGGCTTTAATAACATCTGGAGCAACTTTTTTAACCTTTAGACCGAATGCAATATTATCAAAAACTGTCATTGTTGGAAATAGTGCGTAAGATTGGAATACGATCCCGATTCCACGTTTTTCTGGCTCCATATGAGTAACATCTTTCCCATTAACCTCAATGCTTCCAGATGAAGGGTCTAAAAAACCTACCAAAGCTCTCAAAGTTGTTGATTTACCGCATCCAGATGGTCCAAGGAAGGTAAAGAATTCTCCTTCCTTAATATCTAAATTTAGATTATCAATCGCGATAAAATCACCGTATTTAATTTGAATGTTATCAAATTTAATCATATTACTAACTTCCTTTACTTATAAATGAAAAGTCTCTCTTAATTTCTCATGTAGGTTTAGAAACTTTAGAGAGACCTGGAATTTTAAAAATTACACTTATGCCCTATTTTACATATTCTAGTTCAGCTTTTTCAACCCATTCATCCAAATGTTTTCCAACAGCTTCCCAATCAATACTTTGCGGTTTCACTTGATCAACAAATTTCTTAGTAGCTTCTGGTAACTCTTTCACTGCCTCAGTATTTGCAGGAATAGAACCAAAGTTTTTGCTGTACTCTACTTGAATTTCTGTTTGACCAAACCAATCAATAAATTCTTTAGCTAAAGCTTGTTTCTTACTAGTATTCAAAATCATTGTTTGTTCAGTTACAAACGGAACACCAATTTCAGGAGACATTACTTTAAATACAACATTTTGTTCTTTTTGTCCAACTAATGCACCAGAACCCCACATCATACCGTACTGGATTGGGTCGTCCTTATCTAACATTTTAACAATTGAACTTTCACCCTTTTGAAGAGTGTACGCATTTTCCAAATATTCTTTAGCTGCTTGCCAACCTTTTTCAGAAACGCCTAATTCTCCTTTATCATCGAGATAGCGAACAAGGATACTTGCCAAGATCGCACGCCCTGTTCCCCCTGAAAGTCCAGAAATTGAATATTTACCTTTATATTTGCTGCCTAACTCAGTCCAATCTTTAGGCATTTCAGTAACATCAGGAGCACCAATCAAGACCAATGGCTGAACAATTACAGGATTGTAGTAGTTATCTTTATCTGATAGAGATTGGTCAATTTTATCTAACCATTTAGGTTTGTACTGTACCAATAATTTTTGATCTCTAATTTTATTTGAATCAACAGCTCCAATACCAAATACCATATCAGCTACTGCATTATTTTTTTCAGCAATAACACGATCGGCCAACTGAGCACCTGGAATGTCAACCATTTTAATATTGAAACCAGCTTCTTTAGCCTTAGCAGTTAACCAATCCCCACGTCCGTTTGAAACAGAGTTAGAATAAATTACTAATTCTTGGCTCTTGTCAGCTTTTTCTTCTGATTGAGGTGTATCGCTCGAAGAATTTGATGAATTAGTTGAACCACCTGAACATGCTGCCAATGTTGTAACCGCAACCCCTGCAGCTAAAAACGATAATAATTTAGATTTTTTCATATGAAATCTCCTTTTTATTTTTAATTATAATTTTATTTTAAAATTTTTCACAATATGGAACAAAACGTCTCATATCTTCAAATACTGTGTAATCGATACGATTTACTGTAATGACAGGAATCTTTTCAAGCAGAACTTCCGTTAATTCCTTTTTCACTTTAGTAAACTCTTCATTTTCTTCTTCAGTTAATGGAACTCGAAGATATCCAATTGAGATATGGAATTGATAGCGATCATGATTAGGGAATCGAACACCTGCTTTTTCAGAAACATATGTTCTAATTTCTTCTAATCGTTTAGCTGATTTCTCATCGGCTGGTTCTACTAAAATGTTTTGATTTCCCATTTCAGTCACACGCATATGAATATCTTCGTTTAGCAATGGGAAAATTTCTAGTTGTTTTGCAAAGTAATCATGAATTTCTTGTAATGGCGTATCCAATGGTAGATGGCTACTCCAAAATTCTGGCTCACGATTTTCATGGCAAAGCAATTCAATTACAGTCATATGAATAGAATCTCTTGGAGTTAATGTGAATTTATCTATAAATGGTAACTCTCTATAGCGTGATTGAATGATATCAACAACTTCCATCAAATCTGAATTAGTATAAAGATTTGCTACAACTGTATTCCCCGGGAAATGATTAAATTCCCCGTTCTCTTTGAACTTAATTTTTGTTAAGTTTTTCATAAAAAGACCTTCTTTTTTATTTTTTGACATCGGTGTCATTCATGTTTATATTATACAATGTAATCGTTTACTTTGTCAAGCGCTTTCATTGTTTTTTTAATTTTTTTAATATATACATATTACAAGACTACTCGAACTTTTTTATTTATTGTATCCATTAGGATTTTTTGATTGCCAATTCCATGTATCTCTACACATGTCTTCGACATTTTTTGTAGTCTTCCAATTTAATTCCTTATACGCCTTATCCGCATTTGCATAACAAGTCGCAACGTCTCCTGATCGTCTTGGAACAATTTTATAAGGAATTGGAACCTTATTGACACTTTCAAATGTATTTACAAGTTGTAATACACTTGTGCCTTCTCCTGAACCAAGGTTATAAATATAAACATCTGTTTTTTCAGATACTTTCTCTAAAGCTTTTATATGCCCTATCGCTAAATCCACTACATGGATATAATCGCGAACACCAGTACCATCTACCGTATCATAATCATCTCCAAAAACACTTAGCTCTGGTCGCTTACCTACCGCTACTTGTGCAATAAAAGGCATTAAGTTGTTAGGAATTCCTGATGGATCTTCTCCAATCAACCCCGACTCATGAGCACCAATCGGATTGAAATAACGAAGCAACGCAATACTCCACTCTGAATCTGCTACATGAACATCTTTTAAAATTTGTTCAAGCATCACTTTTGTGTACCCATACGGATTCGTTGCACTTGTCGGCATCGTCTCAATAAGGGGAGACTGATTGTGAACGCCGTATACAGTCGCACTCGATGAAAACACAATCTTTTTAACATTAAACTCTGACATCACTTCAACAAGAGCTAATGTGCTCATAATATTATTTTCGTAGTACATTACAGGCTTTTGCACGGATTCGCCGACAGCTTTGTATCCTGCAAAATGAATTGCAGCCTCAATAGATTCTTGTTCAAAAACTTTTCTCAATCCTTGTTTATCACAAACATCTAATTCGTAAAACGCAGGACGTTGCCCTGTAATTGCTTCAATACGATCTAATACTAAAATGCTTGAGTTTGAAAGGTTGTCGACAATAACGACTTCCTTACCTAAATTTAGTAATTCTACTACGGTATGGCTACCAATATAACCAGCTCCGCCTGTTACCAATATTGCCATTTTTACTTCCTCCTAATTAATTCCAACCGATTTAACAAATCTCATAAATGCTTCATGTCCGGTTTGAGTATTCTTATAAACACCTGCATCTTCGAGAACTCTCGCAAATACTTGCCCTACTTCATGTTGAACTACGCTATGAACCTCCTCCTCTTTAAGTCCAGGATATTTTTCTTTCAATTGAACGGCCCATTCTAAATGATAATCAGCAATTGCGTTATCTTTTCCTAAAAGATATTTCTCAACTTCTTCTAACTCTGTTTTCAAACGAGGTGGTAAAATCGCAAGTCCCATCACTTCGATTAACCCAATATTTTCCTTTTTAATATGTTGTACATCTTGATGAGGGTGGTAAACACCATCTGGGTATTGTTTAGTAGTATGGTTATCTCTCAGAACAATATCCAATTCATATCTTCCATCCACTTTACGAGCAATAGGAGTCACCGTATGGTGTGGAATATCTTCAGTCTTAGCAATGATGTCTACTTCTAAATCTGAATATTCTCTCCAGATATTTAGGATTTTAGTAGCTAATTCTACCAAACGATTTTTATTTTCACCTTGTAGCCTAATCACTGACATCGGCCATTTTACAATACCTGCTTTAACATCCTCAAAGTCTTTAAAAAGAAATTCTCTCTCAAATTTTGCTTTTTCCATTGGGAAAATATGTTTTCCTCCCTGGTAGTGATTATGACTAAGAATAGAACCTCCTGAGATAGGAAGATCAGAATTTGAACCAGCAAAATACCCTGGTAAAATATCAACAATCTCCAATAATTGTTCAAATGTTTTGGACGTAATAGCCATTGGTACATGTTGACTATTCAAGAATATCGCATGCTCATTAAAATATGAGTATGGGGAATACTGGAAACCCCATACTTCGTCTCCCAGTTCCAACCGAATAATTCTATGATTTGCACGTGCTGGATAATTTATTCTCCCCTGATAACCTTCATTTTCCATACAAAGTAAACATTTTGGATAATTAGATGACTTTACCAATTTCTCTGCCGCGATTGTTTTCGGATCTTTTTCCGGTTTTGATAAATTGATTGTAATTTCAAGTGAACCATAATTAGTTTCAGTATGAAAAGCTATATTTTTAGCGATAGCTGACAATTTAATATAGTCGCTATCTTTACTTAACTGATAGAACTCTTCAACTGCATCCTGTGGCGAAACATCATATGAACTCCAAAAAATATCATTAAGGCGACTTGGTAATGGAACGATAAAATTCATCAGCTCTGCACCTAAACATTCCTTTGCCTCAGCTAAATCAGCAATTTTACCATTCTTTAAAGCTATTTCTACTAAATTGTCTTTTAATTTTTTAAGATCACTCTCATTTGAAATCTTATCAGTTCCTTCTTCACCGATTAAAGCCAATATTCTATTTTTTATATATATTTGGTCCATCGATTTATAAATTCCATATTCAATAATTTTATTAGCAAAATTATCTACTATTGTCTGCATATATACTCCTCTTTAACTATAATACTCCAATTTCCTGATAATCTAACCATTTATAAATAGATTGTGTTGTATGGGATATCTTATCAAGAATATTAATAACTTCTAAAAATACAATAGCTTCATCAACATTTGAGAATTCAATAAGAAAGTTCTCTACTACTTTGTCTCCTAGTTTTTGACATAGACCAGATATCAACTTACATTTTTTATTATAGTCATATACGTCAGGTTCATAGTTTCTATTCTTATACCATGTTAGAGTTTTCTTTAAGTGATCCCCTATAATAAAATGTATTTTTAGCATTTCATAAAATAATGGTCCCCATTCATGCATTGTATGAATATTTTTTAAATTCTTAACTATTTCAATGATTCGATCACCAATACGTTCAATATCTGTGGATAATTTTACTATAGTTATAATTCTTCTCAAATCAACAGAAACAGGATTTTGTAAACAGATGAGTTCAATACCTTTCATATCTATTGTAACAACTGCTTCATTAATAACTAAATCATTATC
The DNA here is from genome assembly GCF_002096595.1 of Streptococcus oralis subsp. oralis. Lineage (GTDB taxonomy): Bacteria > Bacillota > Bacilli > Lactobacillales > Streptococcaceae > Streptococcus > Streptococcus oralis_D. The sequence goes on from NZ_NCUR01000010.1 coordinate 419,688, forward strand.
TATAATACTTTGTTTTTGAACTTCGGTTAAGTCATCAAATATAATTTCATATTTTTTTATTATAGAAATCCATATATCTTCTAGATTATTAGACAACTCAATAATTTCATTGTCAAAATGCTTTCTCAACATTATCTAACCTCAATAATCAATTGCACTATAAAGAACTCGTATAGATAACTGTCTTTATAGTTCATCATATGATGAAATTATTTTAAACATCAATTATCAAAATACTTGCATCATCTTTTTTACCATAAATAGGATCAATATTTGTAGATTCTTTTCTCATTTCAATTAACTCTCCAAAATTGTAGCCTGAATTTTGAGTATAAAAATCGTAAAAACCATCAGTCATTAAAACAATATGATTACTAGTTACTTCCAAACTACCATTGATAACATGATTTATACTACTTTTGTCTAGTGAACCTATCCAATATCCATCTGGTTTATTAGCTAGCTTCCTAATATTTTGTAATATAGTCTTTTTATCAGCTTCATCATTAGATTTGATTGCAAATTTTCCTTGCTCAAAAAGACAATCTACTCTATGATCTGTAATCACTTGATTGTTGACTATCATAACACAATCGCCAATCATTATGTATTCTAATTTTAAACCAGATAATTTCGCAAAAATAAAGGCAAAAGTTGGTAACTGGTAATAATCATCAAACTCACACTTATCTATCTCTATTATTTTTCTAACGTCATCTAAAGCAAGCTCGAAAATTTTCTTCAATGATAAAGAATCGTTACAATACTGCTTGAGACACTCAGAAATAAGATGAGATACTTCCGAAACTGAATAACCTATAGAGTCTTTTGAATTAAATAAATCTGTTGCTCCATCTATAATCCAGAAATATTGATTTTTGTAATCTACGCTATCTTCGTTCTCTTTAGCACTACCTTGTATTGAGCAAATTCTATCTATCTTCATAACGACGTTTTAAACTCCATTGTCCAAATAGAAGGCAAATTCCAATAATAGTTAAAAGCAACTCAACCATTTTATTTGATCCAGTTTTTGGTAATGCATGTTGATTATTTTTTGTCTTAACTACTTCACTAACATTAGTTACGTCATATTGTTTTTGTGAAATTTCTCCTGTTACTACATTACCTGAATCATGATTTGATTTTTCAATTTTATCATCTACACTATTTACTGAGTAATTATTAGCTAAATTATTTTTGTTTTCAGCTACAGGTTTTATTTCCTCTACATGCTTATCTGAGTGGTTGTCTGAGTGATTACCTGAATTTTGCGAAAAGATTTTATAACTTTCATTCTCAGTTATAATATTAAAATCACCGACACTATTATTTGTGTCTGAGCTGGTCCCATTAAAATCAGTTTTAAGTAAAGAAACATGATTTCCTGTTAAATTGGAAAGTTGATTATTTAGGACAGTGATAGTTCCAGCGGATTCTTCAATTACGATTCCGTCTTTACCTCCCGAGATGATATTATCAGATACTACCAAATTGTTGCTGACTCTTAATAATTCAATATTTGGCTGTTCTGTATTTTGCGAATTATTATGAATGATATTCTTTGTTACAGTAATATCAGTTACTTTTCCAAGATAATCTGCACTATCTTTTGCAACACGTATTGCTTTTGTTTTAGCATCAGCAATATTAAATACATTTTCAGTAATAGTCACATGTTTATTCAGATCTAATACGTCTTTAACATTTTTATAACTATAAGCATTAACTAAAGCAGCACCATTTTCACGATAGTGTTCACTTTCCTCTTTAGTTTTCTTATCAAACCTATTTCCTTTTATTAAAATATCAGTAAATCCTGTAAAGCGAACGCCCGCATACATCATATTATCAAAATGATTATTTAGAATTTTAATATTTGAAGGATTTTCAGTTGTTGCAGTTTGATAATGTGTCCCAATTGCAGTTACTAATTCACCTGATTTTTCACTTTTACCAAAATATGAATTTTGAATAGTAACATTTTCAGATTTTTTCCCATCATCATTCAAAGCATAAGGAAAACCTTTTCTAGTTAATGGTTCAATCTGAATACTCTCCTTACTTATAATTTGCCCATCTTTCATAGTTTTAGGTAAAGCTTGACCAAGAAAACGAGAATTATCGACTAATACATTTTTCGAACCTGCAATTTGAATAGCATGCCCTTGATAACTATCCTTGAATGTTACATTTTTTATAGTTACGTTATTTGAATTCCCAATAGCAAATGCACCTGAAGAATTTATAAGTGGTAGATTTTTTGCTTTAGTTCCTTCTTCATTCAAAGCACCGTTCATATCAATAGTACCACCAGAATAACTAATATCTTCTGTTGGGGCCCATTCTACTTGCGCACCATCATCCGTAAATAAACCTGTCATGAATACAATAGAAGGATGATTTTTGATATTGATACCATTTAATATGGTAGCTTTTTCATGTACTTCTAGGTGTGTATGACTTCTCAAAAAGACAATCTCTTTAACTAAATAAGTCCCCTCAGGAAAATATACTTTCCCTCCACCTAATCCTTTAGCAGCTGCATCTATTGTATCCTGAATTGCTTGTCGGTCATCATTAACCCCATCGCCTACTGCACCATAATCTTTTACACTTAAAGCCGAAATTTCAGTCCCTTTTTCTAAAGCAGTGTTACTATCTCCCACTTCATTCCTATTAGAAGTATCTGCAACTTCGTTCTCAGAACTAACTGACTTTGAATAAGTAGTAATAAAATCAGTCAAACTGTCATGATTACTAGTTAAGGAACCTTCTAAACTTTTGATAGTTGAATTAGAAAGGGCACTATTAGAAACTAGCGGAGAATCTTTCATTTCATCTTCAAAAGATCCAGTATTTACCCCATCTTCTTTATATTCCTTATTAGATATCAAAGGAGAATCAACTTTACTATCGGTTAATTGTGAGGTAGAAGAGTCAATCCCAGTAGGATTGTCATGATTACTAGTTGAAGAACCTTCTATACTATTGGTGGTCGAAGTATAAAGCTCATTCATAGATATTTGAGGAGCACTTGTAACTACTTCATCAGCAAAAACACTTTGTACCCCCAGGAATGAAACCGCTACCAAAACAGGGCACAATCCAACCTTAAGTTTCCGAATACTAAAAACCTCATTGTGAACAAAATGCTTCATAAAACACCTCCAAATTTTTTATTGTTTTTTTACTATCTATCACTAAATTTTTTTATATCAGACAAAATGACACCGCTGTCATTATCCTTATCATATATTTTCTAAATAAAATTGTCAAGGGATAACACAATAAAATACAACATTTTTTAAAGCGTAATCATATTTAAAACTTTATATCTGTTCTATAAACCAAAAATACTATTAAATCTCTTCCAACATTTTTAAATGGACAGAACAATTTCATAGTGAAAATGATAGAATATTTTTTAATAACTCTGAATACTGTTTCACAAAAAATAGACCAATTTCTTGATCTACTTTACTTTATATTAATTTCTAAAAATTTAATTTTGGTCATGATTTGGTCATGATTTGGTCAAAAAAACAAAAAATACTAAATTATTTTTAAAAATTAACTTGTGATAATTGCCTTAAAACAAACACTTTGCATATTCTTTGCTTTTCTTTACATTACTTAAAATGCCCCTATTCATAATCTCTTAAATTCCCTGTTTTATACTGTTCAACCAATTCCCATAGATTATGAGTAGTTAAATCTGGTACAAAAATAAATTACTTTTTTAAATGTACTCATAAATTATCCCTTCGTCACTTATCAATTTCCCCCAACTCTCTCAACCGTTCCTGCTCTATCTTCAACATCTCTTTTTCCACCTTGTTCCATTTTCCAAATAGGCATTCGTGTAGAACTTCTGCTGCTGAGATTTGATCTACTTCCGAATTATAAACACACGATTGATCTCTTTGATAAATTTGAATTTGTCTAAAAAGTTTAGCCGTTTCCAACTCTCGTAAGTTATCAACTAAATGTTCTACAATTCCGTCATGGTGCTCTTTGGGAGTCGCTCTTGCTTGACTAGGGTCTATAGCATGGAGCTCCTCATAACGTATCAAGGTACTGAGATAAGATAATTCTGGCTTGGTCGCAATCAGTGCAAGTGAGACTTGATATCCTCTAGTTGCCAATAATTGGGCCGTTTTTCGGGGAACTTCTGTTGTTCTCAAGGTACCCTCGATTAACAAATGATAACCTTTTTTACTCAACTCATCTACAAGATATTCAACCATTTGTCCCGCGAATACTTTGGTATAATCCACGCTATCTTTGCCATACTTTTCCTGTAGACCAAGGTAGTTCGGATGAAAAGAGCGATAACTATCCCCATCAATGATAATGATATTACCTTGAAATTCCCTTTGTTTAATACGATGAATCGTTGTTTTCCCAGCACCACTCTGTCCACCGAGCAAAATAGCCTTAGGATGAGATGAGGTTGTTTTTCCACGAGTTAAAGAACGGATAAGCCGTTTGGAGGCTTGTTCAAAATTATCTTGACTAAATTCTTCTAGTTTCATTAAGCCACCACCAGATGACCAGCTTGTTCTAGCATACGTTCAATACCATCCAAATAGCCATTAAATCGCTCTATATCCTCAAAAGTTGAAACAAGATAAATCCTCGTATTAATCAAATCAGACAAATCATCGCTCATTAGAACCCAAGGATTAGAAGTATCATCAAATGCAATTCCTTGTTCATCTTGAAAACGATAAAGTTGCGCTAAGATATTCGCCCCTCGTTCTTTAATCACTTCAATTTTCAGAGTTAATTGATAATCTTCTACTGGTGTGAGCATTTTTTCCTCCCCTACGATATCGATATACGAAACATTAAATTTCTTGCAGATACGATCTATTAATTCTGTCGAAACTCGACTTGTCCCATTTTCGTAACGACTCAGACTATTTCTAGAGATACCAACAATCTTTGCAAACTCAGGCTGGGTTAATTTATGTGTTTTACGTAACGTTTTTATATTTTCTCCAATCATGTAACTCCTCCTTTTATTTATTTCTATTATAGCACAAAAAATAAAAACGCACCAAAAATGGTGCGTTTTTATTTACACTAGATTCACAATTGTATAATCATCGTTTTGCAGTAATTACAAGACTTTTTTTACAAATTGCATTGACAGCAATCCTTCAATCTTAGAGCCATGAGTTTTGAAATTTTCGTCGATTTCTTGAATTTCTAATTCTGTATTGCTTTCAGCAATTTTCTCAGAAACGGGTGAATGAAAACTATATTCCCCAATTTCGTAATATAAGAAATATAGATATTTTTTTGTTCCTAGATGATAATCAAAAAACTCGATCCCCATATCTTTGTCGTAATCATAGTAACTATTTTTCCAAAAAATATCATTAGTTTTTTCTTTCAACAATTTCTCATAGTTTTTTTCATAACTAAATACTCTTTTTTTCTCTTCTCCAATGAATTGTTTGTGGATCAGATTCGGGGTAAATACTTTCAAAAATTCTTCTTTTAGCTGATAGTATTTCCCCATTTCCTCTTCCGCTTTTTCAATATTACTCTCCAAATGCTGATGGAAGCTTCCATTTTTGTATTCTTTAATTTTATCACGATAATTTTTAGCTCGTTTATTCACAGAATATATACATTCTGCAATAATTTCATTTGTAATTTTTTTCTCATTAATCAATTCATTATATAGCTTTGGAGTTTTCATTTCATAATCCCTTTTTAACTATCTCTTACTATCAGATATTTAAAAAAACTAATTCACATGTTTTATTGTAACGTCTAGTTACCTTTTTTTCAATAATTAGATATTTCAATCTTAATAATAATCTCTTAATTCACCTGTTTTATACTGTTCAACCAATTTCCAGAGATTATGAGTAGTTAAATCTGGTACAAACGTATACCATTTATTGGTCACGAACAACTCAACTAACATATCAATTGCGTATTTGAAATTTAAAATCTCATTCATTTCTGTAATACTATAATATAGTTTGTCATGGCAACAGTGATAAATAATCAAATTCAACCTATCATCAATGAAATCAAACTCTAGTTCTTCTCCTTCACGAGATAAAGTTAGATAAAAATTATATTCATCACGGCAAAAATTAACAGTGACATCAAAATCCGCACCTGTTTCAATTTCGATATTTACAGTCTCTAAAATTTTTTTAGATAAATACTCTTTATAAACGTTCATTTTATTCTCCTTTTGTTGTTTATTGAGTTTAAAAATAAATTGAATGATACCAATGTCTGGAGGGCCAAGTTCATGTACTAGGCCTGTAATAAAAAAAACATATGCTTCATACATATGCAACCTCCTACTTTCTCTCTGTATATAGTATGCCATTTTTTCCAAATTATAAAAATAAAAAATTAAAAAAAACTGATAACGGTGTTGTTTACTTCTCAATTTTTTTGTACTTATACCTCTTTCTCTCATCCCTCAATTTTTTGCGATTCTGATTTTTCTGTGTGTTTAGCGTTGACAGAAACGTATGTGTAAGTCACGCTAAACACACAGTACTAGGTAAAAGTGAATAACGTAAAAAAATCTTATCCTAATTTTTTTATTTTAAAATTTATGGCATACTAATAATATCAAGATAATTGATTGAGTAGAGACGTAACTAATATAGCTACGTTTTTTATGTTTGAAAGGAGGTAGCTATCGTGGAAACAGTAGGTTTAAGCTGGGTTAGGAAAGAACCAGTTTTGTATTTCATTAACTAAAAAAAAATAAATGTATAGATAATAAAAGAGATGTCAATAGCAGTTTAAAAAAAATTTTTTGATCGTAACAAAGTAAAGAATAAAAGTAAAAAACGAAAGTAAATAACAGGAACCAATTTTTGTATTTCATTTACCAATAAAAAATAAATGTATAGATAATAAAAGTAATGTCAACAGCGGTTAAAAAAATTTTTTGATCATAACAAAGTAAAAAATCAAAGTATAAAAACTAAAGTAAATAACAAAAGTCTAAAAATCAAATACAAAAACTAGCTTAGCTCAGTCGCTAAATTCAGAGCATTTAAACCTGAAAAAGACTAACAAGAAAAAACAACAGATTTTTTTCTGCAAGATGGAACTCTACATCTTATTTGAATTGAGTCAACTTGTCATGTTGTAAAACGACTTGGTTATCTTCTTAGCCATCAATTAAGAAGCGCCCTAAGCAAAGGGAAGATACTACATCAGTGAATATAAGCTTAAGTCACTGCACTACTTCAACTTGAATAAAAAAGACCTTAAGATTTTTCTTAAGATCTTCTTTAAAAGCACATTATCTACTATAGAAAGGAAAGAACTATGACAAAGAAGAGACGTAGTCGTGCTGATCGACGAAAAGCTAAAGAGAAAGCTAAGAAACAACAGATGGATTCTCTAACTACTTTCGAAGGCCGTAAACAATTCGTCCAATCAAAAGGACTAACTAATCTAGTCACGCGCTTTAAAAAAGGAAAGGGTATCAAGCGAAATGAATCCAAAAAAACGGGAGAGGACATTCATTTAATCCATACCGACCGAACTCTTCATAACTACGCTGGTTCCTGGAGCAGATTTGCTTCCTTTGTTGCCTCAATAACTACTACCGAAGGTTTAGAAGCTCTTGATAAATCTAACGATATTGAGGGATGGATTGACTTAGTGAATCAATACTTAGAACATTGTAAGAAATTAGGACTTTCTGCTCCAACCCAGTCAACCTATAAAGCAGCATTAGCCAAAGTTTTAGGAGTACCTTCTACCGCTTTTGTTGCAACAGATATTCGATATCGAGCCGACAAAAAGAATAATCGTTTGAAGTCTAATGACGACAGGATGTCTGAAGAAACAAATAATCGCTGGTTCTCAATCGTATCTGCCACTGGGCTACGAAAAAATGAATTAAAAGCTATTACTGGAGACTCCCTCTACCAACGTGAGGATGGCCAATATTATCTTAAAATTATTGGTAAAAAGCATAAATCAAAAGGAGCACGAGACCGATGGGTTCCGATTATTACGCGAGACAAAGAAGAATTAGAAAGGCTTGTTGAAGAATTTAAACTAGCTGGTAAAAAGCGTGTGTTTCAAGTTCCATCTGCTTTAAAACCTCATAAATATCGTGCAGAATACGCAAAACGTCTTTATCTTCTTGTCGCGCGAGATCCCAAAGATATCAAAGATAAAAAAGAAAAAATTTATCTACGAGGCGAATTAAAAGGTGTTGTCCTTGATCGAAAGGCTTGTTTAATTGTATCACGTGCTCTCGGACACAATCGACCAGAAGAGTTTCAAAAATCCTATGCATATAAGTTAATCGCACAAGCAAACTAAGTAACTTTTTCCAAACATTATGATATATCTCTCATTAAAATTAAAAAATTCAACTAAATAAAAATCGTACTGAAAGTATTGATCTTTTTCTCAACATCCTAAATTTAAATGAAAAATAAAAAAATTTTTTTTAGAAAATAAATAAAGTAGATAAAAACTTACTTTTTCCTTCAAAACCTTGTTACGACGCGTTTTTAAAGCACTCTTAATTGAGTGTTTTTTTTGTTTTTTAAAAAAAAATTCCATTTTTTTTTTAGGCGTTTTCGGAAAGATTTGTGGCATACTAACTAATGTAAAAAAATAAGGAGGTAAATAAATGGAAACTTAATAAAATAAACTAACCTTTAGAAAAAGATGTTGATCTTAGCCCAAACAACATACTTTATCAAAATACTATGTGAAAGGAACTTAATAGAATGGCTAGAAGAAAATTAACACCGGAAGAAAAGGAAAGACGTTTAGAAGAAAAAATCAATAATGAAAATAGTATATTAGAGGTTTTCTCATCAAAGTCTTGTTTTGCTGGAATAGATAAATGTAAAGTATCCCTACAGGATTTTTCTGTAGAGCGTGTAGAAATTAAGAATTTAAAGCAGGACAGTTCATGTAATCTAAAAACCTCTATAGATGGAGAGTTACTTGGTTTAGATATTAAATCAGAATTTTTTGGGAAAATCACTATTTCTTTTGATACATCAGATTTTAAAACACCCTACTGTTACATTGAATTAATTCACGGAGGTTTAAATTTCGAAACGGTTGGTATTGAGGGGATTAAAAATAGATTAGCAAACGCAATCGATTTTATTAAAAATAATTACGGTATTATCATTACATACTCGACTGCCCTCTTTCTCGAAATTGAACTTGCTTATACTATTGCTTTTGATAAAACTCCAAACCTACAGCTCAGAAGTTTTCTACACAAATGTCTTTCATCAGGAAACCCTCCTAATTTTGGAAATGAGAAAAGTAAAAAGAACAACTATGACTATCCAATTTTGAGTTGTAAGATTAGTAATGAAGAATTAACTGTTACTTACGATAAAATTGAAAAAGCAAAAAGAAAAGGACAAATCAGAAGAAATGGTTCAAAACTAGATAATATTAATGTCCAAAGATTTGAACTAGTATTAAAGAAAAATAAAATAGAAAAATTTTTGGGAACCAATTCCTTAGATTTGCTGAATGATGCACAATTGATAGAATATTTGGAAACAAAACTTCATTCAACAATAAATGTGTACATAAAGTTAATTGAAGAATCAAGTATTAAAACTAAAAAAGTGATTCAAGATGTATATAACAAACACGGTCCTAAAAATTATATTAAAGCACTTTTTAATCAAGTAAATAACCATTCTCTTAGAACTTTGTCTCCTTTGGTGTTAGATGAAGAAATTATAGCATTGACGAATATTAGTCCTTTCAAAAATAAAGCTAGAACCAAAAGAACAATAATAGAATCCTTCCAAAATAGCGAAGAAGATTATTCTGAAAAAAACGAGACTGGATTAATGATTACTTGGCACGTTCGAGATATATTTAAACTATTTTATGAATCACTAGAAGTTGCTAGGGAAAAAGGGTTAGGATGTCATAAGGATACTACATCGACTCATACATATAAACACGTTTTAAAAGATTATCCATTAGGTTATAGGAATAATATTTTCGACGAAATTATAAAATCTAATACTCGAAATCAAAAAAATAAAATTAGAAATCATGTTTTAAAAGAATTTCCTGATAAAGATTTAGATATCAATAAAAAATAACGCAAATTAAATAATAACTTTTTTATATTTATTGCTGTAAACCTTGATATAACAACGAACATATTTTTATATGTAAACAGTTTGAGTTTAATATTTGAGAAAGGAAATAGATATGTGTAAATTTTTTAGAACAAAAAAAGAGCTTGTTTCCAAACTTTGGTCGGTGTCAGAAACAAACTCAAAATATACTAGTAATAATATCTATTACCTTCTTCTATTATCGCAATAAAATTTAGAAATTTCAAGAGGATTATTAATTATGAAACAAACAATGAACAAAGAAGATTTAATTAAAATGGGTTACAATCCCTATACTGCCATTACAATTATTTAGACAAGCTAAGCAAATTATGGTACAAAAGGGATATGCCTTTTATAATAATCGACGTTTAGGGCATGTCCCTATCGTTGCTGTTGAAGAAATTCTGGGTGTTTCACTTCACAAGGAGGAATAATGCCACAAAATCAACAGAAAACTAAATTTCCTGGAGTCTATACTGACAAAAACGGAAAATTTTTTATTCAAACCGAATTTGGTATAGATAGAGTAACCGGGAAACGTGTACGAAAGAAATCAAGGAAAGATCAACACGGAAATCCATTTAATTCAGCTTCAGAAGCATATAAGGAATTAACTCGACTGAAACATGAATATCATCAATCTCAAGGTTATTCTAACTACCGGATGAAATATCGGCAATTTATGGAGGAACATTACATTCCTTATTATAGAACAACAGTTGAGCACAGCACATTTTCAGTTCGAGAGAAAAACCTTTTACAGCTTTGTGATCGTTTTGGTGACATTACACTTCGTTCGATTACCCTCGAACAAGTCCAGAAGTTTCGAACATGGTTACTGACTAGTCAAGATGAGGATGGTGCCGGATATTCACAAGGATATGCTAGCCTCATCTTTGGCATGTTTAGGAAATCATTGGACTATGCTTTGCAAATGGGATATGTGGAAAAAAACATTTCTAAGCAATCTAATGCAATTCCTAAAGGAAAAAGTAATGTCCCATATTGGACTAAGAGCGAATTTGAAGCTGTTATTTCGCAAATTTACATTGAAGATGTATATGAACATTTAAACTTCGTGATGATTTGGGTATATTTCATGACTGGCGTACGTGTAAATGAAGGTTGTGCCCTTCAATGGAATGATGTTGACTTTGATAAGCAACGCCTACGAGTTCATCATATGCTTATTGTTAAAAACAAAAAAGAATGGACTCGTAATTCGTATTCGAAAACTAAAGACGGAAAAAGGATGATTAGTTTAGATAAAGATACAATTGATGTGTTAAAAAAATGGCGTGAAGCTCAAAAAAAGATTGGACTAGGACACGAGAACGATTTTATCTTTTCATACGATGGCTTACCTATGTTGAAATCTACAATCTCAAGGATTATTAAAAGGTACGCCAAGATTGCTCACGTAAAGCCTATCCAAGCGAAAGGTCTCAGGCACAGCCATGCTTCCCTACTAATTAATGAATTAAATGCTACTGTACTTATTCTATCAAAACGTTTAGGACACTCTTCTCCTGAAATCACATTGAAACATTACTCACATCTATGGGATGGCGCTGATGAAGTTATCACTAATGAAATGGTAGGAATTATTAATGTTTCTTTCCCATCTTCTAGCTTAGTACATTTCAACGGGAACCAATCAATTTCAAAATAACATTCCCACCAAAAACCCCACCAAAGAATTACTAACTCCTTAAAAAGCCTATTATATAGCGATTCTCAAGGAGTCTGCAACCGTTGAGTGGGAATAAAGTTAATGATTTTAAAAAGCCCTAGAAATCAATGTTTCTAAGGCTTTTTCTTTCATATTTTCAAAATCAGAAATTCTTGTAATATGGAAAGTCCTTGAGCTTCAACTCCCCTTTTTAAATCCCTAAAATCATGCTATAATATAGTAAGTATAAGTCCAATAAACTGACCATAGAAGTCAACGATAAAGATTTCTTACATCATCCGTAAGTGTTATTCTACTCTGATTCATACTATAATGAAAGTAACAAAAGATGGAGGTGTTTCACATGGAAACAATTTTACGAGTAGAATCATTAACAAAGCATTATGGAAAAGAGCCGAATATCACCAAGGCCTTGAACGGCATATCTTTTCAAGTTGTAAAAGGTGAGTTCTTAGGAATTATGGGGAGTAGCGGTTCTGGGAAAACAACCCTTCTTAACTGTCTCGCCACAATCATCAAGCCAACTGACGGCTCTATTCAAATGCAAGAAAAAGATTTAGGTCAGTTAAAAGGGAGCCAATTAGCAGATTATAGAGGCAAGGAAATTGGCTATCTCTTCCAGAATTTTGAGCTTTTGGACAATCTTACAGCCAAAGAAAATATTTTACTCCCCTTGTCTTTACACAAGGTCGATGCCGACGAAAGCAAGGTTCGGTTAGAATTACTTTCCCAATATCTGGATATTTCTGAACTTCTGGATAAGTTCCCTTCTCAATTATCAGGTGGTCAACGGCAAAGGGTAGCTGCTGCGCGCGCCTTAATTTTAGACCCTAAGATTGTATTTGCAGACGAGCCCACAGGGGCTTTGGATTCAAAAAATGCGACCATTTTGATGCAAAAATTATCCGAAATGAATCAAGTGGAAGAAACCACCATTCTCATGGTGACCCACGATTCCGTCGCAGCCAGCTTTTGCAACCGCATCTTGTTTATCCAAGACGGAAAACTATTCCATGAAATCCGTCGCGATTATCCAAGAGAAAGTCAAGAAGACTTCTACCACAGAATACTAAAGGTCATGGCAGCCCTAGCTGGAGGTGATGGCAATGTTTTCTAAATTAGTCTCAAGAAATAGCAAGAGAGATCGAAAAAATAATGGCTTGTACTTCAGTTCCATGGTTCTTTCTATTATCTCCTTTTACATCATCCTTTCTTTGTCCCATCAAGATGTGATAATCTTTCTAAAACAAATAGAAAGTGACGCTGTAAATAAACTCTTTAGCATGATTCCTATTCTTTATGTAGCAACGCTCTTTATTCTCTTTTTTCTAGTCTACTTCGCAAGCAGTACGCAGATGGAAAGGAGAAAACATGAATTTGGTGTCTATCTCACACTGGGAATGCGAAGAAGCAAACTGTTCTTGCTACTCCTGCTCGAGGATTTGAGAAACAGTGTCCTTGCCCTTGGAATAGGCCTTCCAATTTCTATCTTGATTTCAGAACTAATCAGCCTAATAACCGCTAAAATTGTGGGACTAGGGATTATTGAACATCAATTTTCTCTATCTACCACAGCTCTACTCTATACAGTCATCGGCTTCCTAGCCGTAAAATTAGCTGTTTTTGTCCTTTTAAGTGCAAAGACGGCCAATATGGAAATCGGAAACCTGTTATCCTATTCTCCTTTTGGTATGAAGAAACTACTTCCCAAGGGGATGTACCTTCTTGCTTCCGTCCTCGGAATTTTGCTTCTAGGAACAGCCTATTACTTGGGGATGAGTAGACGAGCTTGGGAAAGTGTCATAACCATGGGCATCACTGTTCTCCTGGGAACTCTAGGAACTATCCTACTCTTCTTTGGCATACGTTTGTTTATAGACTTTTTGGTCAAGCTTGGAAGTAATCGAAAACTTCATGCCTATAATTTTAGACAGATTCAGGAATTAGTTATCCAGCGCTCAACTATACTGGCCATCTGCTCCCTCTTAATTTTCTCTGCCTTGTGCCTCTTTGGAGCAGGTGTTGCTATTTCAAGTGGCAATTCAGGCAATCAACCCCACGTATTGGATTATACATTTAGAGATAGCAAGCAGGATACAGATGAAAATCTTGATGTAAGTACAGTAAAAAAAGAGCTTGAAGCTGCTGGACTAGCATCACAGTTTTCAAAGATTCTGCAAATTAAAGTAGGCAAACCTAAAGAAAACGAGTCTGTGTCTTTCGAAGAGATCATCCAGGAGTTGAAAAAACAAAAAGGCAGCAAGAACAAGGAAATTTTGCTCCAAAGATTTAAACAGTCTACTACTTCCCACCTCATACCAGTTTCCGAATACAATGAACTTAGAAAGGCTGCCAATCTCCCTCCTCTAGAATTAACTAGTAAGGAAGCTTACTTGTATATGGGGAAAGATTTTCTCCCAGATGAAAGTCTTGTCAACTCTGTCCTAAAGACAAACCCTCAAATCAAAGTCATGGGAAATGATGTAAAATTGATTGGAGATGTGCAGTCTTTACCAATTGTAACGGACCGTGAAATCACCCTCTCTGTAGCACTCATTCTTCCAGATGAGACCTTTATGAGTTATACTGACAGTAAATACTCAAACTATGTCAGTGGCATCCTAGCTCCTGATCTGGTCAAGGAAAAAGGTTTGATGAAAGCTATCTCAGATACAAATGAAAAGCTGAATCAAACCTCTCTTGGTTATGAAAGCTATATACAAAATATGGGGCGCCAATTATTTTACATTATCTCTGCTAGCTATATTACTATTTATCTGGCAATCATTTTCCTTGTCGTTGCAAATACAATCATCGGCGTCCAGTTTTTGATGGGACAAAGACAATCCTACAGACGATATCAAACCTTGATCCATCTCGGAGCCAACTACGAAACTCTTTGTAAATCGTCAGAAAAGCAAATCAACTGGTATTTCGGTCTGCCAATAGCCATTGCACTTCTCAGTAGTAGCTTCGGAGTGAGCTCCCTCCTCACAGGAATAGTACCCGCTAGTGCAAGAATGGCCATGGGGCAGAAATTTATCACAGCCATGCTAATCGTACTGCTCTTAGCTGGTTTTGAAGTCATCTATATCAGAATTGTGAAGAAAAATAGTAACAAATACTTGTTATCCTTAATTGAACCAAAAAGAGAAGAATAAAATTTAAAAAGCGAGGAAAAGGAGGAACTAATATGAAGCATATTCTGGTAATTGAAGATGAAGCCTTGATTCGAGATGAAATTGTTATCTTGTTAGAGAAAGCGGGTTATCAAGTTGATAAGTTGACTGACTTCAAAGATACAACCCAGCAAGTGCTGCAATACGATACGGATCTAATCATACTGGATTTGAATTTGCCGGGAGAAACAGGTTTTCAAATTTGTAAAAATCTCAAGTCCAAACGCTCTGTGCCCATATTGGTTCTTACCTCTCGTGAACAATTAAAAGATGAAATCTACGCCCTGAAATTAGGGGCAGACGAGTACTTAACAAAGCCTTTCAAGAAAGAAAGATTTTTGGCACGTATAGAAAATATCTTGAAACGCTATGAAGGCAGACAAAATCTACTTGAAAAAGATAATTTTCTGCTGGATCGAAATACCTATACCCTTTATATCAAAGGACATTCGATTTTACTCCCCCAAAATCAAGGGAAATTGTTAGAAACCTTATTAGAGGCAACTGATTCTGTCGTCACAAAAGAAGAACTAAGCATGAAACTGTGGAATACAACTGAGTTCATCGATGAAAATGCCCTTCAAGTAAACATTGCAAGGCTGAAAAAGGTGATGAAACAGGCTGGCATTGCACTTCAAGTCAAGTCCGTCAGAGGCATCGGTTACAAATTGGAAGAGGAAAGGCAAGATGAAACAGAATCTTAAATATTTGGCTGCCTATCTGCCCTGGTTACTTGTTCTTTTAGCATTTGATCTATTTACAGCTGTCCTGCTTTGGCTTTCAGACGTGAGAAAGTTTCAAGTCCTCATCCTCCTCTATCTCTTAGCTTCAGCCCTGCTCTTTTTTATCCTATCATTTCTACTTATAAGAAAAGAAAGAAAAAAAGCAGCTACTTATAAGGCTTTCATAGACAATCCTAAGATGGATACGGAGCTGGAATTATTGCGTTTATCAAGTGCCACAGAGAAAGAAAGCATCGAAGACATCGCAAATGCGCTTTACCAAAGGCAAGCGGAAATAGGAAAACTCAACTCATTACTAGCCGAGTATGAGGACTATGTTGAAAAATGGGCTCATGAAATCAAACTCCCTCTATCGCTTCTTTCCCTCCTTTTGGACAACCAAAGTGACCAGTTGCCAAAGGATACAACTTTTAAGTTGGACTATGTGAAAAATCAAATCCAAGGAATAGTATCACAGATCCTATTCTATTACAGGGTGAAAAGTGAAAAAAATGATTTTCTATTTGAAGATGTCGACCTCCAAGAGTGTATTCAGGATCTTTTGGAAAACTTTGCTCCCTTGATTAAAGAAAAGAATTTTACGATTCATCTAGAAAATATACAGGGAAACTACTACACCGATCAACGCAGTTTTGAATTTATCCTGTCTCAAATACTAGCCAACGCCCTTAAATATAGCTCTGATAAGCCCGAACTCAGGATTTCTATGTCAAGAGACAAGGGGCGCACAAGTCTGATTATTAGGGATAATGGGTGTGGAGTTAAAACTTGCGATCTCCCTCATATCTTTGAAAAAGGATTTACTGGTGATTCAGGTGATACAAGGAAAAAATCAACAGGTATGGGGCTCTATCTTGTCAAACAATTAGCAGATGCTTTAAAAATCGACATCGCAGTAAAATCCGAATGGATGCATGGATTTGAAATCTCTCTTTCTATTTAGTAAATGTTTCGATTAGGAAAATTGCCTAATCATAGAAAGCACATATTTTATATCAAAAAGGAAAGCACTTCTGCTTTCCTTCCTTTTTTATTTGCGTTTTTTCTTAGCTTTTTTCATTTTGTTGGCCATGCGTTTCATAGACTGTTTCATGGCAAATTCGCCTATTTTACCTTTTAGTCCACCACCAAACATCTGGCTCATATCTGGCATTCCAGCTCCTCCAAGAGCTGACATATCTGGTATGCCGCCTTGTCCCATCATGCCTTCAAGGGCAGACATATCCATTCCTCCCATATTTGGCATATTTTTAGGAAGGTTATTTGGATTGATTCCCATCTGCTTCATCATCTTGTTCATATCACCAGACATGACACCTTGCATGAGCTGTTTGGCCTGGTTAAAGTCCTTGATAAATTTATTGACTTCAACAAAGGTATTTCCAGAACCTGCAGCGATACGACGGCGACGACTTGGATTTAACAAATCAGGATTTTCACGCTCCTCAGGTGTCATGGAAGACACAATGGCACGTTTGCGCGCAATCTGGCGCTCATCCACCTTCATATTTTGAAGGGCAGGATTGTTAGCCATACCTGGGATCATCTTGAGCAAGTCTTCCATTGGTCCCATATTTTGCACCTGATCCAATTGATCAATGAAATCATTGAAATCAAAGGTGTTTTCACGCATCTTCTCAGCCATTTCAAGGGCTTTTTGCTCATCGTATTCCTGAGAAGCTTTCTCAATCAAGGTCAACATATCCCCCATACCAAGGATACGGCTTGACATACGGTCTGGGTGGAAGATTTCAATGTCTGTAATTTTTTCACCTGTACCAGTGAACTTGATTGGTTTACCAGTGATATGACGAACAGATAGAGCTGCACCACCACGTGTGTCCCCATCAATCTTGGTAAGAATGACACCAGTTACTTCCAACTGAGCATTGAATTCACGAGCAACATTAGCTGCTTCCTGACCAATCATGGCATCAATGACGAGTAGAATTTCATTTGGTTGAGCCAGTGCTTTAACATCACGAAGCTCATTCATGAGAAGTTCATCGATTTGTAAACGCCCTGCCGTATCAATCAAAACATAGTCGTTGTGGTTGGCCTGCGCTTGCTCCAAACCTTGTCGAACAATCTCAACAGCTGGTACTTCTGTTCCAAGAGCGAAAACAGGAACATCAATCTGCTGTCCAAGCGTCTTCAACTGATCAATGGCAGCTGGACGATAGATATCCGCCGCAATCATCAAAGGACGTGCATTTTCTTCCTTCTTGAGTTTGTTAGCCAGCTTACCAGCAAAGGTCGTTTTACCAGCCCCCTGCAAACCGACCATCATAATGATTGTCGGAATCTTAGGTGACTTGATAATCTCTGCCGTATCAGAACCTAAAACGGCTGTCAGTTCCTCATCAACGATTTTGATAATCTGTTGGGCAGGATTGAGGGTATCAATGACCTCGTGCCCGACTGCACGTTCACGAACCTTCTTGATAAAATCCTTTACAACAGGCAAAGCAACGTCGGCTTCAAGCAAGGCCAAGCGAATCTCTTTGGTTGCTTCTTGGACATCAGCCTCAGAAATTTTTCCTTTTTTACGTAGATTTTTAAAGACGTTCTGTAAACGTTCTGTTAAACTTTCAAATGCCATATTTCTTCCTCTTATTCTCTATTATCAATGCTTGTTAAAACTTCTATCTGCTCTTGCAGAAAGTCATCCTTGGGATAACGCTCCAAGATCTGATCAAAAATCTGACTGCGGACAATATAGTCCGAATACATGTGCAGTTTCATCTCATAATCTTCTAGAATCTTTTCCGTCCGCTTGATATTGTCATAGACAGCCTGACGACTGACGCCGAACTCTTCAGCAATCTCAGCAAGACTATAATCATCAGCATAATAGAGTTCTATATAGTTCATCTGCTTATCTGTCAAAAGCGCAGCATAAAATTCAAAAAGTGCATTCATGCGATTGGTTTTTTCGATTTCCATAACCTTTATTATACCAAAAAAACGATTATACTGCTAGAGTAGAAGCACTTCAAATAGAGTAAGAAGAAAAAAGAATCTTGCAAAGCAAGATTCTTTTAGTGTCTGACTTAAATAATTGTTCTTCTGGGAACTTAATCGAATTAAGCTTCGATTTCTGTAACCATACCTGAACCAACAGTACGTCCACCCTCACGGATAGAGAATGTAGTACCTTGTTCTACGGCGATTGGGTGGATCAACTCAACGTCGATAGTCACGTTATCACCAGGCATTACCATTTCAGTACCTGCAGGAAGTTCGATTGAACCTGTAACGTCAGTAGTACGGAAGTAGAATTGTGGACGGTAGTTGTTGAAGAATGGAGTGTGACGTCCACCTTCTTCTTTAGTAAGGATGTAGACTTCACCTTTAAATTTAGTGTGTGGGTTGATTGAACCTGGTTTAGCGATAACTTGTCCACGTTCGATTTCGTCACGTTGAACACCACGAAGAAGGACACCTACGTTATCTCCGGCAAGACCTTCGTCAAGTTGTTTACGGAACATTTCAACACCAGTAACAACTGCTTTTTGAGTTTCTTCTTTGATACCAACGATTTCGATTTCGTCGTTGACACGAACAGTACCACGGTCGATACGTCCTGAAGCAACTGTACCACGTCCAGTGATTGAGAATACGTCTTCGACTGGAAGAAGCAATGGTTTTTCAGTGTCACGTTCTGGTTCTGGGATGTACTCATCAACAGTGTTCATCAATTCCATGATGATGTCTTCGTATTTAGAGTCACCTTCAAGGGCTTTAAGAGCTGAACCTTGGATAACTGGAAGATCGTCACCTGGGAAGTCGTATTCTGACAAGAGGTCACGGATTTCCATTTCAACCAATTCAAGCAATTCTTCGTCGTCTACCAAGTCAATTTTGTTCATGAAGACGATAAGGTGTTTAACACCAACCTGACGTGAAAGAAGGATGTGCTCACGAGTTTGTGGCATTGGTCCGTCAGTTGAAGCTACTACAAGGATAGCTCCGTCCATTTGAGCAGCACCAGTGATCATGTTTTTAACGTAGTCCGCGTGTCCTGGAGCGTCGATGTGAGCGTAGTGACGTTTTTCAGTTTCGTACTCAACGTGCGCAGTGTTGATAGTGATACCGCGTTCGCGTTCTTCTGGAGCAGCATCGATAGACGCATAGTCTTTAGGTTGGTTAACTGCTGAAGGCAAGCGACGTGCCAATACAGTTGTGATAGCTGCAGTCAAAGTAGTTTTACCGTGGTCAACGTGCCCGATAGTACCAATGTTAACGTGTGGTTTACTACGATCGTATTTTTCTTTTGCCATTTGAGTAAAAGCCTCCAATAAAATATATTTTATAGATAGACAGTAGGCAATACAGTCTAACTTTCCTTACTATTTTATCAAATTTCTGCTAAATTGCAAGTGTTTTACACATATTTTGTGAATTAATCTAAATCTTATCAAATCCTGTTCTTCTGCTTCTTTATGGCAATATGAATTCAAACTTACTTTGTTTGAGAGATAGTATTTTCATCAAAAAAATCAGGTTTCCCTGATTTTAATTTGATTCTGTTTTTTCCAGTCCCTTAGCTTCTTTATGGTTTTCATATAATTTCGCTAGGAACTTAGTAATTTCTTTAAAAATGGAGTAAGTAGGTACTGCTACGACCATTCCTATGACACCGTAGATATTACTTGACAGTAAAAGGAGCACCAAAATCGTAATCGGATGCACTTTCATAACTCCTCCAACGATACGTGGATAGAGAACATTTCCATCAATCTGCTGAATAATGAGCATATAAGCAACCGCAATCAACATACGATGAGGATCCGTGAACACATTCGCAATCACCATTGGAATCAAGCCAATACTTGGGCCAACATAAGGAATCAAATTTGCGATTCCAGAGAAAATAGCAAAAACTAGGGCGTACTTTAATCCGATAACGCTATAGCCAATATAGGCTAAACATCCAATAATAACCGCATCAATCGCAATTCCACTGATATAACGTGCTATGGTTGTATTGAGATTGGTTAAAAGGCTAGAAAGATTCAATTTGTCATGTTTTAAGACGGTACGTTCCAACATTGGTAGCAACTTATGACCATCCAACAAGAAATAAATCAAGAATACAGGGGTCATAATGAGAATCAGAACTGTACTAAACAAGGCTGAAAGAACACTTCCTAAACTATTGCTGACGCTATTCAGGATATTCTGGAGGATATCCACATAGGAGAGATTAAGTTGTTGAATTGTTTGTTGAATATCAATATTTTGGAAGACTGGATTCATGGACAAATCAATGATTAAATCTTGTAGTCTACTATAGATGTTTTGACTAGAAATAATCAAGCTGGTCAACTGATTAATCAAAATCGGCAAGAGATAGACGACCCCTACAACGATAACGCCAATTAAGGCACAAAGAGTGACCAAGACACCAATTAGACGATTGATTTTACATCTCTTTTCTAAAAAAGTAACGATTGGATTTGTAATGTAGTAAAAAAATCCACCAAGCAAAAATGGAATCATGATGGTATTCACAACCGTCACAAAGGGAGTAATAATGGCACCCATTTCTCTCCAAAGATAGAAAATCAGTGTTAATAATAAAATTTCAGCTGTCCAAAAAAATAATTTGTTTCTACGGAACATAGGTATCCTCCTTCTCTCTATTTTACCATATTTCTGAAAAAGATAAGATGGCTTTAGTAAAAAAGCGAGAATATTTTTTTTCTTTATGATAAAATAAAGCTAATATGAAAAAAATAATTTTATCTTTTATAACACTTTTAGTTCTTGGAACAGCTTCTACTGTTTCTGCTCAGGAGTTTGACGTTGCTGCTAAACATGCCATTGCTGTCGAGGCTACAACTGGAAAAATCCTCTACGAAAAAGATGCAAATCAGCCTGTAGAAATTGCTTCTATTACAAAACTGGTTACAGTTTATTTGGTCTATGAAGCCTTGGAACAAGGGACTATCAGTCTGTCAACACCGGTTGATATTTCGGACTATCCTTACAAACTTACAACTAATTCTGAGGCCAGTAACGTCCCAATGGAAGCTCGAAATTATACTGTTGAACAACTATTAGAGGCTACAATGGTATCCAGTGCAAACAGTGCTGCAATTGCGCTAGCAGAAAAGATTGCTGGTTCTGAGAAAGACTTTGTAGACAAAATGAGGGCTAAACTTCTTGAATGGGGAATCCAAGATGCAACTATTGTAAACACTACTGGTTTAAATAATGAGACCCTTGGCGATAATATCTATCCAGGTTCAAAGAAAGACGATGAAAACAAGTTGAGTGCCTACGACGTTGCAATCGTCGCTCGTAACCTCATACGAGATTATCCTCAGGTTTTGGAAATCACCAAAAAACCAACTTCTACCTTTGCAGGACTTGAAATCCACTCAACCAACTATATGTTGGAGGGAATGCCTGCCTATCGTGGTGGAATTGATGGACTAAAGACAGGTACTACTGATAAAGCTGGTGCTTCATTCGTTGGAACAACTGTTGAGAAAGGGATGCGTATTATTACGGTTGTTTTGAATGCAGACCAACAAGATACCAACCCTTATGCACGTTTTACTGCTACTTCTGCACTTTTAGATTATATTTCTGCAAACTTTGCCTTAAAAACGGTCGTTCAGAAAGGTGAAGCATACAATGATAGTAAAGTAACAGTTCTTGATGGTAAAGAAGATAATGTGACAGCTGTCGCTAAGTCAGACATTTCCATCGTCCAACGCATCGGAAGCAGTACTACACCAGCCCTCCAATTTACACCAAAATCAACATCAGAAATGGCTCCATTGGAAGAAGGCAAGGTTGTTGGTACTCTAACCTATGATGATCAGGATTTGGTCGGACAGGGCTATCTCACTTCCGACAAACCATCTTTTGAAATGGTTTCTGAAAAGAAAGTAGAAAAAGCCTTCTTTTTGAAGGTTTGGTGGAATCAATTTATCCGCTTTATCAATGAAAAACTATAAAAAAAATCGCGAACAATCGCGATTTTTTCTTTATTTCATTTCTTTAAAAGCCGCTTCTGCATCAGCATTGCTAATAGCACCAAATTGGATTTTTCCAATTTTACCCTGACTGTCAATCAAGTATTCCGTTGGAATACTACGAATTTGGTAGGCTTGGAAGGTAGTTGCTTGCGTATCATATAGAACTGGAATATCCTTGTAGCCTTGTTCTTGGTACCATTTTGGAAAGTCTTGAACTGTTTTTTCACCTTGTAAACCAGGTGCAATCACACTCAAGATTTCAAAGTCTCGATCTTGTTTGGCAGCTAATTCCATCAACTCAGGCATACTTTTTTTACATGGTCCACACCAAGAAGCCCAGAATTTTAAATAGACCTTTTTCCCTTTATAGTCTGATAACTTCACTTCTTTGCCATCCATAGACTGCAAGGTAAAGTCTGGTGCTTCCTTACCGACTGCGATTTGTTGTACAGCGGGTTGTTTTGGACTGCTTGTCTGTTTGGTTTCTTTTTCACCACAGGCAATCAACAAGAATAGAGACATAATACTCAATCCTGTAAAAATAATTTTTTTCATCTTTTTCTCCTTTTATCCAAGAATTCCTGACAAGGCATTTAACTGCCCTAGCATTAATAATAATCCCATCAAAATAATCAAAGCTCCCCCGATTTTCTTTAGTAGAATCATATGGGGTTTTAATTTACTAAAATAGGGCATAATCCAGCCCGAAGCCAAGGCCAAAACAATGAAAGGAAGAGCCATTCCCAATGTGTATACTAATGTTAACACGGCTCCTTGCCAAGCACCATTGCCACCTGAAGCTGCTAGGGCCAAGACTGAACTTAAGACTGGTCCGATACAAGGGGTCCAACCAAAACTAAAGGTTATCCCAAGCAAAAAGGCTGACAGATAGTGATTCGACTTAGATTGTTTGAAGGTGACTGTCTTTTGAACCTCCAGTTTATTGAAATGCAAGATTTCCATCTGGTGAAGCCCTAAAAGAATAATGACTATTCCCATAGCATAACGAAACCAGTCTGCATAGAGCATATGCCCTAGGAATCCAGCTCCAAATCCCAAAATAAAGAAAATAAGGGAGACTCCTGCAATAAAGTACAAGGTCCGAATTAAGCCTGACCATGCAACGTCTCTTCCAAAAAAGCGAAAGCTTTTCGAATTTCCCTGATCATCCAGTAAAATACCAGCATAGACAGGTAGCAAAGGGAAGATGCAGGGTGAAAAGAAAGACAGAATGCCGGCTAAAAAAACCGATACTAAAAATATAATAGATTCCAACGAATTACCTACTTTCACAAAATTCTAATCTTATTTTACTACAAAAGAAAAAATTTGTGACAACTTTGCTACGCTTGTCTATTTTATCTAAACCGAATATAAAAAAGGAGCTATGCTCCTTTCGTTCTAATACGTTCCTTCTTCACCTTGACTTGTCAAGATAACAGGACCGTCTTTTGTAATCACAAACTGGTGTTCATATTGACAAGATAGGCCACCATCGATGGTTTTATGAGCCCAACCAGTCTTCATATCTGTATCAATTTCCCAATCCCCAGTATTGATCATGGGTTCGATGGTCAACACCATTCCTTCACGGAGACGGAGACCACGACCTGCAACACCATAATTAGGGACCATTGGCTCCTCATGCATAGTTGGACCGACGCCATGACCAACCAAATCACGCACTACACCATAACCACGACTTTCAGCGTATTCTTGGATGGCCGCACCGATATCGCCGATACGATTGCCAACAACTGCTTGCTCAATCCCTTTGTACATAGCTTCCTTGGTTACGTCCATCAAGTTCTTCACTTTTTCAGACGGTGTACCGACCGCATAAGCCCAACATGAGTCTGCTAAACCACCAGTATAACTTTGGGTGTATTTTTTCATTTGCTCAACATTATTAAAGTTGAGTTTTGACACATTGAGGTCGGATTTGGAAATCGGACCACCAAGTACCATGTCAACCTTGAGCAAGTCGCCATCTTTCAAGATGTAATGACGTGGAAAAGCGTGAGCTACTTCGTCGTTGAGAGAGCAACAAGTGGCATAGGGGTAATCCATGACTGCACCATCTACTCCAATCTGTAGAGGAAGGAAATTTTCCTCTTTACAACGACGACGAACATACTCTTCTACTTCCCACATATCCACGCCAGGCTTAATCAAATCACGTAAGCCTATATGGATACTAGCTAGGAAATCACCAGCCTTGCCCATGGCTTCGATTTCACGTGCTGATTTTAAAGTTATCATTTTTTCTCCTAGATTCTAATTGATTTTCACTGTAACATTTGCTTTTGATACAATCTGATGACCATGATAAATATCGTAATCAATAATAGCTGAGCGTCTTGTGTGATGAATAATGCGAGCCTGAATTCGCAGAGTATCATCAATCTGAACAGCCTGCAAGAAATAAATCAACATCTGTTCAATGATGAGATTACGTCCGCTATTGACAACGAGGTCTTGGGTCATATGGTTGAGGATTTCAGCCAAGACTCCATTAGCAAGGACCCCATTTTTCTCCAACATGAAAGGCTCAACAGTAATGACGACTTCATCATGATGATAAGAGAGTTTTTGCCCGATTTGCTCGGAGAAAGTTGGCAAAGCTGAAACCTGAGAACGGCTCATCTTTTCCATGACATCTCGTCGTGTTACGACACCGAGTAAAGTTTGGTTACTTCTGACAACGGGAACCATCTCAAAGTCTTCTGCAATCATTCGTTGACTGACATTGGCAATATTGGTCGCTAAACCTGTTACGAAGATACTTCGCGTCATCACCTTGTCAATCGTTGTGCTGGGGGATTTGTCTCCTGCGTCACGCATAGTAACAACCCCGACAACCACTTGATGTTGGTTAATGACTGGAAAACGACTACTTCTGTTCTTACGAACCAAGTCTAGATAGTCTTTGACTGTATCGGTTTCTCTTAAAAAACCATACTCATGACTGGGACGATAGAGCTTCTCAACTGTCAGAATATCGGTTTTGATTTGAACATTTGAGAGAGCTTTGTTAATCATGGTTGCGACTGTAAAAGTATCATGCTTACTTCTCAGAACTGGGATACCTTTTTTATTGGCTAGAGTCAATACATCATCTTGGACATGGAAACCTCCAGTCACAAGGACTGCATTTTCATTTTCTAGAGCTAAAAGTTGAATTCGAGTACGGTCACCCACAATCAAAAGGCCTCCATCATGGAGATAGGACAGGATATTTTGCTCTGTCATAGCCCCAATGGAGAATTTGCTAAACTCTCTCTCCAACCCTTCCTGACCAGCTAAAACTTCAGAGGAGGTAACTTCAGCAATTTCAGCATAGGTTAGCCGCTCAATAGCCACTTTCTGGGACTTGACCCGTATGGTTCCACTACGTGGCCGAGTTTCAACGATGCCACGATTTTCAGCTTCTTTGATCGCTCGGTAGGCTGTTCCGTCACTAACACCTAGGTGATTGGAAATACTGCGAACGCTAACTCTCTTCCCAATTGGTAACTCTTCCAGATAGGACAAAATTTCCTGGTGTTTACTCATTGAATTCTCCTTTTATGTATCGAAATTCAAGATAGTCCCTCATTTTTCGTGTATAGCGATCGCTTCCCTTAAACTGCCGGACAAGGCTAAAGCCCGATTTTAAGGCTACTTTTTGACTAGCTTGATTCTCCAAATGAGTGATGATGGATAATTGTTTTAAACCAAATTCTTCAAATGAAAGCTGACATAGCTTGGTAACCACTTCTGTCATATAACCTTGTGACCAAGAATTCTTTTTTAAGAAGTAACCAATTTCTGCTTCTTTTTTGATTTCATCGATTTTTTCAAATTTAATAGAGCCAATCATTTCTTGATTCCCTTGGAGACAAATTGCCCAAACACCCAGAGGATTCTTCATAAAATAGTTAGCAAGTGCGTACTGACTTTCTTCCAAACTTGCTTGGCTGGGAAAAATAAACTGCAAATTCTCAGGGTTTGAAGCAATCTCGAAAAACGCTTGACTGTCACTAAAAAAGAAAGGACGCAAATACAAGCGCTCCGTTTCAAAAAAAGAAAACATTGCTAATTTGGTCCAAATATTCATAATCACCTCAACGGCTTAGTCTTCAACGAGTGTAATATCTGCTCCAAGACTACGCAATTTTTCAATAATATCTGAGTAGCCACGAAGGATAAACTCAATATTCGTAATTTCAGTCTGACCTTGAGCCATCAAGCCAGCGATGACAAGTGCAGCACCAGCTCGCAAGTCTGTAGCTTTTACACTTGCCCCGTGTAACTTACGACCACCGTTGTAGATAATGTGATCGTTTGTAGTCGTAATATCCGCATCCATTTTTGCTAACTCAAAGACATGATTGACACGTTTCTCATAAATCGTATCAATAATGGTTCCACGACCTTGAGCAGTTAGTAAAAGTGGCGTGATAGGCTGTTGCAAATCGGTTGCGAACCCAGGATAGGGAGCTGTTTTGATATTAATGGCCTTCAAATCAGACTGTTCTTCAACGAAGATGCTGTCTTCTGAGACCGTCATACGAACGCCCATTTCCTCTAGTTTGGCGATAAAGCCTTCTAAGTGTTCATAGAGAACGTTGTTAATACGAATTCCTTTTCCTACCGCTGCAGCAAGTGAAATATAGGTTCCAGCTTCGATACGATCTGGAATTACTTGGTGACGAGTCCCATGAAGTTTCTCGACACCATCAATAATGATAATATCAGTCCCTGCACCACGAATATGGGCCCCCATGTTGTTCAAAAGGGTAGCAACATCGATAATTTCCGGTTCACGAGCAGCATTTTCAATGACAGTACGTCCCTTAGCTTTTACCGCAGCAATCATAGTGTTAATAGTTGCTCCAACGCTGACGGTATCCATGTAAATACTTGCGCCATGAAGCCCCTTACCTTGGGCAGATAAATTCATATTATCTCCCTCATAGCTGACCTTAGCACCCATAGCTTCAAAGGCTTTTAAGTGAAGGTCAATCGGACGAGGCCCCAGATCACATCCGCCAGGAAGGCCAACTGTAGCTTCACCAAAGCGACCTAAAAGACTTCCGTAGAAATAATAAGAAGCACGCAAGCTATTAATCTTGCCATAAGGCATAGGAATGTTTTGAACACCTCTTGGATCAATCTCCAAGACATCCTCATAACGCTTAACAGTCGCCCCCATAATTTCCATGATTTCGACAAGACTAGCAACGTCTGAAATATCTGGAACACAATCTAAAGTGACAATATCATCTGATAAGATAATAGCTGGAATAAGCGCTACAACACTATTTTTAGCACCACTAATGGTGATCTCACCTTGCAATGGACGTCCACCATTGATGACAATTTTTCTCATGTTTTACTCTTTCAAAATTTACTAAAAAGGTCTTTTCATTCTATTATACCATAATTTTCAGTTTTTTCCCATTCCTATTTACTAAATACCATTCCATTTTGATAAAAAAAGACCTATCAGTCAAGCTTTTCAGCCTGAAATGATAGGTTTTTGTGTTAGATTAACGTACTGTACGGATACGCATTGTGTTTGTACGAACAGCTTCGCCAAGTGGCACACCTGCAACGATAACAATATCATCACCAGATTCTACCAAACCTTGCTCAACTGCAATTCTTTCAGCGAGATCAAACATATCATCAGTGTTTGATGGGCGATCAGTTGTTACTGGGATAACTCCCCAGTTAAGCATCAAACCACGCTGAGTCAATTCATCGAAAGTGATTGCCAAGATATCAGCATCTGGACGGTATTTAGAAATCAAACGAGCAGTGTGACCTGTCTTAGTAAGAGTAACCACCAACTTGATATTCATAGAGTTTGTCGCATCCTTAACAGCTGAAGCCATAACCTCAGTCTTAGAATTACGTGACAAGTTAACAGACGACAAGCGACCGTATTCTTTTAAAAGAGTTTGAGCATTTTTGTCAATAGTTGCCATCGTAGTAACTGACTCAAGTGGATATTTACCATTTGCAGACTCACCTGAAAGCATTGTAGCGTCGGTTCCGTCGATAACAGCGTTAAACACGTCTGATACTTCTGAACGCGTTGCACGTGGTTTTTCAGTCATAGTTTCAAGCATGTTTGTTGCTGTGATAGCGACTTTACCAGCTGCATTTACTTTTGTGATAATCATTTTTTGGTAAACTGGAACCATTTCGAATGGTACTTCGATACCCATGTCACCACGAGCGATCATGATACCGTCAGCAGCTTCAATGATTTCATCCAAATTATCGATACCTTGTTGGTTTTCGATTTTCGCAAACAATTGAACGTGACCATTACCAGTTTCTTCACAGATTGCACGAACTTCGTTGACGTCTTTAGCAGTACGTACAAATGAAATCGCGATGAAGTTGATACCTTGTTCCAAACCGAAACGGATATCATCGTTATCACGCTCAGCAAGTGCTGGGAAAGGAATTTTAGTGTTAGGGATGTTAACACCTTTTTGTTTAGCGATAATTCCGTCGTTTTCAACTTCAACTTCAAATTCACGAGTTGCATCGTCTTTAGCAACAACACGAAGACCAAGTTTACCATCGTCAACCAATACTTGGCGACCAACTTCAACATCATCGTAGATGTCAAGGGCACCAGCAACGTTCAAAGCAATCACTTCACGAGTTGATTTGATTCCTTGTTTAGTTGCAACACGGATTTTTTCACCAGTTTTGTAAGAGTACTCTTTTGCGTCACCTTCAAACAATTCTGTACGGATTTCTGGTCCTTTTGTATCAAGAAGGAAACCAACTTTCTTACCAGCAAGTTTTTCAGCAAGTTTAACAGTTGCCATACGCTCACCTTGTTCTTGGTGGTCACCGTGTGAGAAGTTGAAACGGAAAGTATTTGCTCCTGCCTCAATCAATTTAGCAATATTTTGAGCTGAAGCTTCAACGTCAAGTTTTTCACCCCAGTATCCGTCTTCACCGAATTTTTTACCACCACGGATTTCAACCGCAGGACCTAAAGTTGCAACGATTTTTACACGTTTGTTCATGATTTTTTGTGACTCCTTTATATAATTCGACCTTTTAAGGTCATGTTACCAAATTAATGAAAGTTGATTAGGACAAGCTCTTGTTCAAAGCAGAAAGTTCAAGATCAGCTTTATGTGGGTTGTTAACAACGATCTTACCATCAGCTGTTAGGCTAAACAAAGCTCCTTCTTCTGCTGTTCCAAGAATTGGGTTTTCAACCATTTTCTCGTTACGGATACCAACAGCGACACCACCGATTCCTTGTTTAAGGAGTTTAACAGCGTGTGCACCCATGCGTGATGCTAATACACGGTCACGAGCGGTTGGTGATCCACCACGTTGGATGTGTCCAAGTTCAGTTACACGAAGGTCACTAGTATCTCCAGCTTCCTTGAGTTTTTTACCAAACTCATCGGCAGACATAACTCCCTCAGCCAAAACAATGATGTTGTGTTTCTTACCACATTCATAACCAGCTTTGATGCTTGCAACGATATCTTCCATCTTGAAGTCTTCTTCAGGGATGATGATTTCGTCAGCACCAGTTGCGATACCTGCCCAAAGAGCGATATCACCAGCGTTACGTCCCATTACCTCAACAACGAAAGTACGACGGTGACTTGATGATGTATCACGAATCTTATCAATCGCATCCATTGCAGTAGTAACTGCAGTATCAAATCCGATTGTGAAGTCCGTACCAACGATATCGTTATCAATAGTTCCTGGAAGTCCGATAGCTGGGAACCCATGTTCCGTCAAGCGCATAGCTCCGTGATAAGAACCGTCTCCACCGATAACTACGACTCCTTCGATACCGTGTTTTTTCAATTGCTCAATCCCTTTAAGTTGGCCTTCAAGTTGTGCAAACTCAGGGTAACGAGCAGAGTGAAGGAAAGTACCACCACGTGAAATGATGTCTCCTACTGAAGCAGCATCAAGTGGATAGATTTCACCGGCAACCATACCTGCGTATCCATCATAGATACCAAATACTTCCATTCCTTCTGAGATTGCTTGACGAACTACCGCACGGATGGCAGCATTCATACCAGGGGCGTCTCCACCACTGGTCAAAACAGCAATACGTTTCATTTGGTTATGCTCCTTTTTCTTTTAACATTCTTACTGATTATACCACATTTAATTGGAAAATTCTTCTATTTTCCGTATTTTTAGCGATAAATCGTTTTCATAACAATTCCATCTAATTTTTCCTGTAAAACTGGGTCTTTTTTTACAAAATGTTGGGAGGAAACAATTGTCTTTTCTTCCTCAACATACCTGATAATGACAGGGATTGGGCCTTTGTATTGTTCTAGAATATTTGAAATCTCTTTATCATTTTCATGATTTTTAACTTGAATCCAGAATCGTTCAGCGACTGCTTCTTTCAAATCTTGTGCAATCATTTGCAGACGTCCATCTCGGGATTGAATTTTGCCATTGATGTAGTAGAATTTCCCTTCAGATAAAATGGAAGCGAATTTTCGATACTGATCTGAAAATATAGTCACATCCAGTTTAGACTTACTGTCGTGAACCTGTAGAAAGGCCATACTCTCGCCTTTCTTAGTTCGAATGACTTTTATTTTTTGCACTTCAACTAGAAGAGTTGCCTGACACCCCTCAGTGAGAGTAGCAATGGGTGTCGTTGGATAAAGGGCTTGTTTGGCAAGTGTTTGTAAAGGATGAGCACTGATGCCAACCCCGATTAGTTCCTGCTCCTTGTAAAATTTCTCTGCCTCAGTAAAATCATTAGCTTCAGTCCAACTATAATTTGTATCCGCAAAGAGTCCACCTAACTCCTCAACAAAAACAAATAAGTTCGGTAGGTTGACTAAGATTTTCTGGCGATTCTTGTCAAATTCATCAAAAAGTCCCAGTTCAACCAAAGGCGTCAAAAGCGACAGTTTCTTGTGATTCTTGGGAAGACGTGTGACAAAATCTTCAATACTTGAGAAGGGACGATTTTCAATAATCCAGTAAGACAAATCTCTTGGCATGCCCTTAATGGCTTTCAAACCAAGATAGATTGTCTTCTGGGTGATTTTATCATGATAGGGAATGCTGTTGATGGCTAAAGGCGCTACATCAAATCCCATCTGCAGAGCATCTACAATATAATCACTGCTTGAATAATTCAACATGACTTGAAAGAAAATAGCAGGATAATGAGTTTTAAAATAAGCAAGTTGGAATGCCAGTGCTGAGTAGGCATAGGCGTGGGATCTATTAAACCCATAGCCTGCAAACTTTTCCATCACGGCAAATACTTGATTGGCTTTTTCTTCCGAATGACCGAGTTTGACTGCACCAGTGATAAAATCTTCCTTCATCAAATGCATCTCTTTAGCATTTTTCTTACCCATGGCACGTCTGAGAATATCGGCTTTACCAAGGCTGAAGCCTCCAAAGCGCTGAGCTACCTGCATGACCTGCTCTTGGTAGAGCATGATACCGTAGGTTGATGAAAGGATGTCTTCTAAGGCAGGGTCTAGTACTGTCACCTTTTCTTTACCATGCTTACGAGCGACAAAGTTATCAATGTAATCGCTAGCCCCTGGTCTATTGAGGGATGTCGTTGCTACTACCTCTTCAAAGACTTGCGGCTGAACTCGTTTTAAGAGTCGAATGGCGCCAGGTTGTTCAAATTGGAAAATCCCTTTCGTATTTCCAGCTGCAAAGAGGGCCAAGGTTTCTTTATCTTCTAGATCAATCTCTTCGATTTTTAGATGAACTCCCTCTGGCTCCGCAAGCAATTCCTGCATTTTTTGGACAGAAGTCAAGTTACGCAGACCTAGGAAATCCATTTTTAGAAGCCCATTGGCTTCAACTGCATGAGCATCATACTGGGTGATCAGCATATCCTCGCCGTATTTGAGCGGGATATAGTCTGTCAGATCTTGGTCACTCATAACGACCCCAGCTGCATGAACAGAGGTCTGACGAGGATACCCTTCAATCTTTCGAGCAATCTCAAAAGCTTTTTGGTATTCAATCTTACTATTGATAATCTGTCTAAATTGCAAATTCTTTTCATAGGCCGTCGTTAGTGTATCCCGAAAACTGATTTTTTTCGTAATCTTGATTAATTCGTACTCTGGAACGCCATAGCGTTTGAAAACATCACGAATTGCCTGTTTTGCTCCAAAGGTCGAATAAGTGACAATCTGCGCCACGTGTTGACTGCCATAGCGATCACGAACATAGCGAATGAACTCTGGTCTATAAAGGTCTGGAATGTCGATATCGATATCGGGCATGGTGTAACGCTCACGATTTAAAAAGCGCTCGAAAATCAGGTTCTTCTCAACCGGATCAATCCCTGTGATGTCAAGTGAGTAGGCGACCAAACTACCCACTGCAGACCCACGCCCCATTCCCATATAGTAACCTTGGGATCGTCCAAAACGCAACAAATCCCAAACAACTAGGAAATAGTCATCAAAGCCCATATCATGAATAACAGCCAACTCTTCATTCAGTCGATTTTGATAGAGAACTGAGGTTAACCCCTTGGCTATCAAGCCTTGTTCAGCCCTCTCTCTAAGTTCTTCTACTGCAAGCCTTTCAGGGTTAAAGCGAGGGAGTTTTAAACTTGGATCAAGATGGTAGCTAACATTCTCTATCAAATCTTGAAGATTGGCAAGTGCCTGAGGAAAGCGATTTTTAAACCGTGCTTCCAAGTCTGAGGCAGGTAAAAAAATCCCTTGTTGTGAATGCAAATCTACTTCTCTTAGGCTGACATTGTCCTTGACTGCTGACAAGATTTGTAAAACCTGTAGGTCTTCTTTGTCAAAAGAGTTAACTTGGTAGAGTGGAAGAATGGGTCTGGTAAAGACTTCTTGAGGAGCATCTGGACTGACACCGATAAAATAATCATGCCCCAAATCCAGCTGTTCGACCCCATTAAAATAGGGAACAATAATGGCTACATCTTCAAGGTGGGGGGTGAAGTCAGACCAATTTTTCCGTCCAGTCATTTTTAAAGTGGATAACTTCATCAACTCTTGATACCCTTTAGTGGATAGAGCTAGAAAACGGAAAGAAATATTCTCCTCATCTTTGATCAAGGACATTTCAAGACCAATTAAAGGTTGGATTCCATATTTTCGAGTCACTTCTAAAAAATGATAAGCCCCATAGAGATTATCCACATCCATGATTGCAAGGTGAGAATAGCCATACACTTTAGCTGTTTGTACATATTTTTCAATCGAAACCACACTTTCCATAAAACTATAAACAGTCTTGGTGTCGAGCTGTGCAATCATTTCTTCTCCTCCTTACTTTCGTTTCACTACTATTATACCATTTTAAGTTGGATATTGAAGTAACTCTGTACTTTCTTTTCAATATCATCAGTTACAAACTTCTTCTCTTCTTACTGTTAAATTCTTCATTTCTCAGAGGAAAGAAATAAAAAATTAATATTATATGATAGTTTTAAATGTAAATTTAGATATATTTATACCAAACGAAGTATAATAAAGATAGGAGTTATATGCAGTTTTACATATAAAAATCTCTAGAAAAAGGCTTACTTCTATGGTATTTATTCAGCATTTTATAATAACTTACTAAATTGATATGCTGGTTTAAGAAATTTATTTCATTTAAGTTTATTTATTCCATTTTTCCCTCTTTTTTGATATAATAAATTCAGTTTGTTTTCAAAGGAGAGAAACATGCGTTTTAATCAATTCATCTATCAACCAACCACTAGTCCTCAACGATTTGAGGAATTAGAAAATCTTGGTCTAAAGCTGTCACCCCAACTGTCCTTAAAAAGACAGTTGGAAGACTTCATTCGTTGGAGTTTTTTCACTTATTATAACACGGATTATGCCTTGTCCACATTGGCCGCGGATAAAGAAACAGATTTAGTAACCTTTTTCCAGTCAGACCGTGAGTTAACTGCGGAGATTTTCTACACAGTAGCTTTTCAACTTTTGGGATTTAGCTATCTTATTGACTTTGAGGATGCCGAACAGTTCCGTAAAAAAACTGGTTTTCCTATTGTTTATGGAGATCTCATTGAAAATCTTTATCAGTTACTCAATACGCGAACGAAAAAAGGAAATACGCTCATCGATCAGCTTGTTAGTGATGGACTCATTTCAGAAGATAATCACTACCACTACTTTAACGGTAAGAGCTTGGCAACCTTCTCTACTCATGATGTCATTCGTGAAGTCGTCTATGTCGAGAGCCGTGTGGATACTGATAAAGACGGACTCCCTGATTTAGTCAAAGTCAGCGTTATTCGCCCGCGTTACGATGGTCAAGTACCTGCTCTTATGACTGCCAGCCCTTATCACCAAGGGACCAACGACAAAGCCAGTGACAAGGCTCTCTACAAAATGGAAGGGGAGCTTGAGGTCAAACCGCCCCACACCATTGAACTTGAGGAACCTAAGCTGAATTTAGTCGAACCTCATGGTCAAGCAGAAGTCGTCTCAAAAGCTGAAGAAAAGCTATCTCACATAAATAGCTCATACACTCTAAATGACTACTTCCTCCCACGTGGATTTGCCAATCTATATGTTTCGGGTGTTGGAACCAAGGATTCTCAAGGTCTCATGACCAATGGGGATTACCAGCAGATTGAGGCCTATAAAAATGTTATTGACTGGCTTAATGGCCGTTGCCGTGCTTTCACGGACCACACGCGCAAACGCCAAGTCAAAGCTGACTGGTCAAACGGCAAAGTCGCAACAACAGGAATTTCCTATCTCGGAACCATGTCTAATGGTCTCGCCACCACTGGTGTTGATGGCTTGGAAGTGATCATCGCAGAAGCAGGTATTTCCTCTTGGTACAACTACTATCGGGAAAATGGTCTAGTGACCAGCCCAGGGGGCTATCCAGGTGAGGATTTTGACTCACTTGCTGAATTGACCTACTCCCGCAACCTCCAAGCTGGTGACTATATTCGTGGCAATGAAGCTCATCAAGTAGACTTAGAAAAGGTTAAAGAGAAACTCGATCGCAAGACAGGTGACTACAATCAGTTTTGGCATGACCGCAACTATCTGCTCAATGCTCACAAGGTTCGAGCTGAGGTCGTCTTTACGCATGGTTCCCAGGATTGGAACGTCAAACCTCTTCATGTTTACCAAATGTTTCATGCCCTTCCTAGCCATATCAATAAGCACCTCTTTTTCCATCATGGTGCCCATGTCTATATGAACAACTGGCAGTCGATTGACTTCCGAGAGTCCATGAATGCCTTGTTAAGTAAGAAATTGTTAGGACTTGACTCAGGCTATCAACTTCCAACTGTTATCTGGCAGGACAATACCGAACCGCAAACATGGCAGAGTCTTGATGACTTTGGCAAGCAAGATGAACTGCATACCTTCTCTCTTGGTAATGAGGAAAAAGTGATTCAAAACCAGTATGATCAAAAAGATTTTGAGCGTTATGGCAAGACTTACCAGACCTTTAACACTGAACTTTACCAAGGAAAAGCTAATCAGATTACCATTGACCTTCCAGTAAGTCAAGACATTCACTTAAATGGGCGAGTGGAGCTGAAACTTCGTGTCAAATCGAGTACAAACAAGGGCTTATTATCAGCCCAACTGTTAGAACTTGGACAAAAGAAATATCTACAACCTTATCCAGCTGTTTTAAGTGCTAGAACCATTGACAACGGTCGCTACCACATGCTTGAAAATCTCTGCGAACTGCCATTTAATCCAAGTGCCCAACGTGTCATTACCAAAGGTTACCTTAATCTTCAAAATCGAACCAATCTCTTGACGATTGAAGAAATCCAACCAAATGAATGGATGGACTTCAAGCTAGAGCTTCAACCAACTATCTACAAACTTAAAGAAGGAGATACTCTCCGTTTGGTTCTCTACACAACAGACTTTGAGATTACAATTCGAGATAATACAGACTATCAGTTGACTGTTGATTTAGCACAGTCTAGTCTTATCCTACCTTGTCAAAAGGTATAATGTACCAGACTTTCAATGTGGAAGTATTCAAAGGAAAAGTCAATCAAATTGACCATTGAACTTCTTATAACCAAGGTTTTCCACTTGAACAGTCGAATCAAACATAAACTTCGTATCAAAACCAGTTCAAATAAGAGTTATTTAGAAACCTCTAGATGGAACTTGGGCAGAAGATACTCCCCCTCTAACCAACATGTGTAACCATTTATCATATACGCTACCAGACCGCATGTTGAAAATCTCTGTGAATTAACATTTAGAGTGAATTCACAACAAGCCGTGACAAAAAGCTACCTAAATTGAATGATTCACTGTCTTTAAAGAACATCAATGTAGATGAACGGATTGCTACCCAGTTTATCTGCACGCAACTAGTGACAAGTTAAAAGAAGGAGAATCTCTCCATCTAGTTCTTTATCCTACTGACTTTGACATCATCATACGTGACAATACCGCCTACCACTCGACTGACATTTTCGTTCAGTCCACGCTACTGTACCTTGTAAAAGGAGTACTTACTTTATGAACAAATCAGAACACAGACACCAACTTATCCGCGCCCTCGTTTCAAAAAACAAAATCCATACTCAAGCTGAATTACAAGCCTTGTTAGCGGATAATGATATCCAAGTTACTCAGGCTACCTTATCACGCGATATCAAAACCATGAACCTTTCAAAAGTGCGCGAAGAAGATCATTCTTACTATGTGCTAAATACAGGGTCTATCTCCAAATGGGAAAAACGTCTTGAAAATTATATGGAAGATGCTCTTGTTATGTTGCGTCCTGTGCAACACCAAGTTATTTTGAAAACTTTACCCGGTTTAGCCCAATCGTTTGGATCTGTAATTGATTCCTTGGCCTTTCCAGATATCGTTGCAACCCTTTGTGGAGACGATGTCTGCATGATTATCTGTGAAGATGCTACAAAAGCGCAAGCTTGTTTTGAAAGTCTTAAAAAATATGCGCCACCATTTTTCTTTAGTGAATAAAACAAATCCCGTGATTAAAAGATCACGGGAATTTTTTATTTCTTTGACTGTGTTTCTTCTTTCTTTGTACGCGCCAATCTAAGAGCACGTTTTGGATTGAGACGATTAAACAATTCTTCTAGTTTCTTTTCATTCCACACATCTGCTGCAGAAACAAAATTTCCATCTGCATCTCGGAATGATATCGGTTTATCTCCCATATCAATCTCCTAGTCTACAAATTCAAATTCAAATTTACCAATGCGGACCAAGTCGCCATCTTTGGCACCACGTGCACGAAGGGCTTCGTCAACCCCCATACCACGAAGCTGACGGGCAAACTTCATGACTGATTCGTCACGGTCAAAGTTGGTCATGTTAAAGAGTTTCATAAGTTTCTCACCAGAAAGTACCCATGTCGCATCATCATCACGACTAATCTCAAAGGCTTTTTCTTCCTCATCAAAGCCATAGTAAGCTTCTTCTTCCATATCAGACTCGTCGTAGAGCAAGAACTCAGGAGTTTTATCCAACAATTCAGCTGTCGCATCCAAAAGAGTCGCCAACCCTTGCTTGGTCAGACCAGAAATAGGGAAGATGGCTGGAAGTTCCTCGAACTCGTCGTAGTTTGCTGCCAATTTTTCCTTAAAAGTTTTCAGATTTTCCTGACTTTCAGGCATATCCATCTTGTTAGCCACGATGATCTGCGGACGCTCCATGAGACGAAGGTTATAGGATTCCAATTCCTTATTGATAGCAAGGTAGTCCTCATAAGGATCACGTCCTTCGCTAGCCGACATATCGATGATATGAAGGATAACTCGAGTGCGTTCGATATGACGGAGAAACTGAGTTCCAAGACCAACACCTTGACTGGCACCTTCAATCAAACCTGGAAGATCTGCTACTGCAAAAGATTCACCTGACTGAGTACGAACCATACCCAAATTAGGCACAATCGTCGTAAAGTGGTAAGCACCGATTTTAGGTTTAGCTGAAGTGATGACACTAAGCAAAGTTGACTTTCCGACAGATGGAAAACCTACTAAGCCGACATCCGCCAAGATTTTTAATTCCAGTTGCAACTCACGTTCCTGACCCGGCTCTCCATTCTCAGAGATTTCAGGTGCAGGATTTTTTGGTGTTGCAAAGCGGATATTTCCACGACCGCCTCGACCGCCATGTGCCACGATAAATTCTTGACCGTGCTCAATCAAGTCTGTAATGACTTTTCCTGTCTCAGCATCACGTACAGTCGTTCCTTGTGGTACGCGAACACGAAGGTCTTCTGCACCACGCCCATGCATTCCTTTTGTCATCCCTTTTTCACCGGATTCGGCCTTGAAATGACGGTTATAACGGAAATCCATCAAGGTACACAAACCTTCGTCTACCACGAAAACAACGTTACCTCCACGTCCACCATCACCACCCCAAGGACCACCATTCGGGACATATTTTTCACGGCGAAAGGCAACCATGCCATCACCACCATTACCAGCTTTGACTTTTATCTTGGCTGTATCTAAAAACATACTCATATTTTTTCTCACTTTGAAAAGGCTGGGAAATCCCAGTCATTAGTTATTGTTTCTATCCAAACAACTTGCTTAGAATCTGCTAAAAGCTCCAAGCGCCGTTGCAAAGATACCAGCAAGGGTTACAAACAACATGATAAGCACAACAACAAGTGTGACCTTTTCAAACATTGTTTTTTTACGGTTACCGTTATCTCCAAAAGCCATAGTTTCTCCTTTTCACTCTATAATTTTAATTTAATATTCTGTAGAAACAGGTGCAATTGCCCACAAAATCAAGTAAGCAAGAACCCCTGCTCCATAACAAAAGGCTAGAACTCCCCAAATCACTCGGACAATAGTGGGGTCAATATCAAAATAGTGGGCAACACCGGCACAAACGCCTCCAATTTTTTGATCTTTGCCGCTTCTCATAAATTTTTTCGCCATCTTTTATTCCTCCTTTTTTACTTTTTGTTAATCTTTCCAGTAGTCTCGCATACTGGACAACTGTTTTTTAGACGCCTTCAGAATGCGTTTAGATTCTTTTACCGGGACGCTGACTGCTTGTTGAGGGAGATATAAAATAGTTTTTAGAAAACGTTGACTCATAGGTTCTCCATCGAGCAATTCTTGTTCAAAATTATTAGAAATAATGGCATCAAGGTAAAACTCATGAACTCGTTTTCCAAAATTCTCAGCCGAAATCTCATATAACTTGTCAGCCAACTTTTGCTCATCCATCTCTGGAGTGGCAATCAAAGCCTCCAAGATGGCACCTGCAAGGTCCTGTTCTCCATAGTAGAGGGTTCCAAACATCCTGTCATTGATCAGATTATCCAGATAAGGATTGCCATGAGCGATGACAGGCGTTCCACTAGCTAGACTCTCTAGATAAGTCAACCCTTGGGTTTCACTAGTGGATGCAGAGATAAAGAAATCTGCTGCCTTATAGTACAAGGCTGTTTCACTTGGGGCGATCATACCAGTAAAAATCACCTGATTTTGAATTTGTAACTGAACGGCTTGTTCTTTCAGACTGTCCAAATAAGGACCGTCACCAGCAACAACTAGTTTCACCTTGTCTTCTTCTTTCAAAACCTGCGCAAAGGCGACTAGAACCGCTTGGATATTCTTCTCAAAAGAGATACGAGAAAGACTCAGTAACATTTTCTCGTCTTCTTTAATCCCAAATTTAGATCGGAGGGCAGCTAAATTCTCTTCCTTAATCTCAGGTCGTTCAAATTTAGCTAACTCAATACCAGTTGGAATAACCCGCTTTTCAACCTTGACTTTGTACTTAGATAGTAGGTCCCGAACAATCTCACTAGGACAAATCACTCCATCAACATCGTGAAGAAAGCCCCGTACCAGATATTTTACCATACTAGGCCGAATCAGCATACCCTTAGCAATATAATGCACATAATCTTCGTACTGGGTATGGTAGGTATGAATAACAGGAATTTTCAATTCTCTTGCAATCCAAATCCCTAACAAACCTAGTGAAAATTCTGTCTGGGTATGAATGATATCGAGTTGATACTGCTTGGCAATTTCAAGTGCCTTTGTAAATCCACGATAAGCAAAACGCCGATCCTTAAATGCAAAGAAGGGAACACTCGGAATTCGGATAATTTGCCAATCCTCGTAGCGGTTCACATCTTTATCTGTTGTTGTAAAGATAAAAACTGCATGTCCTTGCTTTTCAAGCTCTGTCTTCAAGGTTCGAATACTGGTCGCAACCCCAGAAACCTGAGGAAAATAGGTGTCAGTAAATAAACCAATTCGCATAAACTACCTCACTTTTTGCCCAAAGCAGCCTGTTCTCGATAGAACTTCAACCAGATTTCCAGTAAATGCTCCTCGGAATACTCTTTAGAAATCTCTCTAGCTTTTTCTTTCAAGTCTTTCAACTTTTCAGGATGATTTTTGTATTCGAGAATAGCTTCTCTCATCTCTGAAACATCACTTGTAGCACGATAATTCCCTTCGAGAATGACCTTGTATAGATCTAAATCCCTTAGCATAATCGGTGCTTCACAACTAGCTGCCTCTAAGATGGTCATTGGGAATAGTTCATTGTAACTTGGTAGCAAGAAGAGATCCGCTAAAGCATAGAGTTCTCGCATTCGCTCTGGAGGAACAATACCTGGAAAAATTAGATTTTTAGGTGGATTATCCATGATTTTTTTATAGCGTTCATAACCATCTGTCATCCCGCCAAATGAAAAACCACCAGCCCAGATAAAAGTAATTTCTGGCAATTCCTCAGCAAGACGTATAAAGTCATCAATTCCTTTACGTTTCTGAACCTGACCTGCACCGACAACAACAAACTGATTCTCAGCTAAATCCATTTCCTGACGAAGTTTTGCTACTTGGTCAGCTGGTAGTGGATGCCATTTTTCCTTATTTACAAAGTTTGGAATATAAGTTACTTTTTCACGTGGAATACCAGCTGCTACTAAATCCTCGATAAACATGGGATTAACCACCACCAAGTGTTCCATTCGGTTGTAAAAAGAAAAAACATAGCGTTTGATAATTCCCTTTAGGAAAAATGGAATCTTCAAACTCCCCTCAAGCGTATCAGGCAAAAAGTGTACATAGCCAATTTTTCTCCCAGAGCGTTTCTTTTGGAAAGTGGATAAATAATAAGGGAAATCAATGGTATGAAAGTGAGTTACATCTGCCTCAACAGGAAGGTTCTCCGTAACAATTAACTGATCTTGGGCATCGCGATGTAGGAGACGTACCAACTCACGGTAGGCTCCTGATACTCCTTGACCAGCCACTTTCTCACTTGAACTTAGCATATTAATACGCAATTTTTCGTTTTCCATACCTTTCATTATACCATTTTATTTCTAGAAAATCAGCAAAAGAAAGAGAGACCAGAGGAAAAAGGAGGAATTTACCCTATTTTCCAATCGTCTCTCATATTTTTCTACTGTTTATTTAATTCCTAGGGCGATACGTGCATAGCGACTCATTTTTTCAACCGTCCAAGCTGGATACCAAACCAATTTAACTTCGGTATTGGTTACCTCAGGCACATCTGTCATCGCATCGTGTATTTGGTCTGTCAAAAGGTCAGCCAGTGGGCAGCCCATAGTTGTCAAGGTCATATCAATTTCAGTGTGACCTGTTTCACCATCAAAACGAATTTCATAAATTAAACCTAGGTTGACAATATCAATCCCCAACTCAGGGTCAATGACTTCTTCTAAGGCGTTTAAAATACGTGTTTTGATCGTTTCAATTTGCTCTTCTGTATAAGCCATGTTCATCCTCACTCTAATCTTCAATAAAATCTCGAAGCGGTTTGCTGCGACTTGGTTGACGTAGTTTTCTCAAAGCCTTGGCCTCGATCTGACGGATACGTTCACGAGTTACGTTAAAGACTTTACCAACATCTTCAAGAGTACGCATTTTCCCATCGTCCAAACCGAAACGAAGGCGCAGAACGTTTTCTTCACGGTCTGTGAGAGTATCCAAGACTTCATCCAACTGCTCACGTAAAACGATACGCGTTGTGTAATCCACTGGATTTTCAATCACTTCGTCTTCGATAAAGTCCCCAAGATGACTATCGTCCTCTTCACCAATCGGTGTTTCAAGTGATACTGGTTCTTGGGCGATTTTCAAGATTTCACGCACCTTGTCAGGTGTCATATCCATACGCTCAGCGATTTGTTCAGGAGTTGGATCTTGGCCCAATTCTTGAAGGAGATTCCGCTGTTCACGGACAAGCTTGTTAATGGTTTCCACCATGTGAACAGGGATACGAATGGTACGCGCCTGATCAGCGATGGCACGAGTAATCGCCTGACGAATCCACCAAGTTGCATAAGTAGAAAACTTAAAGCCTTTTGAATAGTCAAATTTGTCAACAGCCTTCATCAAGCCCATGTTTCCTTCTTGAATCAAATCAAGAAACTGCATGCCACGACCTACGTAGCGCTTAGCGATCGAAACCACCAAACGAAGGTTGGCTTCCGCAAGACGTTGTTTGGCTTCGATATCACCAGCTTCAACTGCTAAAGCCAATTCTTTTTCTTCTTCGTTAGTCAAGAGAGGAACGACCCCGATTTCCTTCAAATACATACGGACTGGGTC
This sequence comes from Streptococcus oralis subsp. oralis, assembly GCF_002096595.1. Lineage (GTDB taxonomy): Bacteria > Bacillota > Bacilli > Lactobacillales > Streptococcaceae > Streptococcus > Streptococcus oralis_D. The sequence continues at coordinate 463,042 of NZ_NCUR01000010.1, forward strand.
ATTAACCTTGGCAGAGGTTGAGCCAATCAAGTCCTCATCACTAAGTTCTGGTTCTTCTTCTGCACTAAGAACACGCGCACTTGGATTTCCTTCGTTATCTGTGATAGAAATTCCAGCATCCTGAATCCGTTGCAAAAGGTCTTCAATGCCGTCTGCATCTAAGGTAAAAGGAATAACCAGACTTGAATTGATTTCGTCATCTGTTGCTGTTCCTGTTTTTTTGTGGTTACGGATAAAGTCTGCTACTTGCACATCAAATGTGGTTACTTCTTTTTGTTTTGTTGCCATTATTACTCCATTCTTCTCTTTTGGGAAATCAATCGTTGCAATTCTTCCAAGGCTGTGTCTGTATCTCCTACATGACTAGCTTCCTGCACTTTCTTTTTAATTCTTAAGTTGTCCTTGCTGAGGAGGGCACGGTTACGAGTCGCTTCGACTTCAGAAAGTTCTTGAGGCGACATCTCTGCAGGCAAATCCAGACTAAGCACATGGTACCAAGCATTTTCAACCTCAGGCGTCTGATGAGACAGTTCCTCTGATCCAATTTCTCCCTGCTCACTTAATAATTCGTAAAGAATCTGAAATTCTGGGGTATCAAAGAAAAAACCTTCTCTTAATCGGTAGTCATTTAAAACAACTGGATTCTCAGCCATCCTATAGAGGAGATGAGCCTCTGCTCTCATAACAGCCGTCAGTTGCCGCGTTACAGATAAACTAATCGCTACGGGTGTAGGTTGCTCCTTTACCCTCTCCTGCCTTTGAACAATCCGACTTTCATTTACAATCTGTTCTACTTGCTGGTAATCAAAGGAAGGTAGATTATCCGCCAGAATGTGGATATAGGAATTCTGGGCGGTGATCGACTTTTCTTTGGCAATTAAGGGAGCAATCTTTTCAATGAACTCGATTTGCGCTTGCAAGTTGTCACTATTCTCAGGTTTGAGTTGGTGAATATAGAACTCTATGGGACTGATACGTGTCTTGGTTAAGAGGTAGGCCAAATCTTCAGGAGAATTCTTTTGTAAATACTCATCTGGGTCCATGGCATCAGGTACTCGGACAACTTCCACTGAGAAATCTTTTAATTCTTCCAGAGCTTTGGCTGTCGCTGCCTGTCCTGCCTTGTCACCATCATAGCTGAGAACAATCTTTTTGGTGAAGCGTTTGAGGTGGTCAACATGTTCCTTGCTCAGCGCTGTCCCCATAGAAGCCACAGCATTTTCTATACCAGCACGGTAGGCTGCGATCACATCCATGAAGCCTTCCATCAGGTAGAGTTCTGTATTTTTACCTGTTCCCTTTTTTGCCTTGTCCAAATGATACAATTCATAACTCTTGTTAAAAATTGCAGTCGAGCGACTATTTTTATATTTGGCAGTCTGACTATCCATTTCTTGCCAGATACGACCTGAAAAGGCAATAACCTGCCCCTTATCATTGGTCAAAGGAAAGATGATACGTCCAAAAAAAGTATCATAAAACTGATTGCCATCTGACAGATAAAACAAGCCCGAATCCAATAAATCCTTTTCCTCAAACTTGTCAGCCAAACGTTGATAGAGATAGGTTCTCTCTGCGGGAGCCAGTCCAATCTGGAAATGTTTCAGAACATCATCTGTCAATCCACGTTTGTAGAGATAATCCCTTGCTTCTTCTCCCATCTTGGTCGTCATGAGGATTGCATGGTAAAAACGAGCAGCTTCTTCATGCATATTATATAGAGCTTGATGAGGGGAAGCCTGATGAGGACGAGACTGTACGGGCATAGCCAGCTGAATACCGACACGCTCTCCCAAGAGCTGAACGGCTTCCATGAAGGACACGCCTTGGTATTCTTCAATGAACTTAAAGACATCTCCTGAACGACCACATCCAAAACAGTGATAAAACTGCTTGTCTTCCACAACGTTGAAAGAGGGGGTCTTTTCACCATGAAAAGGACAGAGCCCTAAATAGTTCCGTCCAGCCTTTTGTAAAGAAATCACGTCACCTATGACTTCCACAATGTTGGCATTGTTTTTGATTTCTTCAATGACTTGCTTGTCAACCATACACAATACCTCCATCTTATCATAGTTTCACGTAAACTAGTATAGCTTATTTCTGAAAAAAAGTAAACCATTTCATACGCTTTCCGTAATTCTCTTTGCCTTATTTTTCTAGATAGAAAGAGGAGATAAAAAACTCAGAAACACTTCCAGGCTTCTAAGTTTTTCTTCTCTATTTTTTATGAACAATTCTCTACTTTACTCAAATAATTGATAGTAGTCTGAGATTTTCATCTTAGCTTTCTCTTCTTTATTAAGGTCTTGAATGATACGTCCTTCCTTCATAACGATGAGACGGTTTCCATACTTGAGAGCATCTTCCATATGGTGGGTAATCATGAGGGCAGTCAGCTTATCTTTTGTGACAAATTCATCTGTTAACTCCATCAAGGCCACACTGGTCTTTGGATCTAAAGCTGCTGTGTGTTCATCCAACAAGAGCAACTCTGGTCGCTTTAAGGTTGCCATCAAGAGACTCAAGGCCTGACGTTGACCACCTGATAGAAATTCAATCGGAGTGTCCAGATGTTTTTCAAGACCATTTCCCACTTTTTCAATGGTTGTCTGAAACTCTTCCCGATGACTTGATAGCCTTCTGGGAAGGAGTCCTCTCTTCTCACCACGAAACTTGGCAATCAAGAGATTTTCCGCCACCGTCATACGAGGAGCCGTACCCATTTTAGGATCCTGAAAGACACGAGACAAGTACTTAGCCCGCTTCTCAGGTGAAAAATGCGTCACATCCTCCCCCATGATACGGATACTTCCACTTGTTAAAGGTAGGGTACCTGCAATCGTGTTAAAAAGCGTTGACTTCCCTGCTCCATTTCCACCTAGGATGGTAATGAAATCATGTTCAAAAATTTCAAGAGAAACATCATTCAGAATGATTTTTTCCTCGTCAAAGCCATTCGTAATGACTTTGGTAGCATTTTTTAATTCTACAATTGCTGTCATTTGCTAAACTTGACTCCTTTCAGGTATTTGCTTTTGAAGGTTGGAATCATAAGGCAAACTGCCAAAATCAAGGCGCTGTACAAACGAAGATAACTTGTATTAAACCCAAGAGCAATCACTCCCCAGACGAGGAACTGATAAGCAATAGACCCTACAACGATGGTCATGAGTCGCTCTGCCAAGGTCAAACTCTTGAACAAAACCTCACCAATAATCAAGCTAGCAAGCCCTACGACAATAACGCCGATTCCTCGAGAAACATCCGCGTATCCTTCTTGTTGAGCAATTAAGGCTCCTGCAAGCGCGATGATCCCATTTGAGAGAACCAATCCCATGAGTTCCATACGTCCCGTATTGATACCAAAGCTACGAGCCATATCAGGATTATCACCTGTAGCGATATAGGCTTGACCTAATTTAGTATCAAGGAAAAAGAGCATAAGGCCAATAACAAGAGCTACAAAGATTAATCCCGTCAGGAGTTGGTTAAGGTCTGAATCGAAAGGCAAGACATCCTGAATTTGCTTGGTTCCAAGAAGCCCCAGATTGGCACGTCCCATAATCATGAGCATGATGGAATGGCAGGAAGTCATGACCAGAATCCCTGATAAGAGGGTTGGAATGTTTCCTTTGGTGTACAAGAGTCCCGTCGCCATTCCAGCTAGACAGCCCGCACCTACTGCAGCTAGGGTAGCTAAAAATGGGTTGACTCCCTGTGTTATCAAGGTTACAGCTACTGCTCCCCCAAGAGGAAAAGAACCTTCAGTAGTCATATCTGGAAAATTCAAAATTCGAAAAGTCATAAAGATTCCCAAACCTAAAATCGCCCAGACCATCCCCTGAGAAATAATGGATACTATCATAATCTTTCACTCATTTCTTTCTTTAGTAAAAATGGGAGGAGATGTGTCCAGCTCCTCCTTTATCTTTATTCAATCACTTGTCCTGCTTCTTTTAGAACGGACTCAGGAATGGTGATACCAAGTTCCTGCGCTAGTTTTTTGTTAATCACTGACTTACCTGTTGAAAAGACATTAACTGGCGTATCAGCTGGTTTTTCACCCTTCAAAACTTTAGCAATCATCTTACCAGTAGCCACACCAAGATCGTGTTGGTCAACTACTACAGATGCTAATCCACCTGCTTCTACCATGGCAGTGGCACTTGGATAGATTGGCTTTTTAGCTGTTTGGTTGCTTGAAACAACTGTTGAGAATGCTGATGCGATGGTGTTGTCAATTGGAACCCAAATCGCATCGACCTTGCTTGTCATGACGTTAACTGTTGAAGCAATTTCATTTGTTGATGGAACAGCAAATGTTTCGACTGTCAAACCTGCTTTTTCAGCATAAGCCTTGAATTCTTCTACCTGTGTTTTTGAGTTATCTTCGCTACTTGAGTAGAGAGCGCCGATTGTTTTGACATTTGGTGTCAAAGTTTTAATCAATTCCACTTGCTGTTCAGCTGGGTTATGATCTGACACCCCTGTAATGTTGCCACCTGGTTTTTTCAAATCTTTGACCAAGTTAGCACCGATTGGGTCTGTAATAGCAGCCATGATAACAGGTAGGTCTTTTGTAGCACTAGCAAGTCCTTGAGCAGCTGGTGTTGCAATCCCAACAACTACATCGTTTCCATTTGCTACCAATTGTTTACTCATGGTTGCAACCTTGCTCTGATCACCTTCAGAGTTCATAAAGTCGATTTTTACTTGATCGTCCTTATAGCCTTCTTCAGCTAGTCCATCTTGAATCCCTTGGTAAATCAAGTCCAAGGATGGGTGACTAACAAATTGAAGGACACCAACCTTAGCGACCTTTTGCTCTTCCTTAGCTGATGGCTTGTTCATAGATGAATAAATCAAGCTAGCCACCACCAATACTGATAATCCAGCGACAATTCCAATCAAACGTTTATTTTTCATTTTTCTTTCTCCTTAATTCTTTTACCTTAACTTTTTAAATCACATCATCAAGCGATGCCATCGTTTAAATTCCAATATCTTTCCTCCCCATAGAAAAAGTCCTCACACAAAAAACTTGTGTGAGGACGTCGATGCGCGGTGCCACCTCAATTATAGGGAATATCCCTATCGCTCTTTCTCGCATTCACGAGTTGCACTGTAAGGTGTGCTCACCGAATTCTTATGATTTCAAATTCTTTATAACATTCAGCCCAATTTTCATCACTTTCATCTATCTGTTTCCACCAACCACAGACTCTCTAAAAAACTTCAATGATTACTTTCTGAATGTTTAAATTATATCATTTTTCAACTACTTGTCAAGCTTATTTTTAGAATTTTTTAAACAATTCAAAAACTTCCCCTTGAAAAAAGAGGAAGTTTGTAGAATATCAGCCTGAATTACGTAAACCAGTTGCAATTCCGTTGATAGTTGTATGGATTAGTTTTTCTTCGTCTGCCGACAATTCGCCGCGACGTTGACGTTTGATCAACTCCAACTGGATGTAGTTAAGGATATTAAAGTAAGGCATACGATAGTTTAGACTGTCTTTTAGATAAGAGTTTTCTGCCAAGAGTTCGTCATAACCTTCGATAGCTAAAATAACGTCCTTAGTCAACTGCCATTCATCTAAAATAGTGTAGTAGATAGCTTGTACTTCTTCGTCTTCACAGAGCTTGGCATATTCAAAAGCAATGTTCATATTAGACTTAGACAAGACCATGTCTACATTGGAAAGCAAAGATTGGAAGAAAGGCCAGTTTTGGTACATATCACGAAGGAACTCGATATTCTTTGGATCTTGATCTATAAACTCTTTAAAGCTTGATCCCACACCATACCATCCAGGAAACATGACACGACTTTGTGACCATGAGAAGACCCAAGGAATGGCACGCAAACCACCGATTTCAGTGATGGTCTTACGAGCTGCTGGACGCGAACCGATATTGAAGCTTGAAATAGCCTTGATTGGACTTGATTCAAAGAAATAGTCATAGAAATGTTCATTTCCAAAGACCAAATCACGGTAGATATCATAACTACGGTCTACTACTTGATCCATAATAGCTTCGTAACGGTTTGATGTATTGGTATCACTCTTCTTCTTGGTAATCATACGGTTAATGGCTGCAGAAACCAACATTTCAAGGTTGTAATAAGCAGCGTCTTTGTTACCGTATTTGTTTCCAATCACTTCTCCCTGCTCAGTCAGACGGATACGATCCTTGATAGACTTGAGTGGTTGAGACGTAATAGCTTCATAAGTTGGTCCACCACCACGACCCACAGTACCACCGCGACCGTGGAAGAAAGTGACCTTAACGCCAAATTCATCCCCAATAGCCGTCAGTTGTTGTTGCGCTTTATAGAGGGTCCAACACGATGACAGGTAACCACCATCTTTGTTACTATCAGAGTAGCCAAGCATGATTTCCTGATAGTTATCTTTTGAAGCAATCCATTTTTTAGCCAAAGGAAGAGAGAAATATCTTCTCATGGTTTCTTCCGAATGGTCTAAGTCCTCGATAGTTTCAAACAGGGGAACAATCTGAACGCGGGCTTTTTGGGCATCCACCAAGCCGACTTCCTTGAGCATAATGGCTAATTCGAGCATATCGGATACACTTGTTGCGTGAGAAATGATGGTTTGACGAATGACGTTTTCACCCAGTTTATCCTTCAACTTGCGGGCAGCTTTAAAGATAGACAGTTCCTTCTCAAGAAGTTCTGACTTTTCAGCATGAGTGGCTGAGAGGATACGAGGATCTTCTTCCAACTCTTTTAAGAGGAGGGTACATTTTTCGTCTTCAGAAAGGTCGCTATAGTGGTCGTTGATACCAGCTGATGCTAGCAATTCAGCCACACAGGCTTCGTGAACACTAGAATCCTGGCGCATGTCGATAGAGGCAAGGTAGAAGCCAAAGATTTCGACAGCTTGCATCAATTCGACAAATTCTCCTGAAATCAGGTATTCCCCTTTGTTTTCAAGGAGAGAATCGCGAATCGCCAACAAATCTTGATAGAATTCATCTGCAGTGGCATATCTAGGCTGAAGTTCCTTGTCTTCAATCAAATAAGCCTTGGTTGCCTGCATCTTAGCTTGGATGTCAAAGAGGGCACGGCGATAGAGTTCTTTTTCACGATAAATAGAGTTATCTTGTGACTTCAGCGCCATCTCACGGACCTTGTCGCTGACATTCACGATGCTGGTTGAAAGTGAAAATTCACGATAAAGATTATAAATCTTTTCATCGTAATAGTTCATGATGACTTCACACTGAGTCAAGGCTGATTTGTTGAGGGTTTCCGCTGTTACAAAAGGATTTCCATCACGGTCTCCTCCGATCCACATCCCCATGGTAATCGGTTTTGGATGTTGGAGATCGATACCTTGTTCTTTGGCCAATTTTTTATACTCAGCCGTCAAACGGGGAACAGCATTCAGGAATGAACTTTGGTAATACTCCATCACGTTGGTGATTTCGTTGGTTACTTTTAATTTCTTCTCACGAATCATGTCCGTTTGCATGATAATTTCAATGTAACGACGGAGATCCGTGTGCCATTTTTCTTTATTAATCAAGCCGAGTTTGACATCACGGTACTTGCGCAAAAGATTATGGATGTGATTGGTCAAATCCAACATACTCTTGCGTTGTACTTGCGTTGGATGGGCGGTCAAGACAGGAACGACATTTAAATTTTCTAAAATTTCGGCTGCATTTTCTTTTTCAGCTACCATCTTAATCGTTGTAGATAGTTTCCCTAGATAGTCTTGGTCCACATTGTTTTGGTGATTGATCTCATAAGCCAAATCCACATCCTCAGAGATATTAATCAAAAGTGGAAGGATAGAGAAATAGCGTGAAATGTAAATCATTTCTTCATTCGAAAGACTGGTCACTAGGTCATTGAGCCCTTGATAATTCTCGCTAGTTGATAATTCCTTCAACTGGATAATCTTTTCAAAGGTTTCTGGCGCCAGCATATTTTTTGTGATATCTTCTAATAGCTCAGTCAGAATCAAGACTTCTTCTTGGACGACTGCTTTATTACTATAGTTTTCTAATTTTTGAAGAGACATATACTTTCCTTTCCATACAATCCTTACAGACTTTCATCGGTTTGATTCTCGTATTCTCTGATAAGCTTGGCACGTTTTTCACTGGCATCAATGTTCAGTACAAGCGCGATTGCCACGGATAATACCAATAGACTGTTCCCACCTTGTGAAAGGAAGGGGAAGGTTACCCCTGTAGAAGGAATCAATCCTGAAATCCCACCGATATTGACAAAGACCTGAACCAGGATCATCCCTCCGACACCAATAGCAACCATGGAGTTAAAGGGATCCTTTGCTCGAATACCAACCAAGATGATTCGCAAAATCAAGAAGAAGAGTAGAGCCAAAATCATACTGGCTCCTACGAATCCAAACTCCTCGATGACAATCGAAAAGACAAAATCCGTATGGGCTTCTGGCAGATAACCACGCTTCTCGATAGAATTCCCCAGTCCCAGTCCGAACCAGCCACCATTTACCATTGCATAGTAGGAATTTGCGAGCTGGTGTCCTGCACCTGCCAAGTCATTAAAGGGATTAAAGAAGGCACTAAAACGTTTAGCAACGTAACCAAATACAGGAATTTGAGAGAACTTTTCAACCCCAACAAAGCGAATGACAGACAAGACTAACATTGAGCTCCCTGCCAAGAGAGCCAGAATGGTCGAGAACCAACGATAGGCGATCCCACTAACCGTATACATGATGAGCGCCACCAAGACCAAGATGGTCGCATTTCCCAAGTCTGGGAAAATTCCCAAACTACCAATCAGAACCAGCAGAACAAAACGCCAGTCGTTAAAAGCTCGAGGTAGCCACTGATTCTGTGTCAAAACCTGGAAGTCATAAACCGCAATCTCATCCTGTTGTTTTGAAAATCGATGTGCCAGGTACCAGATGATGATAATCTTAAGGTACTCTGCAGGCTGAATCGTTACAGGTCCTACAGAAATCCATCCGTATGCTCCATTGACAGGTGTTCCGACCAGTCGCGCCAGAGCTAAAAGAACCATCTCCACAATCATTACGATAAAAATAAGACGTCCGTTTCTTAGGAAACCTAATTTTAATTTATAGATTAAGGCAATCAGAATCAAACTAGCTATCCAGAAGATCCCCTGGTTACGCACCAATTGAAAGGCACTTTTTCCTTCTTCGATCAAGGTTGCACTCGTTGTCGAGTACACCACAATCAGTCCCAAAATCGATAAAAGGAAATAAGGAATCAAAATGGAATAGTTTAGTAGGTGCCTTTTACTAATTTTCATATTTCACCACTCTAATAGGAACAGAAGCTTCTGTTCCCAATTCCGTTTTATTTTCTAGTTTTGATTGCTATTATACCACTTTTTCAGAAAGAAAAAAACTCTTATCCTTTAATCCTTCGAATTTTACTCATTTTCCAGTATCAGGTATAAAAAAACAAATCTCTTTTGAGATTTGTTTTTTGCTTTCTTAGTTAGATGAAGAGCTGCTACTTGAGCTTGAGTCACCACCACCGATGTATTGGGTGAAGATGTTTTGGAATGATTGGTCTTTAACCTTGATGTTTGCTGCTTGCAATTCTTTACCAATTACTCCTTGAACAAAGGCTGAATCATTTTGTTTTTGAGTCAAGATGATGGTCTTCAATTTTTCTTTGTAATCCTCGATATTAGAAGATTTTTCTGTTTTCTTCGTTACTTTGATGATGTAGAACTGACTGCTGTAGGCTTGTGTTCCAGTAGCTGTAATCACATCAGAAACCCCGTTCACATCCAAGGCAAAGGCTGCTTTCTTGACTTGTTCTGGAAGTTCTGTTGAAGCAGAGTCAAAAGTGATTTCTCCACCATTTTCTTTTGTTTTGTCGTCGTTAGAGTTGTCTTTTGCCAACTGAGCAAAATCTGCACCTTCTGCTTTAGCTTTCTCAAGTACTTCTTTTGCCTTGTCTTCATTATCCAAACGGATGATTTGAGCTGTCACATCTGGTGTATAAGACTCAAAAGCTTTTTGGTAGGCTTCGTCTGTCAACTCACTCTCAGCAGCCTTCTTAACCGCCAATTCAACCAATTTGCTAGTGCGGATTTGAGCTTTACGAGTCTCAGGTGTCATACCTGCACGTTGAAGCACGCTGTTGTAGCTATCGCCGTATTTCTTTTGTTCTTCAGCAACGGCGTCATCTACATCTTTATCCGTTACCTCTGATCCATATTGTTGTTCGAATACTTTTTGGATGGTCATATTGAGCAAGACTTGTTGTGCGGTTGGATTGTTCTTTACTTCTTCAAAGAATTGATGTTCTGTAATCACATCGCCCTTCATGCTGATCAAATCTTTTCCTTCAGAACTGTTTGAACAAGCTGCAAGTGTTGCTACTGATAAAAGTGTGATGGCTCCTGCCATAAGTTTTTTCTTCATTTTTACTCCTTTTACGGTAAGTGTTACCTTATCTATTTTACTATAATTTCTTAAATTTTTCTGAAAATCATTCGCTCTCAGGAAGCTCTACTTCTGCTACATTCTTTCGTAGCATGAGAATCCCGTCTCCAAGTGGAACTAGAGTCGCTGTTAAATCTGGATTATCCAAAGTTGCGTCGAAAAGTCTTTGAAGTCCTCGATAAATGGTTCGTTGACCACGACGGACTTCCATGATATCCTTGGCAACATCTCCTCCTTGGAAAATATCATCCAAGACCACCACTCCACCGACTTCCAAATGTTTAAGTATTTCAGGTAGAAAGACGATATACTTGGACTTGGCCGAATCCATAAAGACAAAATCATAAGTTTCTGTCAGACTAGATAAAACATCGACTGCATCTCCCTCTAGGAGGGTGATTTGCTTGCGGCTGTCAAACTGGGCAAAATTTTCCTTGGCAAAGCCAATCATCTCAGGATTACGGTCAATCGTTGTAATTTTAGCATCTGGCGCATGTTCCGCCATCAGGAGGGCAGAAAAGCCAATTGCCGTTCCAATCTCCAAAATATTCTTAGGTTGCAGACTTTCCATAAGAAATCGAAAGTAAGCAACCGTTTCATGAGGAATGATGGGAATATTTTCCTTGCGAGCGAAGGTCTCCAATTCTTTCAAGGAACCTGTCACCTGCTTTTGACGCTGGCGCATGAGTTCTACGATTTCTTCTTTGACGACGGGACGACGCATATTGTGATTGGCATTTTTACTATAAGACTCTACCATCTTAAGCTAGTCCCAATTTTTCAACAAGGGCTTCAAACTCGTTCAAGCGACGTTCAAAGACTGCAAAGGCGTCGTTGAGATAGTCTTCTTTTTCCATATCAACACCCGCTTTTCTCATGACATTGAGTGGATAGTCTGACTTACCTGCCTTAAGGTAGTCGATATAGCGGTCACGATCTTCTTGACTACCATGGACAATCTTCTCAGCCAAGGCTGAAGCGGCTGCAAAACCTGTTGAATACTGATAAACATAGTAGTTATAGTAGAAATGTGGAATGCGCGCCCACTCGTATTGGATCTGAGGGTTGTCTTCCTTGCTGAGTCCGTAGTACTCTTGGTTCAAGTCCGCGTAGAGCTTATTGAGGAAATCACTGGTCAAGACTTCTCCATTTTGGTCTGCTTGGTGGATGGCATGTTCAAACTCAGCGAATTGAGTTTGACGGAAGACTGTTCCACGGAAACCGTCTAGGAAGTTATTGAGAATAGCAAAGCGTGTCGCATCGTCTTCTACTTCTTCCAATAATTTCTCTGTCAAGATATTTTCGTTTGTGGTTGAGGCAATCTCCGCCAAGAAGATAGAGTAATCCCCGTAAACATAAGGCTGGGTTTCACGAGTATAGCTTGAGTGCATACTGTGACCTGTTTCATGGACAAGGGTAAAGAGATTATCTAGATTGTCCTGCCAGTTGAGAAGCATAAAGGCATTGGTATCGTAAGAACCACCAGAGTAGGCACCAGAACGCTTGCCTTGGTTTTCATAGACATCAATCCAACGCTCACTGAAGGCACGTTTAACACGGCTCAAGTAGTCGTCACCTAAAACTGCCAAAGCTTCTTCTGCCTTTTTCAAGGCTTCTTCGTAGGTAAAGCTATAATCTACTGAAGATAGTGGAGTGTAGACATCGTACATCTTGAGGTCGGAAATACCCAAGATTTTAGAACGAAGTTCTAGGTAACGATGCAAGAGTGGCAAATGCTTGCGAACTGCTGCTACTAAATTGTCATAGACACTTTCTGGAACAAAGTTTGCCGCGAGGGCTGCATGGCGAGCACTCTTATAGTTGCGAACTTTTGCTCGGTAGTTTTGCACCTTGACATTTGTTTGCAATGTCTTCGCATAAGTATGTTGGAATTGCTCGTAAGTCGCATAGAGGGCTTCATAGGCACCACGGCGCACTTCACGGTTTTTAGACTCCATCAAACGGATATAAGTACCGTGTGAGAGTTGCACTTCCTTGCCTTCGTCATCAAGCACGTATGGAAAGCTAATATCTGCATTGTCCAAAATAGCAAAGGTTTCACTAGCTGAGCCAAAGATTTCTCCTGCTCCAGCGAGTAATTCTTCCTCACGTTGCGAAAGAACATGGTCTTTCTTTTGCAAGAGCTTGTCAAAAAAGTGTTTGTATACTTGGAGTTTAGGTTGAGCTTCTAGGAAGGCCGCATACTGCTCCTCACTAATCTCCATAAACTCAGGTTCATAGAATGAAAAGGCTTGTTCTAACTGACTGTATAGGGTCATTGCCTTAGCATAGTACTCTTGATACTTGGCTTCACGCGTGTCCTGATCATTTTTCATATGCGCATAGACATAAAGCTTTTCAACTTGGCGTTCCAAGTCAAGTGAGAATTCTGTAATCTCAAGCAAACTGTCTGCACTATCCAAGAGATGCCCCTCATACTGAGCTGCTGTTTGTACTTTTTCAGTTAAATCTTTCAAGGCTTCTTCCCAAGCCTGGTCTGTTGGGTAGATTGTTGAAAGATCCCATGTATCTTTTTCATTTATTTCATGTCGTTGTAATACCATAAGATTCCTCCATCCTTTCTATTTTACCACATTTTTTGAGAAATATAAGTGATAAAAGGCTGGTGGATAGAGCTTTTGGCAATTATTTTTCGGTTTTTTTTGATAGTAAGCCTGAAAATTTCTATAATAGCTAGTCAAATCCGTTTCAATCTGCAAAAAATCACCTGATTCTATCGGTCTGACCTGAGGATACCAGTCGTCCAGTTGACGGTTTAATAGATTATCTCCTCGTTGATAAGCCTCCTCCTGCTTCTTCATCCAGTAAAGCGTTTGGTAGTACAACTGCTGGCGGATGTAGTGACAGATAGTTGAATCTTGAAAAACTGAAAAACTAGCTAGCTTTTGTTTTTGATAAGGAAATCGTAAAATTTTCAAGAGATTCCCTTGACCATAGGGAAATTCCTTTACTCGAAAATGAAGCTTGCCTCGTAGGTCCTGATGTAAAAGATATTTGAGTCTCAGAACTTGTTTTTTGAGATCCAGTTCCCAAACATAGAATCCCATATTTTGACTAAAATAGAGGAAGCCCCTTTGCAGTTGTGTAAGTCTCTCTTTTAACCAGAGTTTTTCTCCCAGTAGCCAGATAACTTGGTATCCCTGACTACGGTAGCCTTGACTTCTATCGCCTAAAAGTTTTTGGGACAAGGGGCTGCACTGAACCTCCAGAGCTAGTTTCCCATTGACGAGAACATCTGCTATCTGCTGAATCTCGGGCAGACTATATTCTAAGGCGACCTGATTGTTCTTCTTGGCCCAGTGATAAAGGGCCTCTTTGTTGCCCAAGTGTTCTGGACTTTCATTCTCAAAAATAGCCATACAATCTCTTAAAGATTCATGGGCAAAATGCGTTCGAATACTCTGTCCCTGACGTAATCGTAGTCCACCCCCACAGGCTGGGCAAGTGTAGGGCTGCTTTGTTAAGTATTTTTCGAGGGCATTCACCAAAATCCCCTTGGCATCTCTGGCTACAAACATGGTCTACCTCCTTTTCTCATTTATTCGAAAAAGAACTAAAAAAGACTGGAATTCCAGCCTTTCATGATATTATTTCTTATCTTTTTTGTCTCTTAGAATATTTTTTCAGCATGGGAATGAGATTGGAAATCTGCTCACTTCTAATGACCAGTACACCATATTCCTGGCAACGATTGGCATAAGCTGGATTGATTTTTCCAGTACAAACAATCAATTTGAGGCAACTCTCCCCAGCAAAATGATTGGCGTAGACTTCTAGCTCATTGATGGCTTCGACTGATAAATCTGTCATTTTGCAAGAGATAAAGGTAATCGAGCGTCCCTTTCTCAGAATGACATCAATCTCATTTTGAACATTGTCCGCCTCTGGAAAGATGCCATTCCAATCAATCTCACCGCCTATCATGCACTCATCAAACAGCTGAGATTCAAGCGCTAAGAGATAGAGATACACCTCTAAAATATGTCCCTTATTGCGGCAAAAGACTTGAGCTTCTTGACTTGGAAAGCTGTAGGCTACTCGTTTCTTGTCTTCGCATTCAATACAAAGCATCCCCGCTTCCACAAGTAGAGGAATAAGGGATTCTGGATAGTAATAATACTTGCCGTTGTTTTCCAGTATCTTTTTGGTCTCAGCATGAAGGTCATTGGTCTTGGCTAGAGAGAAAAATTGGGTCACTTGATACCAGTGGGCAGGATTGGAAATGGCAGAGCTGGCTAGTTTTTTGATGGCTGCAATTTGCTGAACTGAGTGGATAGGGCGTTTGGATTTGAGCATTTTTCCACCACGCAAGGCTATCAACTGTTGGATGCTTAGAGTAGGAATGTCCAAATCTTCTTTTTCTAACTGGCCGGCTACCCACTTGTATTGTTTTCCTCGCTCGACATCCATGGCAACGATGGGAAGATAGCGATCCAAGCCGTATTGATAGAGAGATAAGGCTAGTAGCGAATCCCCACCAAAAACATCGAGAAGAACCTGGTCGTAACCTGCTAGGCAATAATCTAACTGGTCCGCTAGTTGTTCTAAGGAGAGCTGACGAAAGGTCACTCGTTGGATATGAGGCACCTCTTCCATGATAAACTGACGGAGAGAAACTTTCTCTTCATTGCTTATTTTCGTCAAAGAAAGGAAGAGAATCTCGTCACAATCACTGACAAAGGCTTGGTAGACATTCTTTTCCAACACATGCCGATCATACAATTCCACCAAAAGACTCGTCATTCGACCACCTCCATCATAAAGACTTTCTTGCGCTGAGAGTATCAGCAACACAGTTCTACTGCTCTGATTTCCTACTTCTAGTATAGCATAAATTCCTGCTGGTCCCAATAAACCAACGCAAACAAAAACGAATAGAAACCTTGCAAAGTGGTTTCTATTCGCTGGGTTAAGTTTGATTTACTTGACTTTTTTGGCTAGCATGGTTGCAAAGCGTAGTTGAATGCGATTGCCATTTTCATCACGACGGTGCAGATGTCCTGGATTTTCATTGTACTTGACCAACTCCCAATCCTTGTAGTAGTCTGCCAACTCCCCTTCTTTAAAGGTGAATGGGAAATTAACTGAGCAAGGATAATCCTCCGTGTCCATGGCACAGACGATGAGGTTATAGCCACCAACCGTGGTGTGCTCCTGCATATTTTGGATGATAGCTGGAATGCGGTCTGCTTGTAGGAACATGAGAACAACTGTTGATACGATGAAATCATAGTCTTGGCTAACACTGGCTGAATTGATATCGTATAGTCCTACAGGCATGTCTAAATCCTCTTGCTCTACGATGCTTTGCAAGATTTCAAGGGACAATTCATTTTGATCCACAGCTGTCACATCAAAACCATTCTGTGCAAGAAAGAGAGAGTTACGGCCTTGACCACAACCCAAATCCAAGGCTCTTCCAGGTTTCACCGTTTGCATAGCCTCTAGGACCTCTGAATGGACTGGATTGGTATGGTATTTCTTAGGGAAATAATCCTCAGGTTTACAATAAAATTCCAAGTACCATTCTACATCGTCTGTTGCGGCCTCTACTCGATGCCAGGCTTGCGGTTGTGCCATAGGGTTGTCTGCTCCTGCTTCAAAGAGGTGCTCAGCTAGAACCTCACCATCTTCAGTCAACTCAATAAACTTGAGTGCCCCCTTCAAGACAGTAATTTTTCCCCAAGTGCCGACTTTAGTATTGTGCTTTTGCTGGACAGCTTCTGGCATGGTCTGTTTATTCCACAGGGGCATCCGTTTATAGGCAATTAATTTTTCCATTTTACTTCCTCTTCTTAACGCTGGTTGACAGCTTTCATCACACGCGCGATGTCGCGGTTTTGTTCACGTCGCTTGATCGACTCCCGTTTGTCATAGTCATGTTTCCCTTTTGCTAAACCTAAAAGGAGCTTGGCGTAGCCATCTTTGATGTAGACTTTAAGGGGTACAAGGGTCATTCCTGTCCCTTTGGTCTCTTGTTCCAGTTTTTGAATTTGCTTCTTATGGAGTAGAAGTTTGCGACGGCGTTCAGGTTCCTGGTTCCAGATATTGCCCTCTTCGTAAGGGGCGATATGAACATTGCTCAGCCAGACTTCCCCATTTTTTACTTGGGCAAAGCCGTCCTTGAGATTGATTCGAGCCGCTCGAACACTCTTGATTTCGGTTCCAGTCAGGACCATCCCTGCCTCTAGCGTATCTACGATTGTATAGTCGTGGTGCGCTTTTTTATTTTGTGCGACGACCTTTCCCTCGCCCTTTGCCATGCTTGGCTCCTTTCTTAGCTACTTCCTTATAAAAAGGTTTCTTGCCTTTTTTCTTTTTATCTTTTTGTGAATGCTTGTGCTTATCATTTGAGCGCCCTGATTTTCTCTTGTCTTCCTTCTTATCCGAACGACGACTTGAACCTCGACTTCTGTCCTTGCGCCCAGCTTGTTTCAAGCCTTTTTCGATGACATCAAACTCACTAGGTACGAAAGAGAAATCAATCTCTCCTGTCATCTTATCGGCTCTTTCAACTCGAATGCGAATCTGCTGTCCCACACGGAAAGTTGTACCCGATTTCTCTCCACGGAGTGTCAAATCACGCTCATTGAAATGATAAAATTCAGGTAGGTTAGTGATGTGAATCAAACCTTCGACTGTATTTGGCAATTCAACAAAGAGACCGAATTTGACGATGCTGGATACGACTGCATCATACTCTTCTCCCACGTATTCTTCCATGTACTCAGCTTTTTTCATGGCTTCGACTTCACGCTCAGCCTCGATGGCACGACGCTCACGGTTGGAAGACTGGGTCGCAATCTCTGGAATCACTTGTTCAAAATGCTCGGCTATTTCCTTAGAAAGGCCGTAATCCCGAATCATTCGATGGACAAGGAGGTCTGGATAACGGCGAATAGGGCTGGTAAAGTGAGTGTAATAGTCTGCAGCTAATCCATAATGACCGTGATTATGCTCAGAATAACGAGCCTGTTGCATAGAACGGAGAAGCATCATGGATAATACATCCGCATAGGGCTCTCCCTCAACAGCACGCATGATGTCTTGAAGCGCCTCCTGGCTAATCTCACTGGCAGTTCCATAAATCCGCAAGCCAAAGCTCGAAGCGTAATCAATAAACTTCTGAACTTTTTCAGCCTTAGGCTCCTCGTGAATCCGATAGATAAAAGGTAGGTCCAGCTTGCTGAAGTGCTCGGCAACCGTTTCATTAGCAATCAACATGAAGGACTCAATCATCCGCTCGGCAACACCGCGCTGACGAAGAACGATATCAACAGGCTTACCTTTTTTATCCACTAGAATCTTAGCTTCACTGGTATCAAAATTCAAGGCACCACGTTTCTCACGCATGCTTTCTAGCCTTTCATGAAGCTTGGCCATGAGCTCGATACTAGGAACAATTTTCTTAAACTCTTGTCTCTTTTCCTCATCGCCAGCTAGGATGTCATTGACAGCGCTATAGGTCATACGAAAACTAGTTTTGATAACTGTTTGTGTAATGGTGTAATGAACCACACGACCATGTTTATCAATTTCCATAATAGCAGACTGGGTCAAGCGATCTACTTGGGGATTGAGAGAGCAGATGCCATTTGACAGTCGTTCTGGAAGCATTGGAACTACACGGTCTGTCACATAAACAGAAGTCGCGCGGTTAAGGGCTTCCTTGTCAAGGGCAGAACCCTCAGTCACATAGTAGGAAACATCCGCGATGTGAACTCCGAGTTCCATATTGCCATTCTTTAAAGGCTTGATGTGTACTGCGTCGTCCAAGTCCTTGGCATCCGCACCGTCAATGGTAAAAGTAAGCTCATCTCTTAAATCAAGACGCCCTTCCATATCCTTTTGAGACGGAGCTTCTGGTACACTTTCTGCTTCCTTGAGAACAGCTTCTGGAAATTCTGAAACAATATCCATGGACTCTAAGACTTCAAGGACATCAATCCCAGCATCAGTCGAGTGTCCCACCACGTCCAACACACTAGCGACAAAGAAATCGTGTTTCTTACTTGGGTATTTGTCGATAAAGACCTTGAGAACTTCCGTTCCCTCTAGTTTAAGAGCTGGTTTCTTCACATAAATCGGTTGGCTGATTTTCTGATTCTTTGAACGAATGTAGCCAGCATACTTAGGTTTTTCCTGATCCAGAACGATTTGCCCGACAACTGTCGTCAGGCTATGCTCTAGAATATCGATAATTTTGGCTTCTGCAGCAGTTCCCTTGTTACGGTCAGCGACTTTCTTAATCACGACCTCTACGGTATCACCATCAATGGCATAGTTGACATCGTTTTTTCCTACAAAAAGGTCGTCCTCTTCCCCTTCTAGACTAACAAAGCCAAAGCCGTTTTTATGGGCATGAAAAATCCCTTTAAGGGTAATTTCTTGTTTCTTCTTTTGGTCCAGACATAAACTACCATCATCTTCAAAACGAATCTGGTGCTTTCTTTCCATCAGAGACAGGGTTTTAATCAACTCACGGAAATCCTTGGACCCATCCTTTCCGAGAGCCTGAGCTAGGTCATTCACCGTCACTCGCCCCTTCTCTTGCAAATATTCTTTAATTTTATCTTTCATGTTTTCTTTCTAGATTTTTTAATTTTCTGTTACTGTAAGACCTTCTCAAACATCATTTAATACTCAATAAAAGTCAAAGATCAAACTAAAAAGCTAGGCGAAGGCAGTACCGGAGTACGACAAGCCGACGCTGACGTGGTTTGAAGAGATTTTTGAAGAGTATAAAAATAAAAATAGGCAAAGACCTAGTCCTGCCCATTTCTTATCTACTTGATAATACCGTTAATGCTAAGGCAATGGCTAGCCAGAAAAAGACTAAAATACCTGTCAAACGTTGCATCACAGCTTCAAAACCACGCGCTTTACTACGTTCAAACAAATCACCTGAGCTGGCATCAAATACATTGCTGGATTGGTTTTTAGTTGGTTGCATGAAAATCGCAATCACAATCACAACAGATAATACTAATAAAATGGTTAATAATAGGTTATACATATCAAACTCCTTAAAATCCCTATTATTTTACCATAAATTCTACTTAGATTCAAGATGTAAAGTTACTTTTCTTTCCTTTGGACAATATTTTAACACCTCAATCTTGTCTGGATGAGTTTTGGAGTTCTTACTGGTTAGATAATTCATGCTGCCACAAGAGGAGCACTTGAGATTGATTTTTACTCGCACTAGATTTCCTTTACTTTTAATAATGATCTAAATTGCACTATGTTACATAAACAACTGAAAGCTACACAGGCTGCTGTCGTATAAAAGACAGCATGATAGCCCAAATATCCTGCAACTGCGGATCCCGCCATAGGTCCAATCACTCCACCGAGGTAAAAAAAGACTTGGTTGAAGGCGAAAATCCTTGAAATACCTGATTTTGGAGTCATTTTGCTGAGAAGGGCATTGACACCTGGTATGAGAGCTCCTGTTCCCAAACCAAAGAGAAAACGATATACGCCAAGTTGAAGGGGGCTGGTCGCATGGGCACAAAGAAGGTAAATGATGACGGAATAAATCTGCGCTGCAACTAACAATCGATGATTCCCTACCTTATCGCCAAGTTTTCCTAGAATTCCAGCACTCATCATGCTAGAAAATCCCATGCTGGATACGATCAATCCTGATACAAAGAGGAGATTCTCAGTCTGCCCTAAGTCCCGGACATAGAGAGCTAGAATGGGGCCAATTGATTGAGCTGAAAATTGAATGACGAAGCTCGTCAAAAATAGGTTTACTAAAAGCCTAGGATACTTGAAAGAAGAAAATAATTCTTTCGTTGGGATAGCCTTCTCCTTAGCCACTGGCTGAAAATCTTCCTTGATAAAGAAAATGGTTAGGATTGCAGCTAAAAATAAGAAAGCACCTACCAATAAAAATACATTACGAATGCCAAAAATTTCAGCAATAAAACCTCCAACAAAGGGACCCGTCAGTGTACCTGCAACAACTCCTGTAGATAGTGTTCCCAGAGCCGCTCCAGACTTATCTTTAGGTACCTGACTAGCAATCAAGGCTGTTGCATTGGGGACAAAACCAGTAAATACACCATTTAGCAAGCGCAGAAAGAGTAGCAAATAGATATTCGGCACGAAGGCCAAACCTCCCATAGTGATAGTCATGGCAAGGCCTGCTCGAATCATCATGGGTTTTCGACCGTACTTATCAGCAAGAATACCCCAGATAGGAGAAACTAGAGCTGCTGAAGCAGCTGAAACTGAGATGGCTAATCCAGCATAAAAAGCAACTTGGTCTCCTTCAATTCCTAGCTGTTCTACAAAGATAGGCATGAAAGGAACAACTAAGGAGATACTAGCTCCCGTTAAAAAACTACCAAACCAGGCGACACGAAGATTCTCTTTCCAACTAATCTCTTGCACAGCTGTCGCCTCCTTCAAGTAACTTCACTACTTGACTCACAAGCTGATCACGACTGCCATTGTTATCTAATATATGACTCGCCAATTTTGTCTTTTCTTCTAAAGACCACTGAGCTGCCAGACGGGACTCTGCTACTTCCTTAGAAAGGTGATCCCGTTTCATGAAACGTTCTACCTGAACATCTCGGTCCACATAGACCAACCATGTTTCATCAAACCAGTTGGCGTAGTTCTGTTCAAAAAGCAGGGGAATATCCATGAAAAAAATCGCTTCTGTCTGAGCTAACTGATCTCGCAATGCAGCCAATTCCTCACGAATAATCTCTCCTTGGGTTTGCTTAGACCATTCCCGCTCCTCAGGATTTGAAAAGATGAGACTAGCCAGAAGAGGGCGATTGAGTTCTCCATTTTCAAGGATGATTTCCTGTCCAAAGTGCTGAACTAAGAGCTGATAAAGACGACCCCCAGGTTTTTGTAGATCATGGACGACCGCGTCGGCATCCACCACTTGAAAGCCTTGCTCTCTTAGGAAATTTGTCACAGTTGACTTACCAGAGGCAATTCCTCCTGTGATTCCGATAATTTTTCCCATCAGTCCCTCCTTTGACACTGAGGACAAAAATGAGTTCCTCGTCCACCGAGCTGGAATTTCTCAATGAGGGTGCCACAGCGGGAACATGCTTGTCCAGTCTTATCATAGACCTGATGGAAGTCCTGCATGGTTCCGTCTTTCCCAAAAGCATTGGTATAGGTTCGAATGGTAGAGCCGCCCTTTTCAACTGCCTGTCCCAAAACAGCAATGGTCTGGTCATGGATGGCTGACGCTTCTTCTGCTGTCAAAGTTTGCGAAGGTCTTGCTGGATGGACCTGTGCTCGCCAGAGGACCTCATCCACATAGATATTGCCAAGGCCAGCTACCAAGGTTTGGTCTAGGAGGTGGGATTTGATAGGCTTTTTAGACTTGGATAGGGCAGCTTGAAAGACCTGCAAATCAAAATCCTGCTCTTTTGGCTCAGGCCCTAATTTTTTAGAAACAAAGTAGGCATCCAAAAGGTCGGGTGCCAGCAGTTCCATAGTACCAAACTTGCGTACGTCCTCATAAACAAGCGTTCCTCCATCGTCGAACTCAATGAAAACATGTGCATGCTTGCGTTCAGGAACCTGGTCTGGATAGTAAAAATACTTGCCTTCCATTCGCAGATGCGAAATCAAGACCTTGTCTGTTAGGTAGAAAAGCAAATATTTGCCACGACGTCCCATTGTCTCGATAATCTGACCAGGCACTTCCTTTTGAAACTCGTCCAAATCTGTCTTGATCATCTTAGGATAAGCAATCTCTATACTAGAAATCTTCTTTCCCAAAATTAATTTCTCTAAGCCACGGCGAACGGTTTCAACCTCTGGTAATTCAGGCATAAGTCCTCCTTCTGTAAAAACAAGAAGCAGGCATGAGCCCACCTCTACTTAATATTCTTTCTCATTATAGCCAAAGTCAGCCAAATCTAGCTTTTTATCACGCCAGTTTTTCTTGACCTTGACCCAAGTTTCTAGGAAAACCTTGTCCCCTAGCATGAGTTCGATATCACGACGGGCCATGGTCCCAATTTTCTTGAGCATGGCGCCACCTTTACCGATGATAATACCTTTTTGACTATCACGCTCGACCATGATGGTTGCACGGATATGAACCTTGTCTGTCTCTTCATCCCGCTTCATGGAGTCAACTACCACTGCAACTGAGTGAGGAATCTCTTCACGAGTTAGGTGCAAGACTTTCTCACGAATCATCTCTGAAACCAAGAAACGCTCAGGATGATCTGTGATTTGATCAGATGGGAAATACTGGAACCCTTCCTCCAGATTTTCACTCAAAATATCGATTAGACGAGAAACGTTATTTCCTTGAAGGGCTGAAATAGGAACGATTTCCTTGAAGTCCATCTGGTTACGGAAGTCATCAATTTGAGCCAAAAGCTGGTCTGGATGGACCTTGTCAATCTTATTCACCACCAGAATCACAGGCACTTTGGCAGCTTTCAGACGCTCGATAATCATATCGTCGCCCTTACCACGTGGCTCATCAGCTGGCACCATGAATAGAACAGTATCCACTTCGCGCAGAGTACTGTAGGCAGATTCCACCATGAAATCTCCAAGAGCAGTCTTAGGCTTATGAATCCCTGGCGTGTCGATAAAAACAATTTGTTCCTTATCAGTGGTGTAAATCCCCATTATTTTATTGCGCGTTGTCTGCGCCTTGTCACTCATGATAGCAATCTTTTGCCCCATGACGTGATTCAAAAAGGTTGACTTCCCGACATTGGGACGTCCTAAAATGGCTACAAAGCCTGATTTAAATGTCATAATTTCCTCTTATTGTTTAAAATAGTAAATCCCAAATGCGTGGGAGAAAGATAAGTGCACCAATCACTGCAGCAAGAAGGGAAACCACAAGCACGGCTCCTGCCGCCATGTCCTTGGCTTTCTTTGCCAACATAGAAAAGTGATAGTGACTGGCTAAATCCACCACATTTTCAATAGCAGAGTTAATAATCTCAAAGGCTACTACCAAGAAAATGCTCATTAGGAGAAAGAGCCATTCAATTCGTGACACCTGAAAAACAAAACCTGCAAGGATGACTACTAGAGCCGTCACTGCATGTTTTCGCATATTTCGTTCTTCCTTGAAAGCAGTCAGAATTCCTGTAAGAGCAAATTCTAAACTAGATACAAGGTCACGGTTTTTCCATTTTCGTTTATTGTCTTGTGAGTCCATAGGCTGTCAAAATTTCTTCTTGTAAACCGAACATCTCCGCTTCTTCTTCCGGAGTGTAGTGATCGTAGCCGTTGATATGTAAAAAGCCGTGTACTGCCAAGAAGCCCATTTCACGCTCAAAGCTGTGACCGTATTCCTCAGCCTGCTCATGCGCTTTATCGATAGAGATGAACAGTTCCCCAATATAGGCATCAAACTCAGACATCATCTCTGCTAATTCTGGATTTTCAAGCAAATCTTCTTCATCAAAGGCAATGTCCAACTCTGGTTTATACTCAAGGCTGATAACATCTGTCGGACGATCCGTATCACGGTACTCGAGATTGAGTTCGTGGCTACGCTCGTTAGTCACAAAGGTCACTGCCATCTCCTTGTCTTCTTTTCCTATTTTTTGGGCTGCAAATTCCAAAATTTCTTGGGTTTGGTGCAAGATTTCTTGTGAAACTTGACCAGTTTCATCTACCATTTCAATATACATGTACTTCTCGATTCTCTTTACTTGGCTTTATTATACCATATTTCCATGATTTTATTCTACCTTTTTGATATAATACTATGGAATACAATCACAAGGAGAGAACGATGTCATTTGACGGATTTTTTTTACACCACATGGTTGAGGAATTGCGAAGCGAGTTGCTCAATGGTCGCATTCAGAAGATCAATCAACCTTTTGAACAAGAATTGGTCTTGCAAATCCGCAGCAATCGCCAAAGCCATCGCTTGCTCCTCTCTGCTCATCCCGTTTTTGGTCGCATCCAGCTGACCCAAACGACCTTTGAAAATCCAGCCCAACCTTCTACTTTTATCATGGTTTTGAGAAAGTATTTACAAGGCGCCGTGATTGAGTCGATTGAGCAGGTGGAAAATGACCGTATTGTGGAAATTACAGTTTCCAATAAAAACGAGATTGGAGACCATATTCAGGCTACCTTGATTATCGAGATTATGGGCAAACACAGTAATATTCTCCTCGTGGATAAAAGTAGCCATAAAATCCTCGAAGTCATCAAACACGTTGGTTTTTCACAAAACAGCTACCGCACCTTGCTCCCAGGGTCAAGCTATATCGCTCCACCAAGTACTGAGTCTCTCAATCCTTTTACTGTCAAGGATGAAAAACTCTTTGAAATTCTGCAAACCCAAGAACTAACAGCAAAAAATCTTCAAAGCCTCTTTCAAGGGCTAGGTCGTGATACGGCATATGAATTGGAAAACATACTGGGTAGTGAAAAACTTTCCACTTTCCGAAACTTTTTCAATCAAGAAACCAAGCCATGCTTGACTGAGACTTCCTTCAGTCCAGTTCCTTTTGCCAATCGTGTAGGAGAGCCTTTTGCCAGTCTTTCGAATCTCTTAGATACCTACTATAAGGACAAGGCAGAGCGCGATCGCGTCAAGCAGCAGGCCAGCGAACTCATT
The DNA here is from genome assembly GCF_002096595.1 of Streptococcus oralis subsp. oralis. Lineage (GTDB taxonomy): Bacteria > Bacillota > Bacilli > Lactobacillales > Streptococcaceae > Streptococcus > Streptococcus oralis_D. The sequence goes on from NZ_NCUR01000010.1 coordinate 488,119, forward strand.
CGCCGCGTTGAAAATGAACTTCAGAAAAATCGCCACAAACTCAAAAAACAAGAAAAAGAATTACTAGCGACAGACAATGCTGAGGAGTTTCGCCAAAAAGGAGAGTTGCTGACAACCTTCCTCCACCAAGTTCCCAATGACCAAGATCAGGTTGTCTTGGATAATTACTACACCAATCAGCCTATCACCATCACGCTTGATAAGGCCCTGACTCCCAGCCAGAATGCCCAGCGCTACTTTAAACGCTATCAGAAGCTCAAAGAAGCTGTTAAATACCTGACTGAACTGATCGAAGAAACCAAGGAAACCATTCTTTATCTTGAAAGCGTGGAGACCGTTCTCAATCAAGCTGGACTGGAAGAAATCGCTGAAATCCGTGAAGAATTGATCCAAACAGGCTTTATCCGTAGAAGACAGAGAGAGAAAATTCACAAGCGCAAAAAACCAGAACAGTATCTAGCAAGCGATGGCAAGACCATTATTTATGTCGGTCGAAACAACCTGCAAAATGAAGAGCTAACCTTTAAAATGGCTCGCAAGGAAGAACTTTGGTTCCACGCCAAGGACATTCCAGGAAGCCACGTCGTCATCTCAGGAAATCTTAATCCTTCTGACGAAGTTAAGACGGACGCGGCGGAGCTAGCTGCCTACTTCTCCAAAGGGCGCTTGTCAAATCTGGTGCAGGTTGATATGATAGAAGTCAAAAAACTCAACAAACAAACAGGTGGCAAACCCGGTTTTGTTACTTATACTGGACAAAAGACCCTCCGTGTCACACCAGACCCCGAAAAAATCGCATCTATGAAAAAATCCTGATTTCACTTGAAAACAGGATTTTCTATTACAAATTTACTCTGCAATCAAGGTTTCCAAGCCGACCTTCATCATATCAGTGAAGGTGTTTTGGCGTTCTTCTGCAGTGGTGTCTTCATCTGGATGGACCAAGCTATCAGAAATGGTCATGATAGCAAGTGCATCAACGTGGTGTTGGGCAGCAAGATAGTAAAGAGCTGCCGCTTCCATTTCCACAGCCTTAACTCCCCATTTACCAAGCTCGATGTTCTTTTCAAAATAGTTTGAATAAAAGACATCAGATGACAAAACGTTCCCAACGTGGGTTGTCATACCGAGTTCTTTGGCGATATGGTAGGCCTTATCTAGTAAATCAAAGCTAGCGATTTGTGGAAAATCATACTGTGGCCAGTCGTTACGGATGATGTTTGAGTTGGTTGCAGCTGCTTGTGCCAAAACCAATTCACGAACGTGAACATCCTCATTTAACGAACCCGCAGTTCCCACACGGATCAATTTTTTCACACCGTAGTCCACAATCAACTCACGCGCATAGATAGAGATTGATGGCATTCCCATCCCAGTTCCCATGACAGATACACGGTGGCCCTTGTAGGTACCAGTGTAGCCGAACATGTTACGTACTTCGTTAAAACAAACAGCATCTTCAAGGAAGTTCTCCGCAATAAACTTAGCACGAAGAGGATCCCCCGGAAGAAGAATTTTATCAGCAATTTCACCCTGCTGAGCAGCAATATGGATAGACATAATTTATGATACAAAGAGCGAGAAGAAAACGACTGAAAATTAGGAATCTGACGAGAAATCCTGATTTCTCAGTCAGATTATCTATTTTCCGAGTTTCCCGCTCGTGTTCAAATCAGAACACACGCTCAACCTTTCTTTTTTTATTTTTATATTTCATAGCTAGGAAAAATCGTATTCAATCAAGACTCCGATAAACCTACTACATTTTTATTTAAAACAGTTATTGATAAACTGACAATAGTTTTTAATCTTTTAAGATAGATCCTTGATTAGAAGAAACGGGCATTTCCTACCTAATTACTTTATTCTTTGACTTCTGACACAGTATGCTAGCCCAAGGAAAGCGATCTAACACTTTTGCAAAACCATAAGCTAGGAAAGCAGATACTAAGAGATACGGAAGAGAATCTAAACCTAGCCCAGTGAAACCTATAACTAATCCGGTTGCAGAAATGGGCGCCCTCAAGGTCACAGATAAAAAGCAAACAGATCCCAAAAGTAAAACGGTTGGCTGACTGTCCAAACCTAGAATCATGCCCAAGAGAGCAGCTCCAGCCATCCCCAAGGCAAAAGATGGCGTAAGAGTACCACCATAGGCCCCTGCCCAAAGGATAATAAGAACGACCACTGCTTTTAGGAAAAACATGAGAAGCACTGTTTGACCACTGCTATCATTTAAAATTTCCTGAGCCATCATGCGTCCATTGCCAAGTAGATGTGGAAAGGAACTTGCCAGACCAACAAGAAAAAGAAAAGCTGAGGGCAATGTGAGAAGTATTCGTTTATCTTTTATCCTGTTTGAAGACACTTTTTTACTTAAACGACCAAAAAGCCAAGCTAGGGGGGTTAAGAAAAGAAGTAATAAAGGAACAATCCACACTTCCTTTAATGACCATGCAATAGCTGGAATCTGGTAGAGAGCATGATCTGAAATAACCAATCCTGCTGTATAGGTTGACACATAGGTAGTCAAACCGACAAAGACAAATCGCTTGATAGATAAAGTAATTCCTAGAGTCTCAAAAACGAAGAAAACACTTGTTAATGGAACCTGATAAACAGCCGCTAAACCAGCACCAGCACCACAAGCAAGGAGAAAGATGCGATCCTTCATAGACAGTATACATATTTTTCCAATTGGCCCTGCAAATAGAGTTCCAATCTCTCGTGGCGCAGCTTCTTTTCCAATAGGCGCTCCCCCTCCAACTGCAATAATCTGCCAAATTGAATGAAATAGCTGTCTTAAAAAATGAAGCTTGTATTGTGAAGTCTCATTCTTCATCTGAGCTTTGATGGAATAAATCTTCGACCCTTTTTGCAAGAAGTACCAGACTAAGGACGAGCTAAGACCCACGATTATTAAACTTAGTCCTATCCGTGAGGAGGAAACTCCATCTGTCAAAAATCCACTATGATGCTCTGACTGACCAAAAGCTAGCTCCTCCACCATCTCTATAAGATAATGGAGAAATATACCAGATAAACCCGAAACTATTCCTTGCAGAATTACTGCTATGAATAATCTAAAATTATAAGGGATTTTTCGAAAAATACTCCTCAATTCTATTAACATGATTACAATTCAGCAAGAATCGCTTTAAGCAAGCCTTTGAAGTCGCCTTTAACACGTTCAGTTACTTCTACAACTTCTTCGTGGTTGAGTTCTTCTTGGAAACCTGCAGCATGGTTAGTAATACATGAAATACCGAGAACTTTCAAGCCAGAGTGGGCTGCCACAATCACTTCAGGAACTGTAGACATACCAACTGCATCTGCTCCCAATGTCTTATAGGCACGAATTTCTGCTGGGGTTTCATATGTCGGACCTGTTACACCAATATAGACACCTTCATCAAGCTTGATAGCAAGTTTTTTAGCCACTTCATGGGCAGTAGCACGGTATTCTGGTGTGTAGGCTTTAGACATATCTGGGAAACGTGGACCAAAATCATCCAAGTTTTCACCCATCAATGGGTTTTGCCCCGTCATATTGATATGGTCTGAGATAGCCATCAAGGTACCAGGACCAAATCCAATACCTCCAGCTGCATTAGTTACAATGACACCTTCACATCCGAGAACTTTCATCACACGTACTGGGAAAGTCACGACTTCAAGAGGATTTCCCTCGTAGAAATGGAAACGACCTTGAAGAGCCAAGACTTTTCGACCTGCAAGGTCACCATATACCAATTTACCAGCGTGACCGACTACTGTCGAACGGCCCCAGTTTGGAATATCTGCATAGTCTACTACAACAGGATTTTCGATTTCCTCTGCCAATTCTCCAAGTCCTGATCCAAGGATTAAACCGAATTCAGGCGCTAGGATACCCTTTTCTTTCAGGAAAGCAGCTGTTTCCTTGATCTTATCTAAAAATGTCATTGTGTCTCTCCTTTATTATTTTTTAGCATTTGACCGATTTTGTCAAAGGTTTTGGCATTGCGAATGGTGATGTTGCGATAAAAAGGCATCTTGAGCAAGTACTTATGATAGGCAGTTGCATAGTAGGATTCTTCAGAAAGTTTCCCCCAGAAAATCCCAAGTTTTCCAAAATGAACGACTTCATCTTCCAGTTCCAAACTGTTCACTTTCTCGATCACTTGAGCCACATCCAAGCCCTCCGTGTAGAAGAGCACATCTTTTCGAGCCAGGTCTTTGGTCCACCATTCAGGCAGATTTTCAAGTTCCTCTTCAAAGTCCTCAAGACTCAGCAAGGAAAAGCTCTGAATAAATGGATAATGGATTTCAAAGAAAGCCTCTAACTTTTCAACCAATCGGGCTTTGGGGTCTGTCGAAGTAAAGAAAATATTGCCACTGTTGATGTAGGTCTCAACCTTTTCCAGTCCCAACTCTGTCAGTTCTTCACGAAGTTGCGCCATGACAACTTTATTTTTCCCACCTACATTAATGCCCCGAACAAGTAAAGCATATCGCGTCATCTTACACCAATTTATCTAAGAAACTTTCCCCAATCATGGCAGTTTCAACACCAAAGTTATCCGCAACTGTCGCTGAGATATCTGCAAAATGTCCAACCGGAATGACACCATTTCCTTTAAAGGCAGGGCTATAAGCCAACAATGGGATATATTCACGAGTGTGGTCTGTTCCTGCATAGGTTGGGTCATTTCCATGGTCCGCAGTAATCAAAAGAAGGTCATTCTCTCTCATGGCAGCGATAATTTCAGGCAAACGTTCATCGAACTCATGCAAGCAATCACGGTAACCATGAGCATTGCGGCGGTGGCCGTAAAGGGCATCAAAGTCAACTAAGTTTGTGAAGGAGAACCCTTTTTCAAATTCAGGAAGTCCCATGGTCTTCAATAATGTATCAATTCCGTGGCTGTTTGACTTGTTGTGGCCCATGTCATGATTGATACCAGCGCCGTTAAAGATATCGTTGATTTTACCAACAGCGTAAGTATCGATACCAGCTTCGTTCAATTTATCCAAAACAGTTGGTGCAAATGGAGATACGGCCAAGTCACGACGATTTGCTGTACGAGTAAAATTACCTGGCTCACCTACATAAGGACGGGCAATGATACGACCTAGAAGAGCAGGGCGCTCAAGGGTAATCGAACGAGCATATTCACAAATACGATACAATTCATCTAAAGGAATGATATCTTCGTGGGCAGCAATCTGCAAAACAGGGTCAGCTGAAGTATAGATAATCAACTCCCCAGTTTCCATCTGACGTGGTCCAAAATCGTCGATAACAGCTGTTCCTGAGTAAGGTTTGTTGGCTTCACGAATGACCTTACGTCCTGAAAATTCTTCGATCTTTGTCAAGATTTCTTCTGGGAATCCGTTCCAGAAAGTATCGAAAGGCTCTGTAATATTGAGTCCCATGATTTCCCAGTGTCCAGTCATGGTATCCTTACCAAGAGATACTTCTTCCAATTTTGTCACATATCCTGTTGGATTGCTTTCTGCTGGCACAGTCTTCAAGGGAGTTTCACGAGGAATATTTCCTAGACCGATTTTAGCCATGTTTGGCACATTCAAACCAACCGCTTTTGAGATATGTCCCAGTGTGTCGGAAGCTCCATCTGGAACTCCTGCATTGACAAAGTTATTGGCATCTGGTGCAGCACCGATTCCCACAGAATCCAGTACCACCAAGTGAATTCGATTAAATTTTGACATAGTCTGTCTCCTTATTATGTTGATTAGTTTGTTTTTGTTGAAGTTAAAATCTGAACTCCGTCTCGTCCAGCAACGATGACCTTATCAACCATTTGGTTGAATAAACCGTGCTCTACGACACCAACGACATGGTCCAATTCTTGCCCGAAGGCAATTGGATCCTCAATGACACCCAAGGCTAGGTCAATGATAAAGTTCTGCATATCGGTCACAAAACGTTGGCCGTCTTTTTTACGGAAACTTGGCTTGTAGCCAGCTCGCTCAAACCGACGAAAGACCTGTTCTGCGCCATACTGAACCACTTCTACTGGCAATTTAAAAGCACCTAGTTTCTCTACCAGTTTGCTTTCATCCACCACCCAAATGTATTCTTTCGAGGGCGTTGCGACAACCTTCTCCATCAGAAGGGCACCACCACCACCTTTGATTCCGTTGAACTGGCTATCTACTTCATCCGCCCCGTCAACCGTCACATCGACAAAGTCTACTTGATCAATCGACTTGAGCGGGATGTTAAGACCTTCAGCCTGTTTACTGGTCACACTGGAAGTCGTTACAGCAGTAATCTGCAAACCTTCTTCCTTAATCCGACGACCGATTTCTTCTACGAAATAGTAGGCAGTAGAGCCCGTTCCAAGGCCGACTACCATGCCATCCTTGACAAACTCAGCAGCCTTGACACCTGCCATTTTCTTCAGATTTTCCACTCAAACACCTCCATTAATGAGCTATTTTTATTATAACATGTATCCGTTTTTATTTCATGGATACACTGGAAAAACCCGAACATTTTTATTTCGGGTTTTTATGTCCTATTTAACCATATCTGGATCGTAATCATAGAATCCTGTGTCCAGGAAACGGTTTTTAGGGTGTAACTTACGCACTTCCTCATCTAACAAGAAGGCTTGGTCATGACTGAAATTCCCCTCTTGAATCAAGCTGCGTGCTTGGACAAAGAGTTTGGCAATTTCTACAAAATTCTGACCGGGTGTGTAGAGCCCCTCTAGCTTCCAGTGGGTAAAACCATGCTCTACCAATTCTGTCAATTTAGTCATCAAATCAAGGTCATTGTTGGCAAAGATATGGGTACCATGATTGTCTTCAAAGATAGAATAATGGCTTTCTGGGTCACTTGGTTCTGCCAAGAAGAGGTCACGCTTACGCGTCTTTTCATCATCGATATGTGTAAAGTTATAGTAGTTTTGTAAGAGCGGACGCTTAGAATGGTGAATGACGCTAGCTCCGTAAACCAACACTTCAGCAGGAATTTCCAAAATCTCGGGCATCTTGAAGAGCTCAGCAGATGGAATTTCACGCGCTAATACAGCCTCAGAGGCGCCTGCCTTTTGTCCCCAGAAGTTAATCTGACGACTGCTAGTCACCATGGTTGAAGCATCATAAATGGTCTTGAAGGAATAGCCATCGCGATTGACTACGTAAAAAACACCTGCATCTCCAACAGTGATATAGTCTGTCTTGATTTCTTCCAAGAAGTCTAGGAAGGGCTTGATACGGTCCATCATATCTTGGTGCATGAGGGCGTTGACTGCAACGATCAATTCCTTGCCTGCTTCATGAACGAGCTTAGCGATGGTGCGTAACTCTTCATAGCTAAAGGTTGTTGGCAGACGAAGACCAAAATCTTTCTCACCGACGTAGATACGGTCTACGCCAGCTTCTAGTAACTGTTCAACTTGTTCAATACTTTCAGCAGTTGCTGTAATGATAATCTTTTCCATAAGAAAAATTATACCACATTTCTCAAAAATCAGCTATGGTTACTGAGAGTTTCACAAAAAGTTAAACTTGTTTCTATCTTTCCCAATCAAAAAAGTGAACGCTAACCTGTACCGTCCACTCTCTTTATTATACTTGTGTTTTTTCAACTAGGTGGCCATCATTCATAACATAAATACGATCAACCTTATCAAGAAGACGAGTATCATGCGTAATCATAACAACTCCTCTACCTTGTTCGTGGGCAATGGCAGCCAACATCTCTGTTACTTGATAGGCACGCTCAGTGTCAAGACTGGCTGTCGGCTCATCTGCAAGCACGATGCTTGGATTGTTATAGAGCGCTCTAGCTATCGCCGCACGTTGACGTTCACCACCCGATAGAGCCTTGGGATAATGATTTTGTACCTTTTCCAAATCCAACAACTTAAAGAGCTCTTTTCGGTCACTTTTACTATTTTTTCCCTTATCCAGTCTGTCAATCAAATCCAGCTGTTCCTTGACTGTTAGAAAAGGAATTAGGTTTGAAGCCTGGAGAATGAAACCAAACTCTCTAAAACGGAGGTCTGTTTTTTCCTTCTCCGTCAAACTGCCTGTTTCCTTCCCTTTGACTAGAATCTTTCCACTCGATGCTTCCTGAAGTTGTCCTAGAGTTGTTAGAAAGGTTGTCTTTCCAGAGCCAGAAGGCCCAACGATAGATACGAACTCTCCCGCATTTAGCTGAAAATTCGTCTCATGCAGGGCTACGACTTTCATCTTTCCTTCCCCATACGTTTTTGTCACTTGAGTCATTTCAATCAATGCTGTCATACTATTCTCCTTATCATTCTGCAATCGCAGTAATCGGGTCCACCTTTAACAAGCGTGGAAGTGAAATGACACCACCTAGAAGGGCCATCAAGCAAATTACCAAACTTAGGACAGAGTAGGCTATCCAACTTGGATAGAAAAAGAAGGTAGCTGGTAAGACTAAAATCGCTCCTCCGATTGCCAGTAAGGCTAAAGCAATCCCCATACCAGACAAAAGGAAGATTTGACAGAACAGAGACCATACAATGGTTTTGATCTGTATTCCCTGAGCTCGCATTATTCCATAAAGGCCTAGTTTTTGGATGGTAATGATATAAACAAAAATACCCACAATCAAGCCTGTGATGACAATCATAGCAAGAATCATTCCTGAAAATACATTCACCTGAGGTGTGTAACCAGGAATTTTCGAAATCATTTTTGGAATGGAAATCTGTTTCAGTCCATCGCCAGCCACTTCTATATCATTTTTCAATACCAAGGCAGAGATGGAACGATTGGCTTTCAAGGTTCCTTGTAAGGTCCAATAAGTCGTCAGACTCGTAAAGACAACAGGCTCAGTGAAAAATTTATTTCCTTGAGTCAAGCCTACGATCTTGTAACTTGAATCGCTTCCATTGAGCTGAATGGCATCGCCTAGCTTCATCCCATAGTTCTCAAAAGACTGATCCACGACAACCTCATCATCTCCTTCAGGATAACGCCCCTCCGTCAAACTTGGAGAGATAAATGCGTCCCAGTCTTGAGCAAAAATGGAAACATTGACCTTTTCACTACCATCGACTAGATTGGTTACAGCGAACATATAGCCCAATGGAGCAGCCTCTTCAGAACTCTTATCCTTGTAGTCCTTTTCAGGAATAAAGGATGCCGTCAAATTATCATTTGCGTAGTCAGATAAAACCACCCCCGTCGCTTGCCAATTATCAATAGCTGCTCGGTTGTTTCGCACAAGGCCAAGAGCTAGACTGGTCATAAAAAAGACCATAAAAGCGATAAGAAAAATGGTCGTTAAGATCAAACTATATCGAAGTTTGTTTCGTAATATTTCTTTGATAGCAAGATACATGCTTATCTCCTTTAACCTTTCCCAGAGGTAGCAAAATGCTACTCAGTCCAATAGACAGCATCTCTGTCTTATCATCCATTCAAAACAACTCCTACCTCTTTTACAAAGAATCACGGTAGCAACTCAACAAATTATCTTAGGAAAAGCACTTGCTTACTATCAATTTATATAAGTTATCCTTTCCTTTCTCAGTATATTTATAAAAGAGAAAGTCAGGTCATCTGTTTTAAGTGTAACATCCATGCTATCACTTTCCCTAGTGGGTGTCAAGAAGAGAGACTTAGAAGTTGATAAGAGACTTTAGTAGTTTTGTAACAATTCTGTAATAATTCTCTGCATAAAAAATGATAAAATAGTTATGTACTGTTAAGGAGAGAATCATGTCCGCAAGAAAACTAGAAGCTTATGAGTTTGAACAAGCTCCCGAATCGAAACAAACTCCGCTTTATCAAGATTATACACCTGAAGCCCCAGTCGGCCCTAACCTAAAAGAGATTTTATTTTTTGTAAATATCGCTTGTTTCTGTATTTTTATGGCACTGTTTAGTTTTATCTTTTTAGCCTTAAAATTAAATACAGCTTTATCATTTATCTCTGCTATGGCAACAAGTTTCGCCCTTTTACAACTTCAACGAAAGATAATGAAACGAAAATTTTCAAAATAAAGGTTGGTACTACTACCAACCTCTTTTCTAGTTATCAAAAAAGACAGTTATATAACTGTCTTTTTTATTTATTCTTACGTTTTGAAGGAGATTGGATGGCAATCTTAACTTCAAAAATCGTTCCTCTAGGTTTGTTATCTTTTACGCTAATCGTTCCTCGTAAGGCATCTACGATCTGCCTGGCCAAAGATAGTCCAAGACCAAAGCCACCTTTCTGACGGGTTCTCGCCTTGTCTACACGGTAAAATCGGTCAAAGATTTTCTTCTTGTCAGTAGCTGAGATTCCAATTCCATTATCCGTTACTGTAAGATAGAGGTGGCGATCTGTAGCATAGACTACAAACTCAATTTTCCCATCTTCTTCGGTATACTTGATGGCATTGTCAAATAAAATGGTCATGAGTTGTTTTAAGAGCAACTGATCGGTCATGAATGGACGATAAATTCGATTTTCATAGTTGAAAACACGATCATTTTCAGAAGCAATCAACTCATAGTTAGCAAAGGTTGTTTTAAAGAATTGTGGAGAAACTTCTGCTATTTCTGGTTTGATTCCATCATCTCGACGTGCAAGGTTGAGAAGATTGGTCGTGAGGAAACGCATGTTGCGAACTTCTTCAAGACTGGAGGCAATACTTTCGCTGGATTCCATGATTGTTGCCTCTGGTTTTCGAAAGAGATTCTCTAAACGATTTTGTAAAACGGCCAAAGGCGTTCTCAGTTCATGACTCGCATTTTCAACAAAGGACTTCTGCTTTTGCATACTTTCCAGCAAGGGTTTGACACTGACACGTGCCAAGTAAACACTGGCAATTAAAGACAGGAGCCAGAAACTAGCCATCACTACAACAATTAAATGCTCGTGGTTTTGGCTGATTTGCTCGAGCTGGCTGGTATTGATTAAAACCGCGGCATACTTGACGTTACTTGAGACAGAAGAAGAGTTGGTTTCCATCAAGACCATTCGATAGGTTTCTTCCTGACCATAGCTGTTGACGACTTGGATTTGGCGAATATGATTCAACTCTTTCTTATCCAGCTTGATTTTGTCCAAGCCTAAAAAACGATTGCCCAGTAAGAGTTGGTTAAAATCCTTGTCAAAAAGCAAAACTTCTGTATTGGAGCTAACATTGGGCTTGATTTCAGCCTTGCTGGCATCCGCTGTTGCTGGTTGAATATCCTTGACTTCCTCAGTTGCCCGATTAAGGGCTAACTGGATAACCGCTTGGGGACTACTACTAAGAGCTTGGAGTTTTTCATCTACAGAAGTGTAGAGACTGGAGTGCATGACCTGAAGGATAATCAAGGTCATCGCAGAGAAGATCAGGGTGAACACTCCAAAGTTTCGAATGAAATAGCTAAAATCATCCGCGTACCATGTTTTTTTTAATTTATTGAACATCTTTTAAAATATACCCGACACTACGCAAGGTTTGAAGATTTTCAGCAAAGGCTGTTCCCTTCAATTTCTTACGAACTTTTGAGACATAGACTTCTACAACTGAAATCGTCGTATCGCTATCAAATCCCCATAGACGGTCAAAAATTTGTGTCTTGGGAAGAATGACATTTTGATTTTGAAGGAAGTAAACCAATAACTCAAACTCTTTTCCGAGTAGTTCCACAGGAGTATCTTCCACCTTCACTTCATTCGTTGAAAGGTTGACGACTACATCCCCATAGGTCAAGGTATTTTCGTTAAACTTGCCTGAACGTTTGAGAAGGGCTTGAATCCGCATTTTGAGTTCTTCTAGGTAGAAAGGTTTGGTGAGGTAGTCATCTGCCCCCAACTCAAAACCATGTCCCTTATCATCCAAACTTTCCTTAGCGGTCATGATAAGGACTGGTGTCGTAATTCCTTTTTCACGCAATTCTTTCAGAACTTGGAAGCCATTTTTTTCAGGCAACATCAGGTCAAGCAAAATCAAGTCATAAACGCCACTTTCTGCTTCGTAGAGACCTTCCTCTCCATCAAAAACCTGCATGACATCTGCAAAATCATCTAAAAAGTCAAATACTGAGTTTGACAGACCCAGGTCATCTTCTACTAATAAGATTTTTATCATCAGAAACTCCTCCTTGTTATGATTATTATACCAAAATTGCCTTAAAAAAAACTCAACTCTCTCTTCTTTTAAGATAGAAAGTTGAGTTTTTTATTTACATTTCGAATGAATTAAGCTTTGCCATATTGAGCTACAACAGTTTCTACTGCTGCTTTCTCACGCTTAATCAAGTCAACACGCGCTGCGATATCCTTGATCCCCATGCGGATGTTACGGCTAAGAGCTAGGTCAGAAAGTTGGGGCTCAAAGAAGGCCTTGTATTCTGCCAAGCGTTGCTCAGTCTTAAATACATGGGCAGGTAGGATAACAAAGCTATCAAAGCTCATATCCCCACCAAGAGCTGCCTTGATCCAATCCCAGTTTTCACGCGCCCATACCCAAACAGTTTCTTGAGTTGTTTGATGATCTAGGAACTGGTAATACCAAGCAGACAAGTCTTGTGGTTTCACAACAAACTTATCCTTCCATGAACGAATCAAGGTTTGGATATTATCAGCATCTGTACTGTAGGCAAGAGCCGCTGACAGCTGACGTTTGAAGACAGCATCTGTCGTATGAGTGTAGAGGTCCAGATAAGTTGCGACCAAGTCCTTGGTCTCATGGTGTTTCATTTCATTAATGAGAACTTGAGCTCGGACGGCTGCAGGAAGTCCTGCAAGATTATCCTTGTGAGCTGCAAAGATTTGACTAGCGACTTGACTAGCTTCTACATCATTAGAGCGAATCATCATGGAAATGGTCAACTGACGAACCAATTCATCTTCATCTGATTCTCCATCTTTGGCTTCAAAGCCAAGACGGTCATAGTTGTGACGAGCCAATTTAGCAACGAGTGTATTAAAGGCGTTCTCAGTTTCTGTTCCTTCATCAATAAAGCGCTCAAGGGCAGCAATCACTTGAGAAACAGCTGAAACAACAAGGTAAGACTCTTCCTTAGCAAGTTTATCAAGGACTGGGAGCAAGTCAGCATAAGAAATGTGCCCTGCTTCAGCAAGCAAACGGCGTTCTTGAACGATTTGCAATTTGCTTGTGTTATCAAGTGTCTCTAGCTCAGCAAGAACAGCCTCTAACAAGTCTCCTTGATAGTCTGTAATGTAATGGGCAGTATTTTCAGTATTGAGGCGAAGTGCTCCTTTATTTTCAGCAAGAAGAGCGGCATAGCCAGGAATTTCGATACTTTCAGTTTCAAGTGTATCTGGTAATCCTTTCCAGTTGCTATTCAGTGGCACCACCCAGAGACGGTTCTTGTCTTCATGCTCACCGATAAAGAATTGTTTTTGTGAAATCTTCAAGACATCATTTTCAACTTTGACAGTGAGAACTGGATAACCAGGTTGTTCCAACCAAGAATCCATGAAGGCCGCAACATCACGACCTGATGCTTGTCCGAGAGCATTCCAAAGGTCACGACCAATGGTGTTGCTGTACTGGTGCTTTTCAAAGTAAGCATGCAAACCTTTAGCAAAATCCGCATCACCGAGCCAACGACGAAGCATGTGCATGAGACGGCTTCCTTTGGCATAGACGATAGCGCCATCAAAGAGGGTATTGATTTCATCTGGGTGTTTGACTTCAACGTGAACAGACTGAACGCCATCAGTCGCATCGCGTTTAAGCGCCGCTGGAACTCCACCTGTTTGGAAGTCTTCAAAAATATTCCAAGTTGGTTCAATGGCATCCACACAGACGTATTCCATCATGTTAGCGAAGCTTTCATTAAGCCAAAGGTCATCCCACCATTTCATAGTAACGAGGTTCCCAAACCATTGGTGAGCAAGCTCGTGGGCGATGACAAGGGCAACTTGTTGACGGCTAGCAAAGGTTGAGTTCTCATCCACAACCAAGTAAACTTCACGGTAGGTTACCAGACCCCAGTTTTCCATGGCACCTGCTGAGAAGTCAGGGAGGGCGATATGAAGAGATTGAGGGATTGGGTACTTAACTCCGTAGTAATCTTCGTAAAACTCGATTGAGCGAACGGCAATGTCCAATGAGAAATCAAGGTTTGATAATGGGTGAGCTTTGGTTGAATAGACACCTACGAGGGTACCATTTTTAGTTTTAGCAGTAACCCCTTGCAAGTCACCAGCTACAAAGGCCAACAAGTAAGATGACATACGAGGTGTTGTCTCAAACTTCCAAATACCTGTTTCCTTGCGGTTATCCACATCAATCTCAGGCATGTTTGACAAGGCCAACTCACCTGCTGCTTGGTCAAAGCGAAGAGCGAGATCAAAGGTTGCTTTGGCTTCTGGCTCATCCACACATGGGAAGGCTTCACGCGCAAAATGGCTTTCAAACTGCGTAGACAAGACTTCCTTCTTGACACCATCCACTGTGTAGTAAGAAGGGTAGATCCCTGTCATGTTGTCTGTGATTTTTCCTGAAAAAGCGATGACTAATTCAACTTGACCGGCCTCAGCCAATTCGATATGAAGGGCTTCATTGTCATGATCAATTGTAAATGGACGCGCTTGACCCGCAACTTCTACAGAAGCGATTTCCAAATCTTTTTGGTGAAGGGAAATACGGTCACTCTTGGCTTGACCAGTGATGGTCACCTTCCCAGAAAAGGTCTTGGTCTCACGACTCAAGTCCAAAAATAAATCATAATGTTCAGGAACAAATTGCGTAATAAAATGTTCAACTGCTTGCATAGTTTTCTCCTATTCTAAGTTTAAGAGTTTTACTCTTATTCAAACAAACTTATTATATCATGTTTTGCTTAAGAAAAAAGGATTGGACGGTGATTTCCAAAACTTTCTTTCTACTAGCGGTCTACAGAGGGTAGACCTTGCGAAATTCTTCTAAAACAACCTTGCTGTCAGGCGTAAAAGTTAGTCCTGCCTCTCTCAGCCACTCAGCGAAACAGTCCTCATGAACCTGACGCCAGTAGGCTAGGGATTTGTCACCTTCCCCTTCCTTAAAGGCATGTTCAGCAGAAACTTGATGAAAGGGCTGAACGGAAACCTTTGTAATTTCGACAATGCAGACAGCTCGATCTTGGCTATCTAAAATGATATCAAAAGTTCCTTCTCGCGGAAGGGGTTCGTTATCAACTGCATAAAGATCATAGGCTGATGCAGTTGCCGTCTTTTCACCTTTTAAAACCAAATCTGCCAAGAGATCGGCTTCCACTCCAAAAGCCCAAGCATCGATCTCATCTCCGATCGAGGGATTGATTTTCTTGTATGCATTCCACATTTCTTGCGGTGTCATGGGTTGCTCCTTTGTAATTTTTTACTTACTTCTTTTATACGTTTGAGGTGGTCTGGATGATCAATCTCTAAATTAAAAATCTCTGGAATAGAACTGTAGTGGATAATACACTTGATACCCATCTGATTCATTTTTTGTATGAAAGAAGTATTCAGATAGCCTGCTACAGTAAAGTCAATCTTTTTTATCCTTGCTTTATCCTGCATATCTCTTAGCATATCTAACATTATTGGACTTTCCATATCATGCCATTGACTGTTTCTCACAGTCGCAAAAACAAAAGAAGTCAAATCATTCATTCCAACTATAATCTTTGAAATACCAGTTTCCAGTATCCTGTCCAAGTCAAAATAAGCTGACGGTAATTCAATCATTGTGCCGACTTTTCCAGTAAAACCATGCTTACGCAATACTCTAATAGCTTGTTTTAACTGCTCAGCATCATTGATAAAAGGAAAAATAACAGACAGATTGGGATTTGTTTGATAAACTTCTGTAACGACATGTGCTTCAGCCTGAAATTCATCAGGACACGCCAGCAAGCGCCTAGTTCCTCTATAACCAAACAAGGGATGATTTTCATCAAAATGCTCTTTAGTCCCCTCTAAACAATTAGCTTCTGTATTTGTTAACTCTGAAAAACGATACCAAACCTCTTCATCTGAGTACAAGGAGCAAATGGTATCTAGATAATCTTTTACAAATTGTTGACAACTTGCTAATAGGATATTTTGATTGAGCTCTCTCAGTAAGTATTCTCCACGAATTATGCCAACATGATGCAATAGTTGTGGGTAAACTTTTGCAACAATTTGTTCGCCACTAAGGGCAAGTTGGTTTCTCATTATTCACCTTCCAATTCATGTAGGAAGTCTTGTCCAGTTCCGGAAATCCTAATAATTCAGACTTAACCTTCAAGACTAATGGCGACGCATTTTCTTCTGTGATTTTTTGAATATCCATCCAAACATATCCAAGTGAATCATTCGCACCATCAGACACAGCTTCCGAAATCGTAACTTGAGCTTCCTTCTCGTTTACCTCAATATCATAAAATGCCATGATATGGTGAACCATAAAATTTGTTAACTCTTCCCTGACGAAAACATCGTAGATTCGAGGATTAGAGTAGCTTCTAACAGTATATCCCGTCTCTTCCATAACTTCTCTAATCAGCGTTTCCGTCAATCCTTCACCAAGTTGCTGACTACCACCAGGTAGATCATAACGATATTGATATGGACCTCTCGTTTTCTCAATGCAGAGTAACTTCTCATTTTCAAAGCAAATGCCATAGACACCAAAGTGATTTTTGATTTCCATCCAACTCCTCCTACTTCAAAGTCCAGCCACCATCAATGGTCAGGATTTGTCCTTGCATGGCGCTCGCTTTTCCACTTGCTAAGAAAAGGCTAATTTCTGCTACTTCCTCTGGCTCAATCCAGCGCTTGATTGGCGTTTCACTAGCTACCCAGTCAGCTAAGCCACCTGGTTCAAAGTCCGCAGCGGTCATAGCTGTCTTGACTGCCCCTGGAGCAATCCCAAAGACCTGAATCCCAGCTTCAGCATAGTCTAGAGCCAACTGCTTGGTAAAGCCAGCTAAGGCATGCTTAGAGGAAGTATAGGCGTGACCACCACCTCCCGCTAGATTTGAAGCAATAGAACACATATTGATGATGATTCCCTTTTTACTTTCCAGCATTTGCGTCAAATAATGTCGTGTCATCTCAACTGGAGTCACATAGTTGATTTCAAAGATTTCTTGAATTTCCTGCGCTGTCTGTTCCAAAAGTGGTTTGTAAGCATCCAAAACTCCAGCAGTATTGCACAAAACATCCACCTGAGGGCACCAGTCAAAAATTGGCTCCAAGTCAAGAGTTAAATCTCTCTGTAAAAAGTGGAAATCACCATCTAAAACTGGATTTTCTCCTTGATCCACACCATAAACTTGATAACCATTCTCTAAAAAGAGACGAGCTTGAGCTAGACCAATTCCTGAACTCACTCCTGTAATCAATACGCGTCTAGTCATGCACTTCTACCCAATCCGTCGCCAAAACATCACATGGTGTCGGGCTCCACATGGAAAAACCTTCTCCTTCTCCAAACACGTTGATTAGGAAATAAGGTGTCACTTCAAGGGCAACCCCGTTTTGTTCAATGGTATCAAAAAGTTGGACATAGTTTTCAGCCCCTCCCCAACCAGTACGTACGTATTTTTTCTTAGCCTTTAATCCAGGCAGGATCTCTTCAAATGTCATGTTTTTCTCCTTTAATGCTAAATTCTTCATTTAATTATAACAAAAAACCGTTTTCCAACGGCTTTTTGACTGTATATATACTAAATTCTTCCTACCACTGCAATCCCGCTTCTCTAATTTCTTTCTTAGAAGCAAATTTACCATTCGGTCTGTGCCATCTTCCGTTTTTATCTCTAAAGTAGCCACCTGAATTTGTTGATTGCGAATTTGATTCCTGACTTTCTTCTTTTTCTTGTGTAGCCTGACGTGCTTTTTCTTCTTCTTCCTTCTTAGCCTTTTCTTCAGCTTCTTTCTTAGCTTTTTCTTCTTCGTTTTCTACTGTATTTTTAGCCGTACCATCCAAATAATTGATTTCCGCATTAGCTGAAACATTGTCTAGAATAACATGCGTCACAGAATACTGATTAACCTTTTCCTTACTACCACCCAACTTGATCTCCAAGAGTTTGCCGTTTTCATCTATTCCCACATACTGCAACTCAATCTGTCTAGGAATCAATTCGTCCTTTTGATAGATTGGGGTCACCTTGTAGTCTAGATAATAGTTTGGGTGATTGGCCAACCAAGAGTCCAATCGATTTTCATAGTAAAGCATGCTTTCTTGATTAGTATTATCTGTTCCA
Source organism: Streptococcus oralis subsp. oralis (assembly GCF_002096595.1). Lineage (GTDB taxonomy): Bacteria > Bacillota > Bacilli > Lactobacillales > Streptococcaceae > Streptococcus > Streptococcus oralis_D. Next base: position 506,287 of record NZ_NCUR01000010.1, read on the forward strand.
TAATATGTTCCAGCATTGAGCCAATTAGTCATAGGGACCAAGTTTTTCTTTTCATCATTCAATCCACTAAATTGGTACCCAATCAAATGGCCTCGATTCATTAACCAAGCCTTTTTAGAACCATCTCCATAGTAAAAATTATAGTTATGCCAACCAACTGGGTTATAACTTATCTTAGGCTCTCTCTTCTCAGTTGGCTCATCGCTGTCCTTGAGTTGAATATGAGCACCCGTCGCGCGTGATTTGGAATCCAATTCCCCAAGTTCTAACTGCTTTTCATTTTTAAAAGGCAAGAGTCCAGCTTCTTTAAACAACTTTTCATCGAACTTGGCTTGCTTCTGTTCGACTTTTTCTTCTGGAACTGTTTGTTCTACCTTATGACCAGAACAAGCAGCAAGTGTTGTTACTGAAAGTAAGGCAAGTGAAAGGGTGAGCAACTTTTTCATAAAAAACTCCTTTATTTTATATAATAACTATATTAATTCTTCCTTTTACATTTTACTATCATTTTGCTAATTATTCAAGAATAAAGAGGTTGTTTTTATCCCATTTCCTTCCTTTGTCCAAAACAAAAACGATAACCACTTTGCAGTAGTTACCGTTGATTTTTTGATTAGTCTTTCCCACCAAGTCTACTATTGATGGTCATCATGATGCTGGCTATTTTCTCACCCCAGTATGGGTCGGAAGCATAGCGAACATTCATTCCGGTTGCCTTGTTTCCAAGGTGGTCTCTGCCGTAGTCGATATAATTCTCACGAATCCACTTGGCAGCTCCTAGAATTCCTTTGTCCACATTATCAAAGCTCTTGGCTGAGAGATAAGGGCTCGTATCATAAGCCGCAATACCAAAGAAGTTATTCTTATCTCTGGCAATTTGACTGCGACCCCAAGCACTTTCAAGGGCACTATGAGCCATCAAGTAAAGAGCATTGACGCCATAACGTTCCTCAGCCTCTTTGAAAGTCGCTCCTTTACCTGCTAGAGGACTATCCTGCAAGTTCATCATCGAATACAGTTTATCCAATTCAGCTGCACTATAATTACTTGGTTCTCTCAAGTTTTTATAGAGGAAAGGATTTTTAATGGTAAAGCCATCAAAATGTTCTCCGTCAGTTGAGTAGTACTTCTTGCCAATAACCATAGCAAATGTGTGTGGAGCTACTTTGATACTCGTGTAAGGAGAGAGTTCATGGTAGAGGAATTTCCCATCACTAGTATAATGTGGGATAAATTCACTTCTTTCATCTACTGCCGTCAAATCACTTTGATTCATATAGCCAGACAAACCTGAAATCGAAACTGCAAGTCGGCCACCTTTTCGAGTCGAACTATCCAGTGAAACAATGCTTCCTTGGTTAATATAACTTAAGATTTCTCCAGATGCACTATAGACATAGGCTGTGATTGGTTTAACTTTGTAATATTTGGTTTTATCCGCAACATGCCATCTACCAGAATCATCCAAGGTATGACCATCCACAGTCTCATTTTTTGCCATATAACCGCCGGATTTAAGGTAGTACCATGATTGGTCGGATGAATCGTAGATTAATTCTTTCTCAGCCATCTTTCCATTTGACTTGAGGTAGAACCAATTGTTCTTGTACCATACCCACTCACTTGTGGCCATGTAGCCTCCTGATTTGAGATAATAGTAGCCATTATCCCAGACCCATTCTTTGTTGGTGTAATTTCCATCAGCCTTGATATAGAACCAAGAGTTATATTTCTTATCAAAGAGCCAGCCCTTTCCTGCTTTTGCTCCACTGCTCGTCACATAACTGCGGTCAATCCAAGTTTCCGTAGAGAGGTAGCCACCAGATTTGAAATGGTAATCCTTTCCTTTGATGGTTTGCCAACCTTTTTCAGCATAGGTTCCGTCAGCTTTCAAGTAAAACCAAGAGTTATAATTCTTGTCAAAGAGCCATTCCGATTTTACTTTAGCTCCACTTTTAGCAACATAGAAGCGATCTATCCAACTTTCTGTAGAAAGATAGCCACCGGATTTGAAATGGTAATCTTTTCCATCAATTGTTTGCCAGCCTTTTTCTACATAGTCGCCTTCGGCATTGAGATAGAACCATGATTCGTAATTTTTATCAAAAATCCAGCTTGTTTTTGCCTTATGGCCACTTGAAGTTACATAAGATTTTCCAAGCCAGGTATTTGTAGCCAGATAACCACCCCGTTTGAAGTAATAATCTTTCCCTTCAACTGTTTGCCAACCGTTTTCTGCGTAGTTGCCATCCGCTTTCAGGTAGAACCAACTGCTATAATTAGCATCATAGATCCAAGACTGTTTTACCTTATTTCCTTTATCAGATAGGTAGTGAGAGCCAAGCCAGGTATTTTTTAAAATTTTCCCTTGAGAATTGACATAGTACTGGTCTTCACCTTGAGTGATCCACTCATCTTTGGCCATCTTGCCATCTTCTTTCAGGTAATATTTTTCTTGCCCTTGACTAATCCACTCGTTTTTGGCTTTCTGACCATCAGACTTGAGGTAAAGCCAGCTCTGTCCTTCTTGGTCAAAAAGCCACTGGTCCTTAGCCTTGGCCCCATTAACATTGACATAATATTGGTTGACCCAAGTATTTGTAGCCAAGATTCCATTAGCATCAAAATAGTAGTCCTTACCAGCAACAGTCAACCAGCCATTTTCCGCACGTTGACCATCTTCTTTAAGATAAAACCAGTTCTGATGCTTTTGGTCAAAAAGCCATTGCTTGGTTGCTGGTTTCCCGTCTGCTTTGAGGTAGGTCTTTCCTTGCCAAGTACCTTCTTCGGCTTTTGCTGTCTCCACTACAGTAAAAAAACACCCCAATAAACTAGCACTTACTAGGGCCACTTTCCATCGTTTCATTTAAATGCTCCAATAACGTTTTCTAAACCCTATTGTAACATAGTTAATAGACGGAAATATTACAAATTGATGAAGATTCTATTTCTTGTTGACGATAAGGAAGACCTAGCTTATCTCAGACTGGCTTTGACTTCCTGACGGAGATCTTCCAAACTGCTAATGCCATACTTATCCATGACTTTTGGTAGATTTTCGATAATGTCAGGACAGGCGTAAGGATTGGTAAAGTTGGCTGTTCCAACTCCAATGGCAGATGCCCCAGCCAGATACATTTCTAGCGCTGCTTCAGCAGAATCCACTCCCCCCATTCCAATAATGGGCAGGTCTGTTGTTTGAGCTACTTGTCGGATGAGTTTGAGGGCTACTGGAAAAACTGCTGGACCTGACATTCCACCTGTACCATTGGCTAGGATTGATTTTCTAGTTTTGAGGTCAAAGCGCATACCGACAAGGGTATTGATCATGGTTAAGCCACTTGCTCCTGCATCTTCTGCGGCTTTAGCAATAGTGACAACATCCGTTACACTAGGGGTTAACTTAACATAAACTGGCACATCAGAGGCTTCCACAGCTGCTTTTACCACTTCATAAGCTAGATCCGGATCTTGCCCAATCAAAAGTCCATGATTGCCGTGATCCACATTCGGACAAGAGATGTTGAGCTCGATCGCTTTTACATTAGCTGCCTTGGAAATTCCTCGAGAAACGACAGCGTACTCTTGTTTTGAAAAGCCTGCAACATTTGGGATGATGGGAAGCGTAGGATACTCTCTTTCCAGCCAAGGCAATTTCTCAGCTAAAACAGCTTCTAAACCTGGATTTTGCAAACCAATTGCATTGAGCATGCCAGCAGGTGTTTCTGCCACCCTTGGAGTTGGATTGCCAAAACGGGGTTCAAGTGTCGTCGCCTTGATCATAATGGAGCCTAAAAGGTCTAAATCATAGTACTTGGCATACTCCTGACCAAAACCAAAACAGCCTGATGCTGGTATGATAGGATTTTTCAAGTCCAAGCCTGGTAGAGAAACTTGTAAACGATTTGTAGTCATGACTTTCTCCTTATAATACAACTGTTCCTGTACGGAAAACAGGGCCATCTTCACAGACGCGTTGACTGACCGTCTCACTTTCTGGCACTTTTAGAACGCAGGCATAGCAGGCCCCCATCCCGCAAGCCATACGAGATTCTAGAGATAGATAGGCTCTTGGGTGGTCATAAAACCTTTGATTGATGTACTTCATCATTCCTGGAGCTCCACATGAGTAAACAGCATCAAATTGATTATCTAGATCATTGATGACGACTGACACATTTCCCTTGATACCATAAGAACCATCATCTGTCGTTACAAAGACCTGACCATATTGGGCCAATTCCTTTTCGAGGATGACAGCATCTTTATTAGCAAAACCAAGAACTGTTACTAGTTTCACCCCACGCGCATGCAATTCCTTTGCTACCTCAAGCAAGGGTGGAACACCAATCCCACCACCAACGAGGAGAACTTTGCTCTGGTCGTTCAGATCAGACAAGTCAAAACCATTCCCCTGAGGTCCCATCACATCAAGAGTATCACCCTGACTTAATCTTGAAAAAATAGCTGTCCCAGCACCTTCAATCCGATAAATGAGGCGACACTGCTTGTTTGCCTTGTCAATAGATGAGATTGAAATAGGGCGACGCAAGAGATGGGAATCATCAGGCACGCGCAGATGGAGAAATTGGCCTGCTCGCATAGCTTCAACCATTTCTCCTTCTAGGACTAATTCAAAGATTGCTGGCGCAATTTCCTCCTGTGCTACCACCTTCATGGTTTCCAAACGAATGGCACCCAAACGCTTCTTACATGTGGGATTCATGATTTTCCTCCTTAAATTTAAGGGGACCAGATAAAGAAAAGGCCTTGCTAATGCAAGGCCTCAGTTAGGTTAGGCTAGAACTCATGCGCACACTTAAAAAGTCTCCACAGAGAGTCCCCTATCCCTTTTATCTGACACCTTGTGAGTCTCTCTGGACTCCCCTTAAAGGTTAAATTTGTATTAGTATACTCTTTCAAAGAAAAAAAGTCAAGTAGAAAACGAACATTCTACTTGACTGTACAGGATTATTTTTCACGAATCACTTCAACCTTGTAGCCATCAGGATCCTTGACAAAGTAATAGTTTGGTTGAGTTCCTGGAAGTCCATTAGGGGCTGTCACCTCATAGCCTTTAGCGCTATGTTCTTGATGTAGCGCCTCAAGATCAGGTGTACTGAGGGCGATATGGGCGAAGCCATCTCCTACCACGTAAGGACCGTGGTCATAGTTATAGGTCAATTCCAACTCGTAGTCATCACCCTCAAGTCCTAGATAGACAATGGTGAAAGCATGATCTGGAAAATCTCTGCGACGCAATTCTTTAAAACCAAAAGCATCTTGATAGAATGCGATTGATTTTTCAAGGTTCTCTACTCGCAAGCAAGTGTGTAGCATTTTTGAAGCCATTTTCATTACCTCTTTCATTTGAATAGTTCCATTATACCCTTAATGGACAAAATTTACTAGAAACTTGAACTAGAGTCCTCTTCTCTAAGCTTTCATTCTAAGCAGCACTTTTCCGATTTTCCTTGCGTATATTGCGAATAAGGAAAAGCAGGATAAGGATAAAAAGCCCCTCAAGGAAGTAGAAAGTAAATTCGCTGTTCATGATTAGTAAGTCTCTGTTAAAATATTTATTATCGAAAACTGAATTTGGTGCGAATAGGATTCGCAACAGTCTTCTTAGGAAAATAAAGATCTGCAAGCCATAAATCATAAAGACCTTCTTCACACCAATCATGAAGCCTTGTTCCTTTGTAAAATAAGACAAGGCAACTCCATTTAACAAGAGGATAACGGTTATAGCCAGCGTTTCATTTCGTAGAATATTTGGATCAAAGATGTCTAAACGGCTGTGAATGTAGGGCAACGTTTGAAAGAGTAGGATTCCTAAGATTGCTGGTATGAAAATTTTCTTCAGAGATGGCGGAAATCCAGGGCTAAATCTTGTAAAAGATAAGCAAATCACAAGGATTGCAAAAATATGGAAGTAAGCTATGGCAACTCCTGAAATAGTCTGGCTTTGATTTACCAAAGCGGAAAGAAAACCAGCAGAAAGAAAGATACCGATAGGAATCAGCTTATCCAAAGAATAATCCCACTTCATCCCCTGATTTACTTGGAAACCATCGATGATGCTGAAAAATGTAATAAATATAAGGGCACCAATGAGACCAAACGGTAAGGATGGAATGACGAGGGTCAATAACAAGATTAGTAGGAACCATGGATGGGGACTGTAGTAGAATTTCCGTTTTTCCCCCCTAGCAGTCACTCCTTCCTCAATCGGTGTTTTCCTCAATTTTAGCATATAGACGTAAAAGAGAGAAAACATACCAGTATGAACCCATGAATTATAACCAGGTCGCTCTATAATACTGAGTAGCAAACTTGCAATCGTAAAGAGGCCAGAGAAAATCTGAAGAAACTTATTATTAAAGACCTGTCTTTTTTTCCAACCCAAATAAGAGAGCTTGGCCTTTGGATGACCAAGTTCATAGGCATAAGCTGTCATCTCTTCTAGTTTCTGGTCTGTCTCCTCCGTCATCATTTGGGGAGCCATTTTAGAAGTAGGAAAAGGAGCCAAAACATATCTCAGGAGCTTGCCATCTGTAAACCGATGGTACTCCTTATAAATCTGTTGAAGCAAAATCGTTAGAATGCGTGGTCTTCCTTTAAAGTAGCTTTTCCACTTCTCCCAATCATTGATATCTTCATCACTCTTGGTAAGCTTATCAATATAAAGATAACCTTCATTGTACCAGTAATCAAAATGTTCTTTTTTATCTAGTTCGTACTCCTCTACCACTGAAGGATAAGACTGGACACTCTTCCAGAAATGAAGCTTTTTCAGATATGGATTTGCTTCCTCATCACTGTAACGCTCTACAAATTGAAGAACGAGGGCTAACACTTTCGCATTGGTTAAAGGATAGACGTCCACCTTTTCTAACAAATCAAGTAGGAGCGTGTGATCTTTGACTGATTCAAAAAGATACTGCCAATCACGTAAAAGCTTATATTCGCCTTCATAGTGAGCATGGAGCAACTCATAGAAGGCTGCCTCAACTTCATCTGGATCATCTAGAGAGTAGTGACTAAAGTCAACGTTTTCTCCCAGCTTCTCTTTTACTTGCTCTAAGTAAGCAGCTAAGTCATTCAAGAGTAGATAATCCTCTTCAAACATGACTTGTCGGTTTTTTTCAAGGATATAGGTTAAAACGGGCACACTCTTGATTATTTGGCGATTTTGATTTACTTGATCCAAGACCATAAAGGCCAAATAAGGGTGCTTGAAAAACTCTATCCAAGAGCCTAATTGATTTGCTTTGTTAGAATCTTGAAGAATTTCTTGGCAAAGTTGATAGGAATAAGAGAATTGCTCAGTGGCTTCTTGTGCGCTTTCAAGCGAACTTCCTTCCTCTTCTGCTATATCTCTTTTGACCTTCCAGTACTTCAGTTTATAGTAATATCCCCAGTACTTAAAGTCAGTGATATAGTCTTCTAGCAAAGGAATGACGATAGAAAATTGCTCCGGTTTATTAAAAATATAAACATCCATTTCCTCTAAAACGGATTGAACAATGTCCATATCATACTGATACTGATGAAAGAACTGACGCCATAGATGCTCTTGTTCCTCTTGGTTATAGCCGTCATTTCCAACAATACTTTCAATCGCATTTCGGATCAGATAGGTTCCTTCATTGTAACCACTAAAGTCAAGAGTAGACCTTGTTGTTCCTTCTTGCCCACGGTTCTCTTCATCTCCAAACGTTTCAAAGTTGAGGGTATTCGTAGCTCTTTCTTCAGAATCTCCATTTAGCCGGACTTCCTCATCGTAGTCACTAAAGTCAAGGGTGGACTTTTGCTTATCCTCTTCTGCTTTATAGGTTTCAAAGTTAAAGGAATCGCTGGTTTTATCAGTTGATTGCTGATAATCACTGAAATCAAGACTAGATCTTTCAGACTCGTCGTTCTCCGTCTTCGTTTCTTCAGTCAAGTTTTCAAAGTTGAGACTAGAGTTAAGTTTTTCATTCGCCTCTTCTTCAAGCTCACTAGCTTCTTGAGAGTCACTCGCTTTTCTTAGACTATTTTCTGGTCTTGTGTTTCTAGATCTCGCATAAGTCAAGGCTTTTTGATAAGCTTCAACAATTTCTTGGTAAATTTCTGGTTGGTCTTCTGGGTGATAGAGCCGAACCAGTTCAGCATAACGCCTTCTAATAAGTTTGACGTCAGTCGTTGGCTCTATTCCTAAAGTTGCCCATATATTCATAAGGTCTCCTCTTTTACAGTCCTCGCTCTAGGAAGTCTAGATAGTTTGAAAATGATTGATAAAGTTTTGGCAAATGATAAACAGATGCTTGGCTAACCTCTTCTTCAAATCGTCTAGTTTCAGCCATTAGCTCATCTCTTCTTCTCCCCAAGAGCATACTGTACACGCGATTCGCTTTTTCAATCAAGAAACGATAAACCTCTGTTTCTTGAGCATTGATCTTATAGCGAGTCAACTCTGCTTGCTTAGCTTTGATTTCCTTTTCTGTCAGAGTAACACTATCTTGGAGAATAACATGGCTAAAGACTTCCTGTGTTGAATCAATTTTCACTTCGACATCCAAAATCCCATTTAAATCATAGGTAAACCGAACTGTTAAACTTTCATTTTCTCGAGTATTGACAGGTACAGGAACTTCTAATTCACCTAAGAACAGGTTTTGTGAAGCCTTCATCATCTCACCTTGATAGACCTTTATCTTGACTTGACTCTGTCCCAATTCAGCCGTATAGTACTGCTCGATGCGTGAAGCAGGCAGGGTAGAATTTCGCTCAATAATCGGTGAAAAACGGTCGCCAACTATCTCTATCCCCAGAGTAAAAGGACAAATATCAGACAGTAATAAATCTCGTATCTCACCCTGCCGTTCTTTTATTCCTGCTAGAAGTGCACAACCTCTCGCAATCATCCTATCAGGATCATCAGATACCTGAACCATTTGATTGATACAGTAGGATAAAAAGTCCTGAACCAAGCGGAGTTTCGAAGTCCCCCCAACAAGAACAAAGTTATCAGATGATACATAGCTATAGCGTGCATCCATCAAGGCACGATCCAAAACAGCCTTAACACGGGCTAGCAACGGTTGACAAAGCTCATAAAAGCGTTGGTAGCTCAAGTCTAAAGTGTATTCCTGTTCTTGGTCCAGAACCGTCATCTTCACTTCTTCTTTATCATTCAGTTCCAGCTTTGTCTTTTCAGCCTGTACCAGAATTTTGCTATAAAATTCTCGGGAAATCGTATCCTTGGTTAATTGATTAGAGACTAAAAATTCCTCAGCAATAGCCGCAGTAAAGTCTTCTCCTCCCAAACGATTGTCCCCTGCAATCGAAACAATTTCGACTATGTTATCAAAAAGCTCCACAACTGAAATATCAAGAGTACCACCACCAAAATCGACCACAATAAAAGATTGATCTTCTTGGTTTACCATAGATCTTTTAGCAAGAGCTGCTGCGGAAGGTTCATTGATAATCCGATCAATCTGAACACCTGCAAATTTCCCTGCTAGTTTGGTCGCATAGCGTTGAGCATCGTTGAAATAGGCTGGTACACTGACAATCACTTCCTCAACCTTTTCTCCAAGATAGGTCTCTGCATCGTCTACCAACTTTCGAATGATAAAAGAGCTTAATTCTTCAGCCTTATATGCTCGATTTCCTAGCGTCAACTCATGTTTGGTCCCCATAAAACGCTTGAACTGTGAAACCGTCTTGTCTGGGTGGGTCACCAAGCGTTCCTTGGCAATTTTTCCAACAATAATCTCATCATTGTCATCTAAAGCCACAACAGAAGGCGTCAAATATTCACCAAAAGCATTGGGAATCAGCTTAACCTGACCATCTTGATAAACCCCTACCAAAGAATTCGTCGTTCCTAAATCAATACCTACTATCATCTTCTTCTAACTCCAAATCTTTTTAGATATTCCTATTATACAAGAAATATCCTATTTTCTTTGAAAAAATCTGTGATTTACTCTTTAAAATAGAAAATCATTTATGGAGAATAAAAAAGTTCCACCCTACTCTTGCGATAAAAACCACGAGAGTAAGAATGAAACAGTTTGTTATTATTTACCAAGTTTTGCTTTAGCTGCATCTGCAAGAGCTGTGAAAGCTGCTGCATCGTTAACAGCCAAGTCAGCAAGCATTTTACGGTTAACTTCGATTTCAGCCAATTTCAAACCATGCATCAATTGTGAGTATGAAAGTCCGTTCAAACGAGCTGCCGCGTTGATACGAGTGATCCACAATTTGCGGAAGTCACGTTTTTTCTGACGACGGTCACGGTATGCATAGTAGTAAGAGTTCATTACTTGTTCTTTTGCAGTACGGAACAAGATGTGTTTAGCTCCATAGTAACCTTTTGCTAATTTAAGAATACGTTTACGACGTTTGCGTGATACAACGCCACCTTTAACACGTGCCATGTTTTATTTCCTCCAAATATTTCCTAGAATTGTTTACTTACTGTTAGGCTATTATTTCAAGCGAGTAAGCATTGCTTTGATACGTTTGAAATCTCCTGAGTGCACCATAGATGCTTTACGAAGATGACGACGTTGTTTCTTAGTTTTTCCGTGGAAACGGTGAGAAGTGTAAGCACGGAAACGTTTAAGTCCACCAGAACCTGTACGTTTGAAACGTTTAGCTGATGCGCGGTGTGTTTTTTGTTTTGGCATGATTTTTTCTCCTTTATTTAACTTTCTGACAATTATTTTTTGTCAGTTGCTGGCGCCAACTGCATGAACATTTGGCGTCCATCCATCTTAGCTCGTTGTTCGATGATTGCAATATCTTGTGTTGCTTCAGCAAACTCGGCTAAAACTTTTGCACCAATCTCTTTATGGGTGATCATACGCCCTTTAAAGCGAATGGATACCTTAACTTTATTTCCTTTTTCAAGGAACTTGCGTGCATTGCGAAGTTTTGTGTCAAAGTCACCCTTGTCAATCGTTGGACTCAGACGAACTTCTTTCACAGTAACAACACTTTGTTTTTTACGTTGTTCTTTTTGCTTTTTCTGATACTCAAATTTGAACTTACCGTAGTCCATAATTTTAGCAACAGGCGGTTTTGCTTGAGGTTGAATCAATACTAAGTCAACATTTGCACTATCAGCCAATGCTTGCGCTTCGCTGAGTGGCTTGATGCCTAGTTGTTCTCCCTCAAGACCGATCAAGCGAACTTCACGTACACGAATTTCATCATTGATGAATAAGTCTTGCTTTGCTATGGTTTTCACCTCTTTTTTATTATTAGAGAAAAACAAGAGCGGGCTCGTAATGATACAAGCCCGCACGTTATGATAGCGTTTCTTAGAAACTTTTCATCCGTAGGGCCAGGCAACTTAATGTCACAAGGCGAGAAGCTCTCACTTCTGCTTTTCTCAACTTTTATATGATACCAAGTTTTCTATCCCTTGTCAAGATAAAAAGTCAATTTTTTAAAAACTTTATCTATTTCCTCTCACCGTTTCAATTCGCCAACTACTCCACCCTGTAAAGCGAATGGCTCCTTGCTGGTCTGTTCGGTAAATCTTACTCTTGATGGTTTCTAGTCGTGTCAAGGTTTCCTGATGGGGGAGTTTTGCACGATTGTTCTTTCCAACTGAAATGAGTGTAATTTCTGGTTTGAGTTTTTCTAGGAAAACTGGATTTGATGATGCTTTAGAACCATGTTGACCGACTTTCAAGACATCCACATCTAGGTCAGGATAATGCTTCAGCAAGTCTTTCTCTCCCTTCTCTTTCAAGTTTCCAGTAAAGAGAAAGTGCTTATCCAAAAGTTTTCCATGAAGAACCAAGGAATCATCACGATCCCCATCTCCAATCTGCCTTGGAGATAGGACTTCTAACTGACTCCCAAAAATCGAAAAATTATCCCCTGCTGTCACACTGCGTACCTTGGTTTGACTTGCTTCTAGTTCCGCTACAAATTCCTTCTGTGTCAGACTTCCTTTTGATACTAAAATCTCCCCAACATGGAAAGCCTTGGTCACCTCTAGCAAATCGCCAACATGTTCCTTGTCTGTATTGGTCAAAACCAGCTGGTCAATCTTATCTACTCCTCGACTTTTAAGATAGGGAATCAAGTTTCGCTGGGCATTGCTGGTCGTCGCCTTTTCCTGCCATGCTTGGATTTTCTTGTCAGATTCTGCTTTACCTCCTACATCTATGAGAATAGTTTTACCAGTTACATCCCGTAGGAAAATACTCTCCCCTTGCCCTACATCCAGCATGGTGATTTCATTTTCCAGTGGATGCTTGATTAAGAAAAAGAGCCCCACGATAAAGAGACTGAATCCTGCTAGTCTTTTGACATTTTTCCTAAAGTCATAGACCAAGGCAAATGAAACTAAGAGAAGAATCAAAAGCCATGCGTTGGGTTGACCAAAGACCAGAGGCCTGCTTGCCAGCTGCGATACCAAGCGAATGACGCCCTCCAACCACTCAAAAATAAAGTTAAACTGAGTGACTGGGTAAACGAAGGACAGAATGAATAAGATGGACAAAAGCGGTAAGAGGACCACATCAAACAGAAAGGAAAAGACAAAGGTCAAAAGGATAGACCAAGGCTGAAATTCTGCAAAATAGAAGGATAGAATGGGCAATATTCCCAAGGAAATGACCAGACTTTCCCTGGCAACAGCCTTGAGCCCCTCGCCTTCTTTGCTTGTCATAGTCAAGATAAAAGCATAGGCACAGGACAAGACACCTCCTGCTGTTAGGAAAAAGTTGGGCATGATGATAAAGAGGACAAGAACCGTTAAGGCAAAATTGTCCAAGCCCTTAACACCATGTTGGGCCAGTAACTTTTGCAAGAGACTACGAATGACCGATGCTGAAAATCCTGTCAGACCTACATAGATAAGAGAAAAGGGATAAGTTAGCCACTTCAACTTTTCTTGGGTCAAGCCCAATCGCAAGAGGAGTTTCTTAAAGGCATCCATAAAGAAGCCCACTTGCATACCTGACAAGGCAAATAGATGGATAATTCCAAGACTGGAATAGAGTTCATTCATCTCCTCAAAGTCCGTATCTAGATGTCCAAGCAAGAGCCCTGTCATATAATTGCGCATAGGATCTGGAAAGTGCGTCTTGATCCAAACTACAGCCTTTCGACGTATACTGGACAGATTTTCTCCTATATCCCAACTGCTAACCTTTTTAAGTGACTGGATGCTCTTGATAGTCAGTGTTTGGTAAATCCCCTGAGTCTTCAGATAGGCTCGGTAGTCAAATCCACCAAAATTCCTCTGCCCTTCAGGTTCAGAAAGTTTTCCTTCTAGCTCTATCTCGAGAAGGTCTGTTAAGGCTTGAAAGAGCTCTTTCTCCTCCTCAGACTGGAGTTTATAGTAAACTTGGAAGGTGCGACCCTCAGCCTTGCCACGAAAGGACAGACTGTCTCCATTGACCTTAATAGTGTCAGGCAAAATCCGTACCCTTTCAACAGAATCCGCTAGGTTTTGACTAGCTTGTGTCTGTTGCCAAGTTTGAAACAGAAACCAAAATCCAAAAACTCCACAAATCGCTAGAACTTTTCCAGCCGATTTCCAAGGAAATTGGAAAAAGAGACAGACGAGCAAAAAAACAAAACCTAGCAGTGCGAGATAGGACGCTCCAAAAATGGCATAGTAAAGCCAGAGCAACAGAAAGCTCAGATAGATTAGAGGAATAGGGAAATTCTTAATCCACTGTAACATAGTCTTTTAACTTTTCTATGGTCTTAGCGCCAATGCCAGAGACCTTCTTTAATTCATCAACCGACTTGAACTTGCCATTTGCCTCACGATGGTCGATAATATCCTTAGCTCGTTTTCCTCCCAAGCCTTTGACCTGCTTGAGTTCTTCCAGACTAGCTTTATTTAGGTTGACCTTCTTATCTTTACTTGTCGAGGGAGTCGTTTCAGAGGCAGCCTGGTGACTAGCTGCTTCTTCTCCCTTAGTTGGAACATAGACAAGAGCCTCGTCACTGACTTTCTGAGCGAGATTGAGCGACTTGCTATCTGCCTCCTCTGTCAAGCCACCTGCCTTCTGAACGGCATCATGAACCCGACTACCTACTGGCAAATCATAAATCCCTGGCGATTTAACGGCACCCTTGACATCTACTGTGATCAGATCTTGTTCAGGAGATTCGTCCTTTTCCTCCTTTTTCACTTCTTTTTCGGTAGATGTCTCCTTTGAAACGGCTGCAACTTCAGCCTGCAAATTCGTTTCTTTCACAGATGTTTGTGAACTTGGCTTTAGCAGGAAAAAGCCACCTAAGGCCAGACCCAAACAAGCACAGATGACAATGATTTTATACTCTTTGATTTTCTCGATAATTGCTTCCATATTTTCTCCTCTCTTAAGTTATTCGCAAGAGAAAGAAAAAACAGTCGAAAATTTCTTTTCAACTGCTTATTTATTTGCAAAATAGTCTTCCTTGGTCAAGACATAATGAACCCTTGTGATCATTCGACCTGGTTCTTTATTATCCATTCTGGCATAGGGTTCTTCGTGGGAAAAGCGCATGCCTGATTTCTCCATGACCTTTCCTGATGCGGGATTGTCTTTATCGTGAAGAGCGGTCAACTTGTTCATTCCAATCTTTTCAAAAGCCAGTTCAATCACGGCACGATTGGCTTCTGTCGTCAATCCCTGATTCCAATACTTTTGGTTGATAATGTAGCCAATGGCTGCCTTCTTAAGAACGGGATCAATCTTGTGCAAGTCAATGGTACCAATAAACTGACCATTGCTTTTTAGTTCGATTCCCCACCGTCCCAAGGGACTAGCCAAGTAAAACTGAGCTATGTTGTTCTTGGTTTCTTCTAAGCTTTGATTTGTTGGAAAAGTGTAGCGTGTATTTTCTCTGTCTGAGGCATACTCAAACATAGCTTCTGCATCATCCAAAGTTACAGGTCTAAGCACTAAACGTTCTGTTTCCACTATTGGATACTGGGCTAGTTTTAAAAAGATTGATTCCATACTTTCCCTCCATTAGAGCTTGATTCTCACTAGTCTAGCATAAATAAATTTGGATGACAAGTTTTTCTTGATTTTTGAAGCGGTTTCATATACAATAAAACCATCACATTTTTGATTTATGAACTGAAATGTGACAACTAAAACAATCCCGTCAATTGAAAGGTAGGTTATCTCTATGTTAATCGGAATCCCAAAAGAAATTAAAAATAACGAAAACCGCGTTGCCCTCACTCCTGCTGGCGTCCATAGTTTAATCAGCCGTGGACATCGTGTCCTCATCGAAACAAATGCTGGTCTCGGTTCAGGATTTACTGATGCGGACTATCAAAAGCAAGGAGCTGAGATTGTCGCTACTGCTGCTGAATCCTGGGCTGCCGAGTTAGTCGTGAAAGTAAAAGAACCACTAGCTTCTGAATATGGTTATTTGCGCGACGATCTTCTTCTCTTCACCTACTTGCACATGGCCGCTGCGCCAGAATTAGCAGATGCTATGTTAGCAGCCAAAACAACAGGGATTGCCTATGAAACTGTTCGTGACAATCAAGGACAACTACCGCTCCTCGTTCCTATGAGTGAGGTTGCAGGCCGTATGGCTGTTCAAATTGGAGCTCACTTCCTTACTAAGCAAGCTGGTGGTTCTGGTGTCCTATTAGGTGGTGTGCCGGGTGTTCCAAAAGGAAAAGTAACCATCATCGGTGGTGGTGTCGTCGGTACACATGCTGCCCGCATCGCCCTCGGTCTTGGTGCCCAAGTGACTATTTTAGATATCAGCGCTAAGCGTCTCTCGGTTCTAGAAGAAGTCTTTGGAAACCAAATTCAAACTCTTATGTCTAATTCATTCAACATCGAAGCAAGTGTGAGAGATGCTGATGTGGTGATTGGAGCGGTTCTCATCCCTGGTGCCAAAGCACCGAAATTGGTGACAGATGAGATGGTCAAACAAATGCGTCCAGGTTCTGTCATCGTTGACGTTGCTGTTGACCAAGGTGGCGTTATCGAAACAGCTGACCGTGTGACAACACACGATGAGCCTGTTTATGAAAAATACGGTGTTCTCCACTATGCCGTTGCCAATATCCCTGGTGCAGTTGCTCGTACTTCAACCATCGCCCTAACCAATGTCACTCTTCCTTATATCGAAGCATTGGCTGGCAAAGGATTCGCACAAGCAATCTCTGAAGATGAGGGCTTGCGTCAAGGTGTTACCACTTATCAAGGTTACTTGACCAGCCTCCCAGTTGCTCAAGGCCTCGATAAAGATCATACTTCTATTGACGAACTTGTTTAAAGCTAGGCACTCATTAAAAAAGAGCAGTTCACATCTGAACTGCTTTTTTTGCTATTCTGTTTCTTGGTTCTTTTCTTCAACCTTAACTGGAGCTGGTTCATAGGCTCGGATAATCTGAGCGACAACTGGATGACGAACCACATCCTTAGCTGAAAAATGAACAAAGTCGATTTGGTGAATATTCTTGAGCTTTTCTTGGGCATCAATCAAACCGGACTTGACATTACGCGGCAGGTCAATCTGACTGATATCTCCATTGACAATCATCTTCGAATTAAATCCTAAACGAGTCAGGAACATCTTCATCTGCATGATGGTCGTATTTTGTGCCTCATCGAGAATGACAAAAGCATCGTCCAAGGTCCGACCACGCATGTAGGCGAGGGGCGCAATCTCAATGATTTCACGCTCCATGAGACGGGTGGTCTGGTCTTTTCCTAAAATCTGATACAAGGCATCATAAACAGGTCGAAGATAAGGATCCACCTTCTCCTTGAGATCACCCGGAAGGAAACCTAGACTCTCACCTGCTTCCACTGCTGGACGAGTAAGGATAATCCGCTTGACTTGTCCACGTTTAAGGGCAGTCACTGCCAAAGTCACTGCAAGAAAGGTCTTCCCTGTCCCTGCAGGCCCAATTCCAAAGGTCACATCATGCTGTTTGACACTGTCCACATAAAGCTTTTGACCCAGTGTTTTGACACGGATAGGCTTCCCTGTATTGTCCTTGATGATTTCTTCTTCGTAAAGGGCAACAAACTTATCAATTTCATCGTTTTTGACCATGCTAATCGCAGTCACCACATCTGGTGTGCCAACTGTCATTCCACGATTCACCAAAACCATCAATGCCTGGATAACCTGACGGGCTTCCTCACAAGCAGACTCTTCGCCCAAAACCTGGACAATCTCCGTACGAGCATGAATCACCACATCGAGCTCTTCTTCCATCAAACGAAGATGGCGCTCATTGGAACCAAAAAGATGAAACAGGTCATCTGGATGACTCAGTTGAATGTCTATTGAATGTTCCTTCAAATAAAGAACCTCTCTAATCCGTTTATTTCTTTTTATTATAGCAAAGAGAACAATAAAATACTAGCCTTATCTCATTGTCTCTAGTGTTCTAAGTATTCTTGCCAGATGGCGTCAAAGTCTCCTAGGTTGAAAGAGAAACTGGCATGCTCCTCCAAAAAGCGACTCACCTCATCAAAATCATCCGTGTGTTTTGGGAAGGCTGACTCCTCAAAAGCGAGGTCTGCCAAAATGGCTTTTGGACTATTACTTTTCGGATTGCGCTCGGTCATGAGCCAAGTGTAAAATGATTTTCTCAATTCTTTCTCCTATCAAGAGTTTTTTGATGACACTTTTCTGATTCTTGAAAATTACTGGACTTAGCCTCTGAAACGTAGTGGTTTATAAAATCCGTTTTCGCATCAGTATAGGCGTCTCGATTGTGTTCAAATTTTTTCCATAAACTTAGTTTTAATTCCTGATACGCTTGGGCAATATCTGAATGCTGGCAGAGATAATCTCTAAAATAAATCTCGTCATGATCTCCCGTCATTCGCAAATGTAAATGAAAAACTTTCTCAGCAAATCCCTGCTCTGTATATCCTTTATTTAGCGAAATCCTGTTAGGACTCTCCGACATCACTAGCCACCCATTCTTCACCAATAAATCCCTAACTCTTGCTAAATCCTCTATTCTATCTACTTCTAACAGAATATCAACGATATTTTTGGCCCAAATATTAGGGATAGCAGTGCTACCGATATGCTCTATTCTTTTAATAACATTGGCACCCAATATTTTTTTCAGATTTGCTTTTTCCGATTCATACCAGTCTTTCCACTCTGACTTGTGCTCTACTAGAAAAATAGGAAAAAGTTGCCAGAGTTCCTCTAAACTCATTTCTTCAAGTTTCTTTTTCATGTCTATAAGACCTAAATCAACTCTGTACCAAACTGGTCTTGCTTGATTTTGCCAGCCTTCATCAAGCCACCGAGTGCTTTCTTGAACTGACCTTTAGAGATACCAAAGGTTGCCTTGATGTCCTCAGGAGACGACTTATCATTCAAGGTCATGAAACCGCCATTGCTTTCTAAGTAGGTCAAAATCATCTGAGCATCATTCTCCAACATTTCAAAGGAACGTGGTTTGAGGGATAGGTTCAAGGTACGGTCCACTTCACGGAAACCGATAACACGCGCATCTAACACTTGCCCCAAACGTGGCTCTGCATAGCGCTCGCTGGGATGGATAAAACCAAGCATGTTATTCTCTGGTAGATAGACAAAGGTTCCTGACAGCTTGAGACGATATACAATGGCTGGCCAGTTTTGGTTCTGCATGTTGTTGTAGGCAGGACGAGCCAGACGTTGGAAGTCTTCCTGATAAGCCAAGAGTCCCCAGATTCGGTCTTTCTTGTCTACTTCTAGACGAATATAAAGTTTATCGCCCTTCTTGGGCCAGAGCTCTTTTAGTTCAGGTAGGATATCCAGTGACACTACGATTTCCTTGTCAGGAAGTCCTGTATCGACAAAAACACCCAAGTCCTTACGAACTTCTGTTACCGTTCCCCAACCAAATTGGTCCTGAGTGGCAGTCACTTCTAAGGTTGTCAGACGGGGTTTTTGCTTCATATCCGTGTAGGCGAAACCTTTGACCGTATCCCCTACTGTATGTTGGCCTTCTTCCTTGGCAAGTGCATAGGTTTGACCATCCTTTTGCACAAAGTAAAAACGGTCATTTTCATCGATGATGAGTCCAACGATAAAACTTGCAAGATTTGTATTCATATTTCCTTCTTTCGAATAAAACTCAGCCAGCAATGCTAACTGAGTTTTTCTGTTTATTTTTAGACTTCCAAAATTTCTTTTTCTTTATTGGCAGTCATGTCGTCGATGTGTTTCACAGCATCGTCTGTTACTTTTTGAATATCTTTTTCAAGAGTCTTCAATTTGTCTTCTGTAATTTCTTTTGCTTTTTCTTGTTTCTTAGCTTCGTCCATAGCATCACGACGGATGTTACGAATAGCCACTTTAGCATTTTCACCAACTTTTTTCACTTCTTTAGCGAGATCACGACGAGTTTCTTCTGTAAGAGCTGGGATTACCAAGCGAATAACAGAACCATCGTTAGCTGGTGTAATACCAAGATCTGAAGCGTTCAAAGCACGCTCGATATCCTTCAATGAAGATTTATCAAATGGTGTTACCAACAAGACACGCGCTTCTGGAATGGTAATTGAAGCGATTTGGTTAAGAGGAGTTTCGACTCCATAGTATTCTACGTGGATACGGTCTAGCAAGCTCGCGTTAGCACGACCGGCACGGATTCCACCAAATTCACGTGCAAGAGATTGGTGAGACTGGGTCATTCTTTCTTTAGCTTTTTCTACAATTGCGTTAGCCATAATTTTTCTATTCCTTTTCTTCGATATTGTTTGAAACTGTTGTTCCGATGTTTTCACCAAATACGACACGTTTGATGTTACCTGGTTGGTTCATATTGAAGACAACCAAGTCGATGTCGTTATCCATTGAGAGGGTTGAAGCAGTTGAGTCCATGATACGAAGACCTTTGTTGATAACATCACGGTGAGTCAATTCTTCAAACTTAACGGCTGTCTTGTCTTTCTTAGGATCGGCATTGTAAACACCATCGACACCGTTTTTAGCCATAAGAATGGCATCTGCTTCGATTTCAGCTGCACGAAGAGCCGCTGTTGTATCTGTTGAGAAGTAAGGTGAACCAATTCCCGCGCCAAAGATAACGATACGGCCTTTTTCAAGATGACGAAGGGCACGTCCACGTACGTAAGGTTCTGCAACTTGTTGCATAGCAATGGCTGTTTGCACTCGCGTATCGACGCCAACTTGCTGCAATGAATCTGCCATCACAAGAGCATTCATAACGGTCCCAAGCATTCCAGTGTAATCTGCCTGAACACGGTCCATTCCTGCTTCTGCAGCAGGTTCACCACGCCAGAGATTTCCTCCACCAATAACAAGGGCAATTTCGATACCTAAGCTATGAACTTCTTGAATCTCTTTTGCAATTTTTTGAACTGTTTGGATATCAATCCCTACGCCACGTTCACCAGCAAGGGCTTCACCTGATAACTTGATTAAAATACGTTTATACTTGGGGTTCGCCATTTTTACTCTCCTTTTTTCATCCTACCTATTTTATCACAATTTCTAAGATTTTTATAGTATCATGAGCAATTCTTTCAAAAAAATTAGACAGTTAAAAATTCCTCTAAGTCAGCAAGAGCACGCTCTACAATTTTTTCATAACGAGCCTTCTTATCACGGATACGCTCGCCTTCCAATTCCTTGATAATCCCGAAATTGACGTTCATTGGTTGGAAATGTTTGCTGTCCGCATGAGTGATGTAATGAACTAGACTTCCGATCGCTGTGGTCTCTGGGAAGATAGCTTCACTTTCACCCTTGAAGAGGCGAGCCGCATTAATACCTGCAACTAATCCTGAAGCTGCTGACTCAACATAGCCTTCCACCCCCGTCATTTGACCAGCAAAGAAGAGGTTGGGCTGTTTCTTAGAACGGTAAGTCTGCTCAAGAAGATTTGGCGAATCCATGTAAGAATTGCGGTGCATGACCCCATAACGAACAAACTCCGCATTTTCAAGACCTGGAATCATTTGGAAGACACGCTTTTGTTCTCCCCATTTGAGGTGGGTCTGGAAACCGACGATATTGTAGAGGCTACCAGCCGCATTGTCCTGACGAAGCTGGACAACTGCATACGGTGTTTTGAACTCCCCGTCACGAGGGCCTGTATAATCGTCTGGATACTCCAGACCAACTGGTTTCATAGGACCATAAAGCATGGTTTTAATGCCACGCTTAGCCATGACTTCGATTGGCATACATCCTTCAAAGTACTTTTCTTTTTCAAACGAATTGAGCGGTGCTTCTTCTGCATTGACCAAGGCTTCATGAAAATCCATAAACTCTTGCTTGGTCATTGGAGCATTGAGGTAGGCTGCCTCTCCCTTGTCATAACGAGACTTGAGATAGACCTTGCTCATATCGATAGTATTGACATCAATAATCGGCGCTGCCGCGTCGTAGAAATAGAAGCCATCACCGTCATTAAGGGCATGAATCTTCTCAGCTAGGGCATCACTGGTCAAAGGACCAGTAGCGACCACAGTTATAACATCAGTTGGCAATTCTGTAATTTCATCACGCACCACCTCTATTAAGGGGTGATTGGCTACTTTCTCAGTCACTATCTGTGAGAAACCATCGCGGTCCACCGCAAGCGCACCACCTGCAGGAACACGTGTAGCCTCAGCAGATTCCAAGATGACCGAACCCAAGCGACGCATTTCTTCCTTGAGGAGCCCAACAGCATTTGTCAGGGCATCCCCACGAAGAGAATTGGAACAAACTAACTCAGCAAAATTGTCTGTTTTGTGCTGGGGTGTAGGCTTTACACCACGCATTTCATAGAGTTTAACTGGAATACCACGTTCTGCGATTTGGTAGGCTGCTTCAGAACCTGCCAAACCTGCACCGATAACATTGATATAAGATTGAGACACGACACTAATACCTCTTTGGGAGTGTGAATTTAAAGATTCACGCTGAAAAAGTCAACCCGACTTTCTTCGCTCTCGAGTTTCTAGGCTCAGGCTGAAAAGTCCCCCGGACTTTTTCACTCCCACAAATCTTTCTAATTTTTCTTCTACTAGTATAACAAAAAAAGGGAAGAAGGCAAACTTCCCTGTTTAATCACTTTCTTGATTTTCTTCCCAATCGTGGTAGGCAGCGTAGAGCTGGCTTTTATTCCACTGGTAGAGTTTCGCAACTTCCTTAATGGCTTGATTTTTCTTCATTCCTTGCTGGATACGGGCTTGGATTTCTAAAAACAAGTCCTCCTCGTCCTTTTCCTCCACATCCTGACTGGCACCTTCAACGATGAGAAGGCATTCGCCCTTGAGTGGTGTTTCAGCGATGCTTTCTAGCAATTCAGAGATCTTTCCTCGTTGGTATTCTTCATAGATTTTTGTTAATTCTCTAACCAAGACTACCGAGCGATTGCCGTAAACTGCTAGCATATTTTCCAGCGTATCTGCTACACGGTGGGGCGATTCATAGAAAATCTGAGTTTCAGGATAGCCTTTTTTTGAGTCGAAAAATTGCTTTTGCTGGCCTGATTTTCTCGGTAAGAAACCGTAAAAGATATGTGGCTGTGGCGCTAAACCACTGGCAATCAAGGCAGAAATCCCTGCACTAGCACCTGGCACTGTGACAACTGCAATCTCTTCCTCAATAGCTGCCTTAACCAAATCATGCCCAGGGTCCGAGATACTCGGCAGACCCGCGTCAGAAACCTGAGCGATACTTTGCCCCGCTTTCAAAAACTCAATCAAATCAGGAATCTTTTCCTTGGCATTGTGCTCGTGAAAACTGATTTGCTTGGTCGAAATATCAAAATGCTTGAGCAAGAGACCCGTATTGCGCGTATCCTCAGCTGCAATCCAGTCCACCTCTTTCAAGGTCTGGATGGCACGAAAGGTCATGTCATCCAGATTGCCAATCGGCGTTGCTACTAGATAAAGCTTGCCATAGGGAGACTGCCCCTTAAAACTTTTTTGAATCTGCATGCCTACTCCCTGTATAACAACTCGTCACAGAACATACATTCCTCGTCCTGCTCTCGACGTTGTCCATAAAAATCATTACAAACGTGAAACCCGTCTTTATAGATCCGACGGACGCTTTCACGAACATGCTTGGCCTTAACAGGTGTATCTGCTTCTACCTCGCCCAAGCGTTCGCGCAACTTACTATTTTCCAAGCGAAGAGCTGTATTTTCCTCTACCAGGCTCTTGAGATTTTTCTTGATGGCTTCCACATCGGCCAAGGTCACCAATAACTGTTGGGAAAAATCATCCAGCGCGTCAAATAATTCTTTTTTGTCCATAAACCAGCCCTTTCCTTTCTATATCGTTCATTTTTAATACTCAATGAAAATCAAAGAGCAAACTAGGAAACTAGCCGCAGGCTGTACTTGAGTACGGCAAGGCGACGTTGACGTGGTTTGAATTTGATTTTCGAAGAGTATGAGTTTATATTTCTTTCAAGACCAGATATTCCATGGCATTTTGAAAGCTGACATTAGCTAGCCACATTTTTCTGGCTTCTAGCAAATCTTGTAGAATCTGTCGAATCCTTGCTTGTAAGAGTTCCTGTCCACAAAGAACTTCGAGGATTCGCAAGACCTGATCCTGTTTTTCCTTGTCATCTGCCAAGCTGGCTAATTTCGCAACTTGGAGATAACTTTCTTTTTTCTTAGCTAATAACCAGGTCAGCAGGCGTTCACTCTCATCTACCAAGGTCCAAAAACTTGCCTGATTAGCCAACTTTTCAGCTTCAGCACGCGATTGACTAAACTGAGCTAAAAGAGTCGCTTTTTTCTTAACGAGACCTGCTTGTTCTAATTGATGGATGAGCTTTTCTTCTTGCTTTTTAAAGTGGAAAATCTGGGTCCGACTACGGATTGTCGGCAAGATTCTTTCCTCATCGCTGGTCAAGAAGAAAATGTAAACTTCACTCTGAGGTTCTTCGATGACCTTGAGCAGAGAATTGGCCGCGTTGGGATGCATTTTCTCAGCTTGCTCGATAATAAAAACCTGCTGCTGACTTTCAATCCCTGCTTGGGAAAACTGACCCACCAATTCCCGAATCCGTTCTGTCTTGATGACCTGATTGACTGGCTTAATCAAGGTAACATCGGAAAATTCTTCCTGTTCAATCAGCTTGCAGTTTCGGCATTTCTCACATGGTAAAACGCCTACTTTATCCATACAAAAGAGGCTCTTAGACAAAAACTGCGCCATTTCCAAGCTTCCAAAGAAACCTGAAAAGAGATAGGCGTGATTGAGCTGATCTTGTTCTAGGATACGGACAAAGCGGTCAAACTGGTCTGGCTGCCAAGCCTTTAGTTGATCTTGTTTCATTTAGCCAAGCCCATTCTGTCAAACAAGACAGCCTTGGTCGTTTCCACAACTTGCTCCAAAGGAAGACTCGCATCAATCTTGACAATGCGATTTCCTTCTTTGTCCAGAAGAGAAAGGTAACCTTGACGAACTTTCTTGTGCAAGTCCAAGCCTTCCAAGTCCAAACGATTGACCTCACGATTACTATTGGCAGCAATGCGAGCCAGCCCCTCTTCCACCTTAATGTCAAAATAAAGTGTCAAATCAGGTTTGAGGCCATCTGTCGCAAAGTGATTGAGCCAATCAATGGCATCAATATCCAAGCCACGACCAAATCCTTGATAAGCAAGGGAACTATCGATGAAGCGGTCCATAATAACCAACTTACCAGCTTCAAGAGCAGGCAGAACTTTTTCCACCAAGTGCTGTCTGCGACTGGCGATATAAAGAAGAAGCTCTGTTTTAGGATCCATCTGAGTATGACTTGGATCTAAAATCACTTCCCGAATCTTTTCCCCAATCAAGACTCCACCTGGCTCACGGGTCGTCAACACTTCTACTCCTTTTTCCTCTAAAATTGGGAGCAGAGCCTCTAAAACGCTGGTCTTCCCTGCTCCCTCTGGTCCCTCAAGAGAGACTAAAAATCCTTTTGACATGTCTAACTCATTTCTTTTTTTCTACCTTCTATTCTATCAAAAAAATAGGTTTTTGTGACAATCTTTTTGTGTCTTCTCCATTCAATCGACCATAAAAGAGGCTGGTAGTCATCCAACCTCTTATTTACCTAGTTCTTGTGTTCGTTTATAGGCTTGATGAACTGCGTCCATGACGGTGCCTCTAAAGGCATGTTCTTCCAGACTTGCTACACCCGCGATAGTCGAACCTCCTGGGCTGCAAACTTGGTCTTTCAAAACTCCAGGATGTTGCTGGCTTTCAAGAACCATTTGCCCAGCGCCAACTACTGTTTGGGCTGCCATTTTCAAGGCCCTTTCTCGTGGCAATCCTGTCTGAACACCCGCATCTGCTAAAGCCTCGATAAAAAGGTAGACAAAGGCTGGTCCACAACCTGCAAGACCTGTCGCCGCATCGATTAAGCCATCCCCCAGCTCAACCAAGAGACCGGCCTTAGCCAATAATTGACAAAAGAGTTCACCGTCCTCAGCAAGACAGTTTGCTGACATGGCATAACTAATCACTCCTTGTCCGATAGCCACTGGAGTATTGGGCATGATGCGAATAATCCGGTGTTGACTTGGCATAAGACTTGCTAGTTTTTCCAAGGTCAATCCAGCCGCCATGGAAATCAAAAGAAGACTCTCTCGTTTTTCAAGGATGGTCTGGTATTGAGCAAGCAGGTCAGAAAACTGAGCAGGCTTAACTCCTAGAAAAATCACATCTACTTCTGCAAAAATTTCTTCATTACTGGAAGCCTGGCCACCGAAATTTGCGATGAAAGCATCTACTTTCGCTTGACTGCGATTGGCAAGGAGAATCTGAGCACCCGTCTTGGCCTGCAAAACAGCCTTAGCCAGGCTAGCTCCCATATTCCCCAAACCGATAAATCCAATCTTCATCTCTTACTCCCTTATCTGTCCGTCACCAGTAACCACATACTTGTAGCTAGTTAATTCCTTCAAGCCCATTGGACCACGCGCATGCAGTTTCTGAGTAGAAATCCCCATTTCACATCCAAGACCAAATTGCCCACCATCAGTGAAACGCGTTGAGGCATTGACATAAACCGCTGCTGAGTCCACTTGGTCTGTAAAGAAAGCCGCAGTTTCAACATTTTCCGTCACAATCGCATCCGAATGATGGGTACTGTGAGCTTCAATATGCGCAACTGCTTCTTCTAAACTGCTAACGACCTTAACCGCTAGGATATAGTCTAAAAACTCAGTGTCAAAGTCTTGGGCCTCAGCTAATCGACCTGAAAGAAAGTGACTTGCTTTCTCATCCAAGCGGAATTGAATCGGTTCCAGCCCAGCTTCTTTTCGATCTGCAACCAGAACTTGTTCCAAGCGAGGAAGGAAGCTTGCTGCCTTGTCTTCATGAACCAGCAAAACCTCCATAGCATTGCAGACAGAAGGACGACTGGTTTTAGCATTGTTGATGATAGATAAAGCCTTGTTTTCATCGGCATCCTTATCCACATAAACATGGACAATACCAGTTCCTGTCTCGATAACAGGTACGATAGCATTTTCAACCACAGCATTGATCAAGCCAGCTCCTCCACGAGGAATAAGAAGGTCTAGATAACCCTTGGCCTTCATCATGGCATAGCTACTTTCTCGACTGGTATCTTCTACTAGTTGAATCACATCTGGGTGAATAGTAGTCGTCTCCAAGCCCTTCTTCAAGGCTGTGACAATAGCATGGGCTGTTTGGTAGGCGTCCTTACCACTACGAAGAACGACCGCATTCCCACTCTTGAGTGCCAAGGCAGCCGCATCAGATGTCACATTTGGACGACTTTCATAGATAATACCGATGACCCCCATAGCCACACGCTTCTTAGTAATAACCAAGCCATTTTCAAGCTGACTTGTTTCTAGGACTTCACCAATAGGATCTGGTAAAGCAACCACTTCACGAATCCCTCTTGCCATCGCTTCTATACGTCCCTCATCCAAATAAAGACGGTCTAGCATAACATCTGAGATTTTCCCCTTGGCCGCTGTCATATCCAGAGCATTGGCCGCTAAAATCTCCTCAGTAGCTGCCAATAAATAATCAGCCATGGCTAGCAAGGCTTGGTTTTTCACTGCTTCACTGGCAGTATTGATTGATTTCTTAACAGCCTGTACCCGTTCAAATTGTTCTTGTGTCCTTACCATCGTTTACCTCTAAAATTCTGTAAAGAGCAGCTGGATTTCAGGAGTGATAGAAATCCAGTCATCACGGTGAATCAAGACTCCCTTGGCTTTTTGAGAACGGAGCATATCTTCTAGGGCTGAGACACCAAATTGGACACGTCCCTTTCCAAGAGATTGACCTGTTTCTTTATCTGCTACTGTGACAATATCGTGGTAAGAGAAGTTTCCTTCAACCTCTACCACACCCGATAAAAGGAGACTTTTCCCATTTTTTGAAAGTGCCTCTGCAGCTCCACCATCTACCCAAATCGTTCCCTGACTTTGAGCATAAAAAGCCAACCATTGCTTCTGAGTACGAAGGCCCTTCTCTTGTGCAACAAAGAAAGAACCATCCTTGGTCTCGTCCGCTGCCTCAATCAGGGCATCTGATTTCAAGGACGAGCAAATATAGACTGGCACCCCCGACTCCGTCGCAATCGTAGCCGCTTTGATCTTAGTCAACATCCCACCTGTCCCATTAGACGAACCTGCTCCACCAGCCATATCAATAATCTCACGATTGATAATCTCTATTTTCTCCAAACGCTTAGCTCTTGGATCTGAGTTGGGATTTCCAGTATAGAGACCGTCCACATCTGTCAAGAGAACCAAAAGGTCTGCTTGAACCATAGCCGCTACCTGGGCACTCAGAGTATCATTGTCCCCCACCTTGAGCTCATCAATAACGACACTGTCATTCTCATTGATGATAGGAATGGCACCACGATGAAGCAATACAGACAAGGCCTGATGGGCATTCTTATATCGACGTTTATCTACAAAATCATCCTGTGTCAGCAAGATTTGCGCAGAGACGATTTGACGCATGAGGAGGTTGGTTGTGTATTCTTCTAGGAGCAATCCTTGTCCTACTGCAGCCGAAGCCTGCTTATCTGCAATCTTGGTCGGCCGTTTTTTAAAGCCCAAAGCTCCAAACCCTGCCGCTACTGCCCCAGATGACACCAAAATCAACTCATGCCCGGCCTCATGCAACATAGCTAATTGTTGTGTAATTGCCTTTACTTTACTTCTTGATAAACTCCCGTCTTCATTTGTCAGGGACGAAGTCCCTACCTTAAAGACGATTCGTTTGTACTTCATATTCTCACTCCGATTCTTCATATTTATCCATTATAACATGAATGTTTTAAAATAGAAAAGACTTGAAATGAAAAAGGTTGAGACAGCAATCTCAACTCTTTTATCTATTCTCAGTTTTACGCAATCTTTCCAGCGTTTCTTTAAAAATCTCTGGAATATCTGCCGTGAACTCCAAGGTTTCACCTGTTCTCGGATGGGTAAATCCTAGAGTCTTAGCATGGAGAAATTGCCCATGTCCCTTAAGTGTCTTACGTGGACCATAGACCTCGTCACCAGCGACTGGATGACCGATATAAGCCATATGGACACGGATTTGGTGGGTACGCCCTGTTTCCAGTTGCAACTCTAGCAAACTATAATCTCCAAAGCGTTCCAAGACGTGAAAACGCGTCACTGCTGGCTTCCCTTTAGCAGTCACTGCCTGTTTCTTACGGTCTTTTTCACTACGACCAATCGGCGCTTCAATCACACCACGATCATTAGGAAGATTGCCGTGAACAATCGCCCAGTATTTGCGGAGAGACTTCTTATCCTTGAGTTCTTGAGCAAGTGCCAAGTGGGCCTCATCATTTTTTGCAATCATAAGCAGACCAGACGTGTCCTTGTCAATGCGGTGAACGATACCCGGTCGGAGAACCCCATTGATACCTGACAAGTCCTTGATATGGTACATGAGGGCATTGACCAAGGTTCCGCTAGTATGACCAGCACTCGGATGCACCACCATCCCCTGAGGTTTGTTAACAACGGCTACATCCTCATCTTGATAGATGATATCAAGTGGAAGATTCTCAGCCACATACTCTAAAACCTCTGGTTCTGGCACGTGGTAAGTTACGACATCTCCCTCTTGGACTGTATATTTTGCTTTCTTGACTTGCCCATTGACCAAAACTTGTCCAGCCTTGATTTGTTCATTAGCGAGACTGCGTGACAATTCTGTCAGGTCCGACAGGGCCTTGTCTAAACGGAGTCCGCCTCTTTCAATTTTTATTTCCATTTACTTCCTCTTTAAGCATTGCAATCAATAAAACAATGACACCAACTGTCAAATAGCTGTCAGCCACATTGAAAATCGCAAAGTTGATAAAGTCTAGGTGAAACATATCCACCACAAAACCTTGACTCATTCTGTCGATAAAGTTGCCCAGACCTCCCGCGATAATTAGAGTCAGTCCAAAAACCAACCAGAGAGAGTCCTCCATGTGTTTATGTAGATACCAAACGGCACCTGCCATGACGACCAGTGTAATAACAGCAAATAACCACTGCTGATCTTGCAACATGGAGAAGGCTGCTCCTCTATTCTGCAGGTAGGTCAAGCTAACGAGATTGGGTATCCAAGACCGAACCTCTCCCAAAGGTATCTGTTGGACGACATAGGCTTTAACCCACTGATCCAGTGCAATTAAGAGCAGTACAATGACTGCCACTATTCCTCTTTTTTTCATGATTTCCTCTTCTGATCAAAATATTCTTGCATAACCTCAACGAAGAGTGTCCCAGCTTGACTAAGCTCAACTTCTTCCCGTTTGACATAAACCATGCGGTTATCTAAATTATCCTTGAGACGAATAACTGTAATGCCATTAACACTGTCACTATCTAAAAATCCAGACCCAGTCGCATAAGCATCCGTCCGCTCCAAAATACCATTCAAAGTAGCACGGTCGGTCACATTGAACATCTGGGAGCTAGCACTGGTATCGACAAAGTTCTCTGAATAGTAAAGATACTCGTCCTTTTCCTGAGTAAAGCGAACTGTTGGTAAGTCAGCTAAATCCTCCATGATCAGTTCTTCTTTTTCCGCCAAGGGATGTCCTTCACGCAGATAAATGTGAGTCTGGAAAGGAATTAGTTCAATAACTTCTAAACCAAGCTTTTCAACCCGTTGCATGATGCCCTTTTTATTTTGATTGTTGAGGTAGATAATTCCAATCTCACTATGCCCTTGAGCCACTTCGTCTAATATTTGAACTGTAGTAGACTCAAAAATACGAAAGTTCTTATAGTCAGGATAACGTTCCGAAAAGGCCGTAATGGTTGGTGGCAAGAAGTCATAGTGCTGGCTGGCAATAGAAAATTCATCCTTTTCTTCCTCAGGATTGGCATACTGATTTTGAAAAACATCAAATCCTTTGACCAATTCCTGCGCTTTTTCATAAAATTCCATACCACGACGGGTCAAGAAAGTCCCCGAACTTGTCCGACGGAAAATTTTAAAGCCTAACTCTTTTTCCAAATCGCGCACAGAAATAGATAGACTCGGCTGACTAACATACATCTTTTCAGCAGCTTCACGGAAAGTACCACTATTGGCAATGGCCACAACATAGCGTAATTGTTGAATATTCATCTTCTACCCCCAACTTCTCTATCTGTTTATTATACCATATTTCAGAATTTTTCCAAAAAAGAAAAAAGTGTCCATCGCAAGTTTAAATCTAACTATTCTCTATTAAATTCAAAATGGGTATCAAAACAAAAAAATAGGCTCTCCGAAAACTCGGAAAGCCTTATTTAATGCTACTTCTAGCTTCCTCGCCTTGTCATTTCAAGGCTCGGGATAAAAAGGTTCACTGGACCTTTTTATTTAGCGATTGGGTAAACAGAAACTTGTTTCTTATCGCGACCTTTACGTTCAAAGCGTACTACGCCTTCAACTTTAGCGAACAAAGTATCGTCTCCACCACGTCCAACGTTTACACCTGGATAGATGTGTGTACCACGTTGACGGTAAAGGATTGATCCACCTGTTACAGTTTGTCCGTCAGCTGCTTTAGCTCCAAGACGTTTCGCTTGTGAATCACGTCCGTTTGATGTAGAACCTCCACCTTTTTTGTGGGCGAAAAGTTGCAAGTTGTTAAGAGTCATTTTTAACATAATGTTTTCCTCCGTGTTAGTTTTCTGTGATAACTCTGGTTTGGACGAACTCAGAAGAGTTCTCCGATAAGTTTGCCATACCTAAGAAAAATGATTCGAAGAATAACTGGGTCATTTCTCTCTGGTGTGAAGGAAGATCCGCTGGTATTTCAACCTTTAGATAGCCGCCTTCATCTTCGTTTAATTCTAAGATTGGTTCATAGCCTGCAAATTTCTCAATGGAATTGATAAAGTTTATGGCAAGCGTAGAAACCGATGCACACACGACATCTAAGCCGTATTCGCCACTTTCGGCGTGTCCAGTAATTTCCGCACTCCTCAGCTCGCCATCTTCGGCTCTCTCAAAGACTGCTTGTATCATGTGTTCTCCTTAAAATTAAGCGTTGATCGCGTTGATGACAACTTTTGTATATGGTTGACGGTGACCTTGTTTACGGTGGCTACCTTTTTTAGGTTTGTACTTGTAAGTAACAACTTTCTTTTGTTTTCCTTGTTTTTCAACAGTTCCAACTACAGTAGCTCCAGCAACAAGTGGAGTTCCGACAACAGTGTTTTCACCACCAACAAGAACAACTTCGTTAAAAGTAACTTCTTGACCAGCTTCAACGTTCAATTTTTCAACGTAAACTGCTTGACCAACTTCAACTTTAACTTGTTTTCCGCCAGTTTTGATAATTGCGTATGTGCTCATTATGCACCTCCTATGATTTTTAGGGTTTCCCCGTATTTTTGTGAAGACTCGCCTAGCATCGTGGGACGAACCACTTTATACTCACTATGTGAGCAACGATGTTCGTGCGGTTGCACAGGATTGTGCATAGTCAACTCTTCAAGTATAGCATATCTTCTTTTTTCTTACAAGCGAAATCAATCAAATTTAAGCTTTTTCTTTCCCTTTTTTTCTCCAAGAAGCAAAAAGCAAACTGAAGTAAAAGATACTCATCATAAGAGGAACACCTAGAATTGTCTTCTCCTGATAATAAATCGTCAAATAAGCTGAAAAAACAACTCCGAAGACAAAACTGCTAAGCAAGCTAACAAAAATCAAGCCCTCTCGTAGGAAAGGCGTATGCTTGGTCCGGAAATAATCTCCAAAAGCCAACATGGTACGTTTAATATTCCCTGTCATAAAAGCATTATTATAGGCGATACCCGAAACTTCTCCAAAGGCTGTTGTCACCAGTCCCATACAAAACGCTAAGGGTGGAACTAGGTAGATATTGTCTACTGACAAGGGAACAAAACCAATGATTATGGATAAGACCGCGAGTGGTATCAAGGACAAAATCGGCTTTTTAACAATTCGAAGTTTTTCCTTATACAATGTCAGAAAAAAGACACCCATCATAAAGGACAACAAGGTCATTACTTTAGCACTGGCGTCCGAGACATTCTGCTGAATGAGTCCTACAGAGAGAAAAACAACATTCCCAGTTTGTCCAGCCACAAGGGTGTTTCCTCGCACTATAAAGGTATAGGCATCGACATATCCTGCACAAAAAGTCAAAAAA
Organism: Streptococcus oralis subsp. oralis; assembly: GCF_002096595.1. Lineage (GTDB taxonomy): Bacteria > Bacillota > Bacilli > Lactobacillales > Streptococcaceae > Streptococcus > Streptococcus oralis_D. Next base: position 538,888 of record NZ_NCUR01000010.1, read on the forward strand.
AGCGCTAGCCTCTTAGACTGACGTGATATTTTTCTTATTGGTAACAATCTCATTTTCTCTCCCATTTCAGTTTCATTTACTCATTTCAATATTGTACCATTTTCTCCAAGAAATGCGTAGTCCATTTGAAAATTTTTACCATCTATTGGATAGTCTTTCTTTTCTATGTTATAATGAAGGAAGGATTTGAAGTCGGAAAAGGAGTATTTATGCTTAAATTAGGTGTCATCGGAACAGGCGCTATCAGCCATCATTTCATAGAAGCAGCCCATGCTAGCGGAGAATACCAGCTGGTCGCAGTCTATTCTAGAAAACGAGAAACTGCCGCAACCTTTGCTTCTTGTTATCAAGATATCCAACTCTTTAATCAATTAGAAGACTTCTTTAAGTCTTCCTTTGACGTAGTCTATATCGCTAGTCCAAACTCCTTGCATTTTGCTCAAGCCAAGGCTGCCTTGTCTGCTGGTAAGCACGTCATTCTTGAAAAGCCAGCTGTCACTCAGCCACAAGAATGGCTAGATTTGAAACAAACAGCTGAGAAAAATCACTGTTTTATCTTTGAAGCGGCACGAAACTACCACGAGGAAGCTTTTACCACTATTAAGAATTTTTTGACAGACAAGCAAATCTTAGGAGCTGATTTCAACTATGCCAAGTATTCTTCCAAGATGCCGGACTTGTTGGCAGGACAGACGCCAAATGTCTTTTCAGACCGTTTTGCTGGTGGAGCTCTTATGGACTTGGGGATTTATCCTCTCTATGCTGCCGTTCGCCTCTTTGGAAAAGCTCAGAACGCAACCTATCAGGCTCAACAGCTCGACAATAGCATTGACCTAAATGGGGACGGTATCCTCTTCTACCCTAACTTTCAAGTTCATATCAAGGCTGGGAAAAACATCACTTCCAATCTTCCTTGTGAGATTTACACAGCAGATGGAACCTTGACTCTTAACACGATTGAACATGTCCGCTCAGCTATTTTTAGCGACCACCGAGGAAATCAAGTCCAGCTCCCTATCCAACAAGCTCCTCATACGATGACTGAGGAAGCCGCCGCATTTGCACACATGATCCAGCAACCAGATCAGACACTTTACCAGAACTGGCTGGATTATGCAGGTTCTGTTCATGACCTATTATATACCATGCGCCAGACTGCTGGCATTAGATTTGAGGCAGAAAAATGAAAACCAAACTACCGACTGAATGGCAGGAATTGAGCGACCAACTCGGTTTCCAAGAATTTACCCCCATTCAAACTCAACTATTTGAGCCTATTCTTGCTGGAGAAAATCTCCTAGGAGTGAGCCCAACAGGAACTGGTAAGACCCTCGCTTACTTACTCCCAAGTCTACTCAGACTGAAAAAGAAAAAATCCCAGCAGCTCTTGATTCTAGCACCAAATACCGAACTGGCTGGACAGATTTTTGACGTGTGTAAAACGTGGGCAGAAGCTATCGGCTTGACTGCTCAGCTCTTCTTATCAGGTTCCAGTCAAAAACGCCAGATTGAACGTCTTAAAAAAGGACCAGAAATTCTGATTGGAACACCTGGCCGTATCTTTGAGTTGATTAAATTGAAAAAAATCAAGATGATGAATGTGGAAACCATCATCCTAGATGAATTTGACCAGTTGCTCGATGATTCTCAGATTCACTTTGTTGAGAAAATCACTCACTACGCACCTCGTGACCATCAACTCATCTACATGAGTGCGACGACCAAGTTTGACCAAGAAAATATTGCACCAAACACGCGCACCATCGATCTTTCTGACCAAAAGTTGGACAACATTCAACATTTCTACATGCAGGTAGACCAACGTCACCGAGTGGATATGCTACGAAAGTTAGCTCATGTAGAGGATTTTCGTGGTCTGGTCTTCTTTAACAGCCTCTCAGACCTTGGAAACGCAGAGGAAAAACTACAGTATCGGGATATCTTGGCTGTTTCCCTCGCTAGTGATGTCAATGTCAAGTTTAGAAAAGTTATCTTGGAAAAGTTTAAGAACAAGCAACTAACTCTTCTCCTTGCAACTGACCTTCTGGCTCGTGGAATTGATATCGATAGCCTAGAATGTGTTGTAAACTTTGATATTCCTAGAGATATGGAAACTTACACCCACCGCGCTGGCCGTACAGGTCGCATGGGTAAAGAGGGCTATGTTATCACTCTCGTAACCCATCCAGAAGAGCTTAAAAAACTCAAGAAATTTGCAAATGTACGTGAAATTGTCCTAAAAAATCAAGAACTCTATATCAAATAAGGTTGGCATTCGCCAACCTTTTTCTTATCCCCAAGTAATTTCTAATTGATAGCTGGCAAAGGGGTGTCCCTCTTTGTTTTGCAGTTGATAGGCCAGCTCAATCTTTTGCCCATCCAGTTTGTAGTGACTCGTTTGAATGATAAACTCCTGCATCCCCATTGGAGTAGGAATATAGGCCAAACTATCACTATCCTTTAGAAAACGCATGATGGTCTTGGGACTCGAGAAACGGGTCATCACCAGTTCTTCTTCATGAAGCTTGAGAACCACTTTTTCCTTTTCCTCATTGTAGAAAAGCAGATAGCTAGAATCCCCTTTTTCATGCACTTCCACGTCATAAAGTTGGTCAATGACTTCCAATTGTTCATCAAACTGAATCCTATTTCGCATCCGAATCTTCACATCAAATCCTCTTTCTTGTCTCTTATCCTACTATTTTACCAAAAAGAACAGGATTTTGCTATAATGGTCATATGAACGAAAAAGTATTCCGTGACCCAGTTCACAATTATATCCATGTAAACAATCAGGTCATCTATGACTTGATCAATACAAAAGAATTTCAACGCTTGCGTCGTATCAAACAGCTAGGAACTTCCAGCTATACTTTCCATGGTGGGGAGCACAGTCGCTTTTCCCACTGTTTGGGAGTCTATGAGATTGCTCGTCGTATCACAGAGATTTTTGAAGAAAAATATCCTGAAGAATGGGATCCTGCTGAATCTCTCTTGACCATGACCGCTGCACTCCTTCATGACCTTGGGCATGGTGCTTACTCGCATACTTTTGAACATCTCTTTGATACAGACCACGAAGCCATCACTCAGGAAATTATCCAAAGTCCTGAGACAGAGATTCACCAAGTCCTGCTACAAGTAGCGCCAGACTTTCCTGAAAAAGTGGCTAGTGTCATCGACCATACCTACCCTAACAAACAGGTCGTACAGCTCATTTCCAGTCAGATTGATGCAGACCGCATGGACTATCTCTTGCGCGACTCTTATTTTACAGGAGCATCTTATGGGGAATTTGACCTGACTCGCATCCTTCGAGTCATTCGTCCAGTCGAAAATGGTATCGCCTTTCAGCGCAATGGCATGCACGCCATCGAAGACTATGTTCTCAGTCGCTACCAGATGTATATGCAGGTTTATTTCCACCCAGCAACACGGGCCATGGAGGTTCTCCTACAAAATCTCCTCAAACGCGCCAAGGAACTCTATCCTGAAGACAAGGACTTCTTTGCACGCACTTCTCCACATTTGCTACCTTTTTTTGAAAAGAAAGTTACTCTATCTGACTATCTGGCACTTGATGACGGCGTGATGAATACCTACTTCCAACTCTGGATGACCAGTCCTGACAAGATACTAGCCGACTTGTCACAACGTTTTGTCAACCGCAAGGTCTTTAAATCCATTACTTTTTCAGAAAAAGACCAAGACCAACTCGCAACCATGAGACAGCTGGTTGAAGAAATCGGCTTTGATCCAGACTACTATACTGCTATTCATAAGAACTTTGACCTCCCTTATGATATCTATCGTCCCGAATCTGAAAATCCACGGACACAGATTGAGATTCTACAGAAAAATGGTGAACTGGCAGAACTCTCTAGCCTGTCTCCTATCGTCCAATCTCTTGCTGGCAGCCGCCACGGAGACAATCGTTTCTATTTTCCAAAAGAAATGTTGGACCAAAACAGCATCTTCGCAAGCGTTACCCAGCAATTTTTACACTTGATTGAGAACGATCATTTTACCCCAAATAAGAACGAATAGAGGAAATTTATGAGTATTAAACTAATCGCCGTCGATATCGATGGTACCCTGGTTAACAGTAAAAAGGAAATCACTCCGGAAGTCTTTTCTGCCATCCAAGATGCCAAAGAAGCTGGTGTCAAAGTCGTAATTGCAACGGGTCGTCCTATCGCAGGTGTTGCCAAACTTCTGGACGACTTGCAATTGAGAGACGAGGGTGACTATGTCGTAACCTTCAATGGTGCCCTTGTTCAAGAAACTGCTACTGCCCATGAGATTATCAGCGAATCCTTGACCTATGAGGATTATCTGGATATGGAATTCCTCAGTCGCAAGCTCGGTGTTCACATGCACGCCATTACCAAGGATGGTATCTACACTGCCAATCGCAATATCGGAAAATACACAGTACACGAATCAACCCTCGTCAGCATGCCCATCTTCTACCGTACTCCTGAAGAAATGGCTGGTAAAGAAATCGTCAAATGTATGTTTATCGACGAACCAGAGATTCTCGATGCCGCAATTGAAAAAATCCCAGCAGAATTTTACGAACGCTACTCTATCAACAAATCTGCTCCCTTCTACCTTGAACTCCTTAAAAAGAATGTAGACAAGGGTTCAGCCATCACTCACCTAGCTGAAAAACTAGGATTGACTAAAGATGAAACCATGGCGATCGGTGACGAAGAAAATGACCGTGCCATGCTCGAAGTCGTTGGCAACCCCGTTGTTATGGAAAATGGAAATCCAGAACTCAAAAAAATCGCCAAATACATCACTAAAACAAATGACGAATCTGGCGTTGCCCATGCCATCCGTACGTGGGTATTGTAAAATGCTTAACTATAAAAAATAAACGACACCCCAAAAGGTAGAGATAAAATTCTAACTTATGGGGTGTTCTTTTTGAATATTGAATTCGTCACAAACGAGTTACCTTTATAAACTTGCAAAACAAATCACTCTTCCTCCTCAAACATCAGAGCATCCAGTTCTTCTCTTTCAGCCGCAATCTCTTCGAAGGTAGAAATAATATTATTTAATAATTCTAAGGTGATAATACTAGTCGAATCCCTCATCGTAACCTTAGTCCCAATGGCACTCAACTCATGGATGAGTGCTCTGACCTTTTTCAATTCGTCCAAATCTAACATGTCTACTTCTATTACCGTGTCATGATCATTTATTCTGGATTGGATTAAAGAGAAAGGCAAGGATGAATAATTTCTTAACAACTTATAGGTCCCTGACTTGTCACCTATAGAATCTATACAAATAGCTAGCATCATTTTTACTCCTTTATACTTGAAAACATCAGTATCCCATGTCTACAAGGAAGAGATATAAGCTTGAATCTCCTCTATCATACATCGATTTGTCGTTCTTACTCTTATAGCTAGAAGCCATAAAGATAAAGCAAGTACAATAGCTTGCTTGAAAGTTAAGGAATTAAAAATTGATTTTCATAATCTTTTGGGAGCTCATAAGATATTTCTCCATTGCTATTACCAAATCGACTTTGATTAAAAATTGGAAATAGCTTGGAGTCGTACACAGTTTTTATAACAAAACGTTCTCTTTCAAAACTAATAGTTGCAGCTACTGAGGGATCCTTAAAAACTGACTGTTCCCCTTGGGAATGCAAGCGAACGTCTATAGTAGCTACTTCTTCAGGATATTTCTCAAATCTAACATCAAAACGAATGTCGCTACCTGTCGAAGGAATGTACATTTGATATTCACTTACACTGATACTTTGAATCTTTCCTAATTTCTGTTCCAATTCTGGGTCGTTTCTATACAGGTCTGTTTGGATAGCTAGTTTGAAATTTTCCTCATGTTCTTGTAGCCATCTGTTAAGAAGACGAATCATAGTTTCTTTTTGAGCTTGCCTGGATGCATCCTTGCTCTTGCGAACAAGTTTATTCATAGTTTCAGTTAATTTATCTTGCTCTCGCTTCCAATCCCATGAGGGATCACTTGATACCTCTACTACTGATAAGTACCATTTCCTCATAGTTTCAGGAGATTTATAAGGATTGGGTTTTATAAATGTAAAAGGACCTATAGCAGCATCAGGAAAGTATAATTCTACTTTCATTGACTGCTTTCGATTATTATTAGCATAAGCTGTAAAGGAAATATGATAATTTCCACCTACATCTCCACCATTATCAAAGCCTCCCCTCGCAGAACCCGGTAAAAGCGTCACTGACTTTATATATTGCCCTTGACTGTCTATGTCTGCAATAATTTCGCTTTTGATAGAATCCGCATGATCATGAATAAACTTACCAGTGTTCCCAATCGGTATCCTAATTAACAAATATGACAAACCAACAATAATAAAGGGAACGGAAATCGCAAGGAATATCCACTTGTTCGATTTTAACATAATATCTCCTGATGCTCATTAAAAATCAGTTATAAAACAGCTTTTATAGTGCTTTATCTTTCAACTCGACGATTACTTTTTTCAATTTCATTCATTTATTATCCTCCCGTTGTTTAAATATAGTTAAATCTATTTGAACAGCCTCATCCTTAGATTCCATTAGTATTGAAATTCCATAGATTGTTCCACTAGAGTAGTCTAATATTATTCGACAGGTCGTATCTTCTGGCATATCGTACTTATTTTTAAGATATTTATAGAGGTCAGAATGATTTTCTGGTTCATAGATAATATCACGAAGCTCTGTTTCTGCACTCTTAAAGGTTTCTTTTATATTCAAGGAAGCGAAATAATCTCTTTGTACTACCAAATTAAGAATTTCTTCATCATATAAAGGAGTTACCTCCGACCCATAATTTAACTTCCCATTAGAGTAAGTAACAGGAACTGTTTCTTTATTATCCCCAATTTTTATTGTATAGTCACCCTTAATGTCAGATTGGCTAGTATCTAAGAATACTTTATAATTCTTTACTACGTTTCCACTCTCTATATAAATACTATTTTTGTAAAGCTTTAATCCATTAAACTCCTTCTTGTCTTGCTCTAAAAATTTAAATATAGGTTCAAACGTTTTTTCAAATTCGTACTGTTCTTTTGTTCTGTTTTTTGGAATAGTTTCTCCGCCTGAACCACATCCATTTAGCGCAAAAAGGGTTAAAATCATTAACATTACACTAACAACCCAAAATAAGCGTTTATTTTCCTTCATCTCTTTCTCCTATACATTCTATGCCTATTATAACATAAAAGAGAGCGTTTCCGCTCTCTTTGTCACTCTGGTACTTCTACCTTCAAGCTCATATCTGTATTCTGTAATGTCTTCTGAACCGCAGCGAGAAAGGCTAGTCCATTATCAGACGGAGAATACTGGAATGTGATATGGATGACTTTTTTGTCAAAGCTATCGCCATATCGCTCCACGTACTGCTTACTTTCGAGGAAGTAGATATAGTTGTTGAGTTTTTCTTGAAGCTTCAACAAATGCTCCTCTTCGGTATCTGGAAGCCAAAGATTACCATCAATTAATAAAAGTTCCAAGTCTGTATCACTCGTTCCGATTGCATCAATTTCTGAAACCTCTAACTGAATAGGGATACTCTTAATCCTACATCTAAACTTTACAATCTCATATAATTCTTCAATAGCATCCTTTTCTCTTTCAAAACTAGCTTTTTCATATAACTGTTGACGTTCAGTCACCTCATACACTATAAATCTATTTGCACTTAAATCCTGATAATACCCTATCGCAAACTGCTCTAAAACTTTTTTATTTAAGTACACAGTATAATATCTAAGTTTATTGCTATTAAATTTTAAAAAGTCTAATAATTCCTGTTTTGTCATCAAAATTCCTCCATCATTGCTCTTATCAAGAATGTCTTTTCCTACAATTCTACCTTCTTAGGTGGATTGTAGTATTTTTCTTTGAATTCCTTAAGGATTTTCTCTACCTTTTCCACCTCATAATACTTGAAAGAAGGAATTGATTTAATATTTCCAATTAATCGAGCATAATATCCACTAGTTTTTAACTCGTTAGGAAGTTTTTCTATTGTATCAAGTATAAGAGGAACTAATTTTCTTGTATCAATTTCAAAAGGAAGGGGTTTATATTCCGCCAGAATGAAATCTTGAAGCAATAAATATTCCGTAACTTGCCATATTTTCTTTTCATCAATACTTAAAGAGAACTCTTTTAATATCTCAAATGTCCTTTTCTCTATATCTTTATCACCTTCTACATATAGAGGGAATAAACAATATTCCATCAACACCTGAATATCAGTGTATTCTGTTATCATTGAGTTGCGTTGTTGAAAACGATACCTAATATCGTCTCCAAGAAATGCTTCTGCTTCTTTCCCTTCCTTCATTATTTCACGATAGTCTTTTACAAAATTTTGATAATCTTTAGGCTCTGGTATTTCAAATTTTTTCATTTAGTTACTCCATTGGTTTATTCTGCCTATTTCTGGGTATTTACTTAGTCTATTGTTGAATAATGGTATTAAAACTTTGTCTTATTATAGCATAAAATAAATACAGAAAAAATAAAATGGGGAACTTAAGGAAAAAGAAGACCATCTGAAAAAACTATCAGATGGTAAACTTTTCATGAACGGACTAATAAGTTTCTTAGAATGTTAGTTTTGTGATAACTTCTGCAACATTTCAGGAGAAATTGGGTTTACAAGAACGTATTTGGCATCCAACATATAGATACCCTCGGTCAACGACTCTAAGAACTGACGATAAGGAACCTCGGCTAGTTTTTCCCCACCGGCTGTCATGATAAACAGTCGTGCCACTGCAACCTTACTTCCTCGATACTCTTGTAAATATTGAGGTTCTAGCTCTGGTTGAGCCGGCAAAATAGTTCGTCCTTCACTATTTAGATAATTGATAGGGATAATGATGTCCTCTCCATTTTGCTCTACTTTAAAAACTTGCTGCTCAGAGTAATAAGCATTTAGCTGTTGGGTAAAGCGCAAACGCTGGTCATAACTATTTAAGAGTTGATCATCCGGTACATGGATAATCTGCCCTAGGTAGAGTTCATTGATGTAAATAGGACGTTTCACTCCCATAATTTCCACGATGGGATGAACTTTTACTTCCTTAGTCAATTCTGAAAGAGCTGATAAGAAAATATCTGTGAAATGAAAATCAAGAATGGAATCTTTATCATAGTCCACTCCATCATGTTCACACACACTTACATCTAAGAGAACCAGCAAAGTTTTCAAGAACATCAAGGCCCCAGTCCAGTCATAAGCTGTCGCCAAATCTGGAACAGATACCTGATAGGCTTGACCATCAAAAGATAGACGGAACCCTAAACTAGACTTCTCTTTGACCCCAAACTGAACAGAATGGAAATCCGAAATAAGAGAGTCTGCAGATGGCTTTAAGCCCGCATCCTTAGCAGAAACGCTGTAACATTCAAAAAATTCTGCTTGAAGCACCTCACCAATGCTTAGTGATTGGTTGCTTTTTATTGTAAAATTAACTGATTTCATATTTTTCTCCTTCGGTCTACTGGCAAATTCTTTCTACGACGTAGAATCGTTACTTCGCTGACAGGGATTTTTCCTGATGCATACGTGATAAGACCGTACTTATCATCCATCAATTCCGCACCATCTGCTATATTGTTTTCATTTAAAAATTCTTTATCAGAAACCAATATTCGCACATAAGAATCAGGTGCTGTGAAATCATCATCTCCACTCTTGTGACCAGCCATTGCAAATTCCTGACCTTTATATAGGACACGATCATAAACCGAATACCTCTGACTAACCTCACTATAAGGCACAAGCTTCCCGTATAGACCTTCTTCTTCACCATCTACATAGGAACTATAGGGGAAATAGCCTTCTTTCAACATTGCCGGATCTTCTGAAAGAAGGATATAGTCATTTATATAATTCACAAAATTAGAGTATACTTTGTTTTGATAAACTAGATATTCTTTACGCATACTAACCCTCCACATATTCCATTATACCACAAAAAGAGAGCGGTTTTCGCTCCCTCAATTAAGCTAGTAATTCTACTTTTATATCTATCTATTCTGTAGTCTGTTCCTTAGCATGATTCTCTCTAAAATCTTTTTTGGATCTATCAATGACTCTACGCAATTCCTCATCATCAACTCCGGGAAGATGGAAATCATAGTTATGTGTCTCATCTTTTGAAGATTCCGTTCCTGAACTTTCTGCCTTAGTGCTCTCTTCAGTAGAAGACGATGCTCTAGAATCCGAGGAGTTAGCTCTTTCAGAACTAGAAGAGCTTGATGTTTTAGGTGTTTTGCGGTCCAATTTTGGTATCTTATTGATTTCCTCAATACTAGGTATTGGCTTATTCACTTTAACCGGTCTGTAGAGCATCGCAAAAGAGAAGAATAAGGCCAAAATAGTTCCAATAGCTGCTAAAGTTCTTTTACTGGATTCTGATGAGGGAATTTTGATACCACTGGTGCTAAGCTCTCTCCATTCAGGATGCTCTTTTTCTATCTCTTTTTTTTGTTCCCATAGCGGAACTAGCAGAAAATGATTAAAAGGCACAACTGTTCCCATAGCTGTTACTGCAAGTGGGATAAATCTAGAAAGATTAAAAATGAGTACTATGCTTAGTATTGCAAATATAGTAAATAGAAATATCACTAATCCTAAGCGAATTTTATATTCTTTTTTAATCTGGAGATATCGCTCTTGTGGCATTATTATTCCTCTTTTCATTATTCTGTAGTTTTCTACATATCCTTCCAAATCTAGTTTACGTGTTTGTCATACCATTCCTGATACTCTTGGTAACTGTTGAGCGGAGTCTCTTCCTTTGTTTATTTTCTTTACTCTATTCACTTGTTTTATTTTTGTCAAACACATTTTCACCTATTTCCGTCCAAAACCAATATTCTCTTGGAATTAAATCTAGGAAATATTGATATTTCCCAATCCATGGAGCTGATACATACTCTTCAAAAGAAATAGACTCTACGTAATTTGAGTACAATAACAAATTGTCCATATCAACAAATAAAGATGGGGCGAAATCATAAATAGCGTTCAGTTTATCCCTTTTATACTCATTAGCAAAGACTTTCCTTAACTCTGAAAGGTCGCAACTATATTTTTTCATATCCTCTAAAAAATAAAGGACATTCTCAGGCAATAAAAACGCGGAGCGCAATCTCTCTTTATCAATATGTTCTACATTATATCCCGCTTCTTCGTAATTAATATACCATAGCTCCAAGTCAGAAATATACCAAGAATACTGATTTTTGTACTTAAAAGCGACAACAATATTTTCACCATATTTTGCTCTAATCATTTTTTCTCCTTATTCAAATAAGTCTAGTTTTATAGCACTCAAGGAAATAGATTTTTGGAGTGCTATTCAAAACTATTTTTTAAAATTTCATATTCATGACATGTCAGTTCTACGAGCAAGATGCTCACGAGTGTTCCATCTTGAGAAAATCCTAATTTTACTCTCCCATTAGTCAGATACATAGTTTCCTTAGGATTAAGCAACTGTATTTTCAAAAAGTCTTTAGATAAAAAGACATCAAAGGACTGTTTCCTATCATGTAGTCCATTTGTAAACATGATAGTATCACGAAAAACAGGAATGCCTTCTATCTCTTCCACTTCTTCTAGACTCATGTCGCCCATTAAAGTCACATTTGAGACTTGGACAAGTATAATATTCATCAACCGAAAAGAATCTGGATTTATCCCAATCTCAAGTAGGCTATTATCGCCTACTAAACGGAAGTAAGCTTTTCGTATATAAGAGGGGAAACTTGAACATTCAATAGTAAGAGGCGTATAAAAGTCCACCTCAACATTGTAGGTATCTTCAATCACATGGCTTAATGTTAACATAGTCGCCCCTCTCAATTCTAAATGATATGAACTAAACTGATAGAGTAGTTCTCTTACTATATCAAGTTTTATAGCCATTAATCAGAAAGCACTTTTTTACATTATACCATATTATAAATCTAGTCCAGAAAAGATTGCAAAAGTTTAAGAATATTAGAAAAGAGAAGACAAACGCCTTCTCATTTTCTAACTCACTCTGGCAATTCTACCTTCAAGCTCATACCTGTATTTTGCAATGTCTTCTGAACCGCAGCAAGAAAGGCCAATCCATTATCAGATGGAGAATACTGGAATGTGATATGGATGACTTTTTTGTCAAACTGATCACCATATCGTGCTACATACCGCTTGCTTTCGAGGAAGTGAATGTAATTATTAATTTTTTCTTGCAGAATTTCCAGATGGACTGCTTCTATCTCTTCCTCCCAGCCAACTGGATCCACCAGAAGAAGCTCTAAATGACTATCAACTATACCAATTGCATCAAGTTCAGTTGACTTGAGCTTTGAGGAAATTGCTTTTTGTATCAGTTCTTCAAATTCTTTTTCGGAGAAATAGTGTCTCTTTCTATATATTTCAATAAGAAGAAATTCTGGATTATCTCTCAAAAATTGTATGTTAGCATCTTCTTGACTAATTTTTGATTTCCAAAATCCGAAGTTAGCATAATTAATTAATTCTTCACCATCATGTTCTCCCGACATATAACTATCTGCAGCTTCTTTGGGGATTTCTTGAACTACTTCTGGCATGGTAATATTAAAAGTTGGATAACGCAAGAAATACTTATCACCATCCTGACAAATTTCCAACATATCTTTTTTACTTAAATAAATTGTTTTCATTCTCATCTCCTTTTCCATCTACCAAATGTCTACTGATTAGTTATTCCCTATTTTGGGGCTGTTCTTATGATGTCATCCACTTTACTATAAAGGCCAGCGTCCTGTTTCAGCATAAACCATGACTTCGTATGCTCCCCTAGAAGATTCAAATGCTTTATCCATCAGTTCTTTAGTAATAGGATAGCGAACTTCTGGACCCATGACTCCGCCAATTTCTTTAAAGAAGCTAATTTCGTAATAGCCGTCTGTCTCATATACAATAAATCCATTGCCTCTATGTACAATCGTATCCGATTGATTATAATCTTCTAACTCATCTGCCTTTGGCCAACGATGATGTTCACAATAAAACATTACTTCTAAAGCATCTTTTTCTGATTTTGAAACACGTTCTGCTAATTCCTGGCTAATGGGAAAATTAAGCACTTCTTTCCCTCTACTCCATAGAATCTGATAATCATTGTTATTTTTTAATACCGTACAATTTTGGTATTGCAGCATTTCTGTTGTCATATAAATCAACTTTCTTTACTTTTTTTATTCTTCTTTATCATAGGCAAAAACAAAAAGATCTAGTTGATGCGCACATTTCTTATCAAACTCTCCATGACCTTCTTTCGCTTGTGTAAATTATTGGCCAAACACAAATAGAGAATAAACAAAAGCATCGAGTGGAAAAATAATGGCAAAAAACTAGGATATAACAGGAAGGCGACTAAAGATACTAACAAACTAATAAAGCTACCACGAATTACGGAAGAAACAACAGCTCCACTTTTCTTTACTACCTCTAGAAATTCTAAATACTCCAAATCTGTAAATAGAGCCGGATACAAATCCAAATCTTTCTTAAAATAGACATCCAGCGATTTCCCGAAAAGTAAGGAAAGACAAGAGAATAAAATCAAATAAAGATACTTGTGCTCAGCTATACTAAAGATTGTCAATCCATTCAGAAATCTGATAAAAGGAAGAAATAGCAATACCAGGGAAAGAATAACGTACTGTTGACTCTTAGAAGTTCTTTCTGGAATCGAAAAAAACAATTTCTTTGTCTTTAGGTCATAATAGACCAATTTGTTCTTAAACTCTCCTAGATGAACTAGTCCTTTATAATGTTTTCTCTTTTCTATCATTTCCACTCCCTTTCTAACCATAATCAAATGATACAAGCTTTTTCATAGCTTCAGTGAACTGGATTAGAGCTCTCTAATATCTGGAATTCAGTTTCATTTTATACCTTCCTTACTTAAGTGGTGATACATAATCATCTGGAAATTTGCCTTCAGATTCGATCCAAATAGTCTCTGCAATAGGCATTAACTCTTTTAATTCTTCTTGTGTAAAAAGTAATTGATTTTTCGGATTAGCTATCAGTATCTTTGGTCGTTCTTTGGCTCTTCCTCTTTTTATTTTATTGATTTCTTCTTCCATCGGTGGCCAACGATCGTGCTTAATCTTCCAAGATATTTCGAGTAGCGATCTCTCTCCACTTTCTAATAAGGCAAACAGCTCATTTGGTAATTTATAAACTACACGCTGAGGGGCAATTCCTCCCTCCTCATCAACATAATAAAGATGATTACCATCTCTCCAGATATGCTGACCGTAACCTTTTACCTCTTCAAATTGGATAACATCTTCCCATTGTAGTTTTGTTGGTTTCATTTGTATTTTCCCTTTTCTTATAACCCTTTCAGACTAAACTAGTAGAGCACTCATAATCTTTTTTATTTGGTATTCCAACATGATAGAACTACCTTAAAAATCAATGTTAACGTTTCCCATTATTATACCATACAAGCGCTTGATATGAGGGGTTTGCTAGTTAAAAACTAACAAAAAAACACTAGCTATCCAGTGTTTTGTTTCTAGTTTACTGCCCCCTGCAGGAATCGAACCTGCAACTACTCCTTAGGAGGGAGTTGTTATATCCATTGAACTAAGGGAGCTAGAGAAAAACCCTGCTGGGTGAGCAGAGTTTTTTAGTCGAATTAACGACGGATTTCTTTGATACGAGCTGCTTTACCTTGAAGAGCACGCAAGTAGTACAATTTCGCACGACGTACTTTACCGTAACGAACAACTTCGATCTTTTCAACACGTGGAGTGTGGATTGGGAAGATACGCTCAACACCTACACCGTTAGAGATTTTACGAACTGTGTAGTTTTCTGAGATGCCTGCACCTTTACGTGCAATAACAACACCTTCAAAAATCTGGATACGTTCACGGTTACCTTCGACAACTTTCGCGTGTACACGAACAGTGTCACCAGGACGGAATGATGGGATATCTGTACGAAGTTGACCTTCAGTCAAGCTTTGGATTAATGGATTCATTTTATTCTCCTATCTTTGTCAATCTTGAGGAACCTTCCTCAGCGGATAAACTGTATTTTTGTGCGTCCATTACACACAAGATACAGTTTACCAAATTTCCACCTAAAAGTAAAGAAATTTATAGCAGAATTCCTAAAAAAATCGCTAGAAAACCGCCTATATAAGTTAAGAGAAAATAGCTATAAAATACCTTCTTGTCACTGATTAGTCTTTGTAGCTCGTCATTCAAGGTTGAAAAGGTCGTTAACCCTCCACAAAAACCTGTCGCTAGGATGGCATAGATTTCCTTGGACTCCACATGATTGTAGAGTAGGCCGATCAAAAAACATCCTAGAAGATTGGCTATGAGAGTTCCTAGTGGCAATTTAGAAGCTTGATTATAGCGGGAAAAGAAATAACGCACCAAGGCTCCGAACCCGCAGGCGATTGCAAGATAAACGATTACCATTTCTTCCTCCCTAGAACATAAGCCAAAAGTAGACCTCCACCAATGCTCAAAAATAAGTAGATGCCTAAGCTAAGATAACGCCCGGTATCAAGCAGTTTCACAGCATCAAGCATTAAGCTAGAAAAGGTTGTTAAACCTCCACAAAAGCCGGTCCCCAGCGCCAAAACTAAGCCTTTACTAGTTTCCTTGTAGACCAGATAGCCCTTGACAAGATAAACCAAGCAGAATATTCCCAGATAGTTGACAAGGAGGGTCCCCCAAGGAAAGTCTGGACTGGCTGGTAACCAAGTGGAAATGAGATAGCGGACAAGGCCTCCCACCATTGCAGCCAGAAAAATTCCTAGCGGATAAAATTGTTCTTTTTTCATTTGATATTTTGATCCTGATAATCACGCGAACGTTTGAGAATGTCTGAAAAAGTCGCAACAATGGTCTCCTGATAGCGCTTATCTTCTACTCTATTTCTGACTTTTTCAAAAATGATTTCTTCTCTCTTAGTATCTAAAATAGGTTTTCCTGAGGCTTTCTTATAGGCAACTACACCCTCAACCAAGTGCATTCGTTCTTCTAGGAGCTTAACGATTTGGTCGTCGATTTGATCAATTTCTTGCCGAATAATATCTAAGTTCATACAGTCTCCTCCTTTATTTGAATTATTGTATCAAAAAGCTACCAAATAGGCTAGTAAAATCCCAAAATAATTAATAAAAAAACGCACTGACTTCTTCCAGTCAGCGCAATTTGATTCTTATCCTACTTTTGCAGCCAATTCTTCTGCGAATTGTTCCAAACGCTCGATGTCTTCTTCTTCAGCAGAGAGGTCCACTT
Source organism: Streptococcus oralis subsp. oralis (assembly GCF_002096595.1). Taxonomy (GTDB): domain Bacteria; phylum Bacillota; class Bacilli; order Lactobacillales; family Streptococcaceae; genus Streptococcus; species Streptococcus oralis_D. The sequence continues at coordinate 555,237 of NZ_NCUR01000010.1, forward strand.
TAACACACTCCGAACCTTTTTCTGCTCCTGTCGCTACAAAAACGCGATCAAAGTCATCAACAGCCTTACAGAATTCGTCGTAGAAGGTATCTCCTGAACCAACAACTCCATAGATTTTACCATTCAAGTTGAGGTCTGCAAGGTCTTCGTAGAAGTCCATCATCTCATCTGGCAATTCTCCATCTCCGTAAGTGTAAGTCGCAACGATTGCGATATCCGCTTCCAAGAAATCTGAAGCGTCAACAGTCGTACATTCATCAACATCGACATCCAATCCCAAGTCTCGCAATTTATCTGCTACAATATCTGCAATTTCTTCGGTATTACCGGTCATACTGGCAAATACAATTTTTGCTAATGCCATATCGTCCTCCTCAATTTATCTTTCTCCATTATATCATATCTTTTTCATTTTAAAAATAAAAATTCTTGTGCTACAATGAAATGAGAAAGAATTGAGGTTATTTATGGAAATTTGCCAGCAAATTTTAGAGAAAATCAAAGAATACGATACCATTATCATTCATCGTCATATGAAACCAGATCCTGATGCCTTAGGGAGTCAAGTGGGCTTGAAAGCTCTTCTCACACACCATTTTCCAGAAAAGACTATCAAAGCAGTCGGTTATAACGAACCAACTCTAACCTGGATGGCGGAAATGGATACTGTCCCAGACAGGGACTACCAAGGAGCTCTTGCTATTATTTGTGATACAGCGAATCGTCCTCGTATCGATGATAAACGCTACGAACAAGCTGATTTCACCATCAAAATCGATCACCATCCAAATGATGATATCTATGGTGACCTATCTTGGGTGGATACAAGTTCAAGCAGTGCCAGTGAGATGATTGCATTATTTGCTCAAGGAAATCAGCTAACTTTGTCTAGTGAAGCAGCACGACTTCTCTATGCAGGAATTGTTGGAGACACAGGGCGTTTTCTCTACCCTTCAACTAGTGCCCGTACCTTTAGAATAGCTAGCCAGCTCCGAGAAGTTGATTTTGACTTTGCTGGATTGTCTCGTCAAATGGATACCATGAGCTTCAAGATTGCAAAATTGCAAGGCTTTGTCTATAATCATTTAGAAGTTGATGAGAATGGAGCTGCACGCGTTCTACTTACTCAAGACATCTTGGAAAAATATAAGGTTACGGATGCTGAAACAGCTGCAATTGTCGGAGCACCTGGCCGAATTGATACTGTTAAGGCTTGGGCTATCTTTGTTGAACAAGCTGATGGTCACTTCCGTGTGCGAATGCGAAGTAAAATCACTCCTATCAATGAAATTGCCAAAGAACACGACGGAGGAGGACATCCATTAGCCAGTGGCGCCAATTCCTATAGTCTAGAAGAAAACGAACAAATATACAAAGAGCTGAAAGAGGCTCTACAGATTCACCAAGGCTAAGAAAGAATTTTCTTGGCCTTTTATATGCTAGATTCTTAAAATATACGGTTTCTTTGTACATCAGTTTATGGTATAATAAATCAAACTGAATAAAAGGAGACTTAATAATGGAAAAAAATCGTTTGTATATTCTCATTTCTGCTGGAGTAGCAATCCTTGGTTCACTCTTGCCATGGGCTAGTTTAAATGCAGGTTCTTTTGGGTCCTATAGCGTGAATGGTTACCAAGGAGATGGGTGGTTTGTCATTATCGCAGCTATTGTATCTATTGTTCTTGCGTGCTTGAATAATATGAATAAAGCAATGTCTAAAGGGTTCTCAATTGGTGTCATTGTTGCAGGTGCAATTGCAACTCTTGTCACACTAAATAGTCTCTTTAATGTAAATAAATACATGTCTAACTTTGGTGGATATGGCATTTCAATCGGCTTTGGTTTGATTTTGGCTATTCTTGCTAGCATTGCACTAGTTGTAACTGGTCTCTTGGCAATGTCAGGTGGTAAAATTACAAAAGAGTCATTTACTGAATTAGCTGAGTCTGGTAAAGATTTTGCTCAAACTGTCGGACGTGTAACAAGCTCTACCGTTAAAACTGCGGTCGAAGAAATCAAAAAAGAATCTCAAGAACGTAAAAAAGAAGAAACTACTGCTGAAAAAACAGAGACAGCTAAAGAGGAAACCGAGCAAAAAGAAGAAGCTAAGGAACCAGCTAATGTGGAAGCTGAATCAACAGAAGAAAATGCAGAACCAGTAAAAGAGGAAACTACTGAATCTGAAACAAAAACAGAAGCTGAGCCAGTAGCCGAACCAACAGAAACAGAGGCTGAAGCTGAAACTGTAACAGAATCAACAGAAAAAGAAACTACTGAATCTGAAAAAGAAGCTGAATCAGCAGCAGAAAACGTAGAACCAGTAAAAGAACCAGAAGTAAAAAATCAACAAGAAGAAAAAGCTCCAAAACAAGAGAACTAATCATTCTTCTACCGTCACTCCAGTAAACACTGGAGTGATTTTTTATCAAGATTTTTAATAAAATCAGGGAAAAGACTTGCCAAACTTATCAGAATCTGATAGACTAGTATGGTAACAATCTATGGCTCGCAAAGAGACCATGGCAGAAAGGAAATATTGCAAAATGAAAAAAGATATCCATCCAGAATATCGCCCAGTTGTCTTCATGGACACAACTACTGGTTACAAATTCCTTAGCGGTTCAACAAAACGCTCTAACGAAACTGTTGAGTTCGAAGGCGAAACTTACCCATTGATCCGTGTGGAAATTTCATCAGACTCACACCCATTCTATACTGGACGTCAAAAGTTCACTCAAGCAGATGGACGCGTGGATCGTTTCAACAAAAAATACGGTCTCAAATAATGATAAAAAAGAACAGTTACCACTGTTCTTTTTTTGTACTTCTTTTTATGAACCAATCACTACTACTTTCTATTTGTCAACCTTCACGCTGACACTATGATTGATGTCAAACGAGGTTAAAAAATATCGAAAAGAAGCTTGATATTGAGAATGGTCAAGATGATTGAAACTGCGTAACCTAGGATGGTGTTCCACTTGGCATTGGTAAATTCTCCCATCAGTGACTTCTTAGAGGTCAAATAGATTAAGGGGAAGATTGAAAACGGAAGAGCGATTGACAGAAAGACCTGTGAATAGACCAATAACTGATCCAAGGTTTTTTCTTGATGTCCAAACAAGACGGCGACTATAATCACAGGGAGCAAGGCAAAAATACGGGTACCGATACGGATCATCCACTGAGGCAATTTCAGATGTAAGAAACCTTCCATGACAATCTGTCCTGTCAAGGTGCCTGTAATGGTCGAATTTTGTCCACTTGCTAAGAGGGCTAGGGCAAATAAAGTTGACAGAGTTGAGCTGGCTATCGCTCCTGCTATTGTCGAATCCTGTAAAGCATTGTACATTTGGGAGAATGCCGAAATTTCAGATGCATGACCAAAAAAGAGAGATGCCCCTAAAATAAGAAGCAAGGAATTGACAATAAAGGCTAGGGACAACTGAAGATTTGAATCCCAGGTCATAAAACGCACGGCTTTTCGAACATCCTTCTTATCTTTGTGATTGATTTTCCTTGTTTGGGATAGAGAGGAGTGAAGATAGAGATTATGGGGCATGACTGTCGCTCCTACAATTCCTAGAGCCAAGGTCAATTGGCTTTCATGACCAGGCAATGGTGTTTCAAATAATGTTGGAGTCGGTAAATAACCACCAAAGATACCCTGAATACTTGGATTGGATAAGGCCACCAGATAGGTAAAGATGGCTAATATGGTTAAAATAAGAGTCGTCACAATGGCTTCAATTTTTTTGAAGCCAAATTTCATCAACAACAACAAAAGAAATACATCTAAAACGGTTAAGAGGATAGCGACCATAATCGGTATTTTAAATAAAAGATTTAAGGCAATCGCTGAGCCTAAAACCTCGGCTAAGTCTGTCGCCATTAAAGCTAATTCTAAAATCACCCAAAGACTATAGCGAAGCCATTTGGGAGCATGATGTGCAGTTGCCTGTGCTAGGTCCATCTTAGTTACGATACCGAGCTTTCCAGCCATCTGTTGTAGCTGCATAGCAATGATGGATGAAATCAAAATAACAAATAAGAGACTATATTTGTAGGAAGCACCACCAACCACACTAGTAATCCAGTTTCCAGGATCCATATAACCAACTGCTACAAGAGCTCCAGGTCCTAAAAATGCTTTTAGATTTTGCCAAAAATGATTGTTATTGGGAGTTTCAATAGATTGATTGATCTCAGAAAGAGAGACTTTTTTGTAAGAAGACATCGGAATTTTACACTTTCTAATCTGTCTTTACTTTTTTTAATGGAATTTTTGAAAATATAATGAAAATAATTTCCCATTTCTAATTCATCCTTATTATATCACATTTTAGAATGATTCTTAAGGAAAGCATGATAGTTGAAATAGGCAATATCAGTATTGCAAAAGCCAGCGTTTTCTGACGCTGGCTTTAAAACTTTGAAAATATTTTTTCAATTAGATTGCTTCTGTGACAAAACTACGGCTTTCTAGCACCTTGAGCATGGCATTAGCTGTATCTAGGGCTGTGAATAGGGGCACGCCGTGTTCAATAGCTGAACGGCGGATTTGCTCACCATCTTCGTCAGCAGTTCGTTTGGTTCCGACAGTATTGATGATTGCTTGAATTTTCCCTTTGCGGACAAAACTTGGGATATCCTTCTCATCATCACCGATCTTACCAACAGGCTGGGCATGCAGTCCATGACTAGCAAAGAAGGCTGCAGTTCCTTCTGTCGCGAGGATACCGTAACCGATATTTTGGAAACGACGAGCCAAGTCCAAGGCTTCATCTTTGGCATCATCAGCGATGGTAAAGACCACATTTCCAAAGGTTGGCAAGTGCAGGTAAGAAGCTTCAAAAGCCTTGTACAAAGCTTTTTCAAGAGTTGTATCAGAACCCATGACTTCCCCTGTTGACTTCATTTCAGGACCGAGCAAGCTGTCTACCTTAGCTAGTTTCGTAAAGGAGAAGACTGGAGCCTTGATATGAACGCGAGTACTTTCTGGGTAAAGTCCATCTTGATAACCAAGTTCTTCAAGACTTTGACCAAGAATGAGCTTAGTCGCTACCTGAGCCATAGGAATATTGGTTACCTTAGAAAGGAATGGCACCGTACGGCTGGCACGTGGATTGACCTCAATAACGTAAACTTTTTCATCCTTGATGACAAACTGAATGTTCATCATTCCGAGACAGTTAAGACCAATTGCTAGGCGTTTGGTGTAGTCTGCGATAGTTTCCTGAACCTTTTGCGACAAGGTTTGTGGTGGGTAAACGGCCATTGAGTCACCTGAGTGGACACCGGCACGTTCGATGTGCTCCATGATACCAGGGATGAGGACATTTTCTCCGTCTGAGATGGCATCGACTTCGCACTCTTGCCCAACGATGTAAGAGTCAACAAGGACTGGATGGTCTGGACTAGCCTTAACAGCGGTACGCATGTAAGAGCGAAGGTCTTCCTCATTTTCCACGATTTCCATAGCACGTCCACCCAAAACATAAGAAGGACGAACGAGAACTGGGAAACCAATTTTGCGAGTTGCAAGCACAGCTTCTTCTTCATTAGTTGCTGTTTGACCAGGTGGCTGTGGAATATCCAAGTCTTTAAGGGCTTGCTCAAAGAGGTCACGGTCTTCGGCACGGTCTAGGTCAGCAACCTGTGTACCAAGGATGGTCACACCTGCTTTTGCCAATGGCTCTGCAAGGTTGATAGCTGTTTGACCACCGAACTGAACGATAACGCCTTTTGGTTGCTCAAGGTCAATGACATTCATGACATCTTCGAATGTCAATGGTTCAAAGTAGAGCTTATCAGACACAGAGAAGTCCGTAGAAACGGTCTCTGGGTTTGAGTTCATGATAATAGCTTCATAACCAGCAGCCTGGATAGCCTTAACTGAGTGAACAGTTGCGTAGTCAAACTCAACCCCTTGTCCGATACGGATTGGACCTGAACCTAGGACAAGTACAGATTCCTTATCAGACTTGATAGACTCATTTTCCCAGCCATAGGTTGAATAGAAATATGGTGTTTCAGAGTCAAACTCCGCCGCACAGGTATCGACCATTTTGTAGACTGGGATAATCTTGTTTTCCAAACGAAGTTGGCGAACTTGGTCAGCTGTAGTGTTCCAGAGTTCCGCAATCTTACGGTCTGAAAATCCATTGAGTTTAGCTGTTTTCAAAACTTCTAGATCTTGTGGATGGGCACCCAATTCTTGCTCGATTTCAAAGATATGCAAGAGTTTATCTAGATAGAAGATATCAATCTTGGTCAATTCAGCAATTTCTTCTGGTGTGTAACCACGGCGAATAGCCTCTGATACGTAGAAAAGACGGTCATCTTGGGCTTTCACAACCTTTTCAATCAAGGCATCATCCGAAACAGTTGCAAGTTCAGGCATTTCATTGTGGTGAACGCCAATTTCAAGTGAACGACATGCCTTGAGAAGTGACTCCTCGATGTTACGACCGATCGCCATGACTTCACCAGTTGCTTTCATCTGAGTTCCAAGACGACGTTCCCCTTTTTCAAACTTGTCAAATGGGAAACGTGGAATCTTAGCAACGACGTAGTCAAGGGCTGGTTCAAACATAGCATAGGTTGAACCTGTAACTGGGTTGATGACCTCATCCAAGGTCAAACCGACGGCAATCTTAGCTGCCAATTTAGCAATCGGATAACCCGTCGCCTTAGAAGCAAGGGCTGACGAACGCGATACACGAGGGTTTACTTCGATAACATAGTACTTGAAGCTATGCGGATCAAGGGCCAGCTGAACGTTACACCCACCTTCAATCTTGAGAGCGCGGATAATGCTCAAGCTCGCGTCACGTAGCATTTGGTTTTCATAGTCAGACATGGTTTGCGCAGGGGCGAATACGATGGAATCCCCTGTGTGAATCCCCACTGGGTCAAAGTTTTCCATGTTACAAACAACGAGGGCATTGTCAGCTGAATCGCGCATGACTTCGTACTCGATTTCCTTGAAACCTGCAATCGAACGCTCAATCAAACATTGGGTAACAGGTGATAACTTCAAACCATTTTCAGCGATTTCACGCAATTCTTCCTCGTTAGCACACATACCACCACCAGTACCACCTAGGGTAAAGGCTGGACGAACGATGACTGGGTAACCAATTGTCGCTGCAAAGGCAACTGCTTCTTCTACTGTGTTGACAATTTCAGATTCAGGGATTGGTTGCTCAAGCTCTTCCATCAACTGTTTAAAGAGGTCACGGTCCTCAGCTTGGTCGATGGCAGACAATTTAGTACCCAGAAGTTCTACTCCAAGCTCATCTAGAATTCCATTTTTAGACAATTCCATGGCCATATTGAGCCCTGTTTGGCCTCCAAGAGTTGGAAGCAAGGCATCTGGACGTTCCTTACGGAGAATACGTGTCACAAACTCGAGTGTGATCGGTTCGATGTAGACCTTGTCCGCAATCTCCTTGTCCGTCATGATAGTGGCAGGATTTGAGTTCACCAAGACAACTTCATAACCTTCCTCTTTCAACGACAAGCAGGCCTGGGTCCCAGCGTAGTCAAACTCAGCAGCCTGACCAATAATAATCGGACCAGAACCAATCACCATAATTTTTTGAATATCAGTACGTTTAGGCATAGTTTATGATACAAAGCCCGTAAAGAACACAGTGAAAATAGGAAACTCGGTGCAGACGCCTTCAACGTCAAGACGATGTTTATCTTTTTCACACGGTTCTTAGGGCGTGTTCACTTCCGCGAACAATGTATCTTCTCCTTTCTATTCGGCAACTCTCTGGTTGTCATTAAATAAATTCTCCGACGATTTTTTAGAGAAACGATATTTTTCGATAAAAAATCTAGTGCAGGGAGTTTTTAGTTCGCCTGATAGCGACTAAAAGAAACGACCTGCCTTTCTATTCGTCGCCTCACAAAGCGACATTAAATAAGATACAAAGGACGAATAGAAAGCGATTAAATTTTAGGAAACCAAGGAAGGATTGACAATCCAACTTGGTTTCTCTAAATTCCTAGCTTTCCGTCCGTGTTCAGTTACATAAATTCTCCGACGATTTCTCACTCGTCTTTAGTTTGCTTGTTTAAAAGCTTCCATCATCTCGATAAACTCGTCAAATAGATAGCTTGCGTCGTGTGGACCAGGAGCTGCATCTGGGTGAAATTGAACAGAGAAACCTGGTTGGTATCTGTGGCGAACTCCTTCAACTGACTTGTCATTGATTTCTTCGTGGGTAATGATCAAATGCTCTGGCAAGTCCTCACGGCTGACTGCATAACCATGGTTTTGGCTGGTAAAGTCTACGCGTCCTGTTGCAATTTCACGTACAGCGTGGTTAAATCCACGGTGACCAAATTTCATCTTGTAGGTCTTAGCCCCATTTGCCATGGCAAAGAGTTGGTGTCCCATACAAATTCCGAAAATTGGAATTTTCCCTTGCACACCACGAATCATGTCCAGTGCTTCTGGAACGTCTTCTGGGTTACCTGGACCATTTGACAGCATAACTCCATCAGGATTTAGGTGGAGAATTTCTTCTGCTGTTGTTGAATAAGGAACAACCGTCACGTTACAGTTACGCTTAGAAAGTTCACGTAGGATTGAGTGCTTGAGACCAAAGTCCACTAGCACCACGCTCAAACCAACTCCTGGAGCTGGATAGGAAGTTTTCGTAGAAACCTGTTTGATATTGTCTGTCGGCAAGACTGTTGCTTGCAGCTGGTCCGTCACATGGTCCATACTGTCCCCGACGTGAGTCAAGGTTGCACGCATGGTACCATGTTTACGGATAATCTTAGTAAGGGCACGCGTATCAATCCCTGAAATACCTGGAATTTTCTTAGCTTTCAAAAATTCATCCAAGGTCATTTGATTCCGCCAGTTGCTAGCTCGACGCGCTTCTTCGAAAACGACAACTCCTTTACAAGTTGGAATGATGGATTCGTAATCATCACGATTAATTCCATAATTTCCCACCAAAGGATAAGTGAAGGTCAAGATTTGTCCATTATAAGATTGGTCTGTAATGGATTCTTGGTAACCAGTCATCCCTGTGTTAAAGACGATTTCGCCTGTTACATCAATATCTGCTCCGAAGGCCTTGCCTTCAAAAACTGTGCCATCTTCTAATACTAGAAGTCTTTTTGTCATATTTTCACCTCTCGTGGACGCTCACTGGCGTCTTTTAACGTCTTGTGTTTTAGTTGGCGTTTCTACTCGCCAGTACGGATTCTAAGATTGCCATCCGAACAAAGACACCGTTGGTCATTTGTTGGACAATGCGTGATTTTGGTGCTTCAACCAAGTGGTCAGCAATTTCCACATCTCGATTCACTGGAGCAGGATGCATAATGATTGCTGTTTCTTTTAAGCGATTATAGCGTTCTTGGTTCAAACCGTGTTGAGCATGGTAGTCTTCTTTTGAAAAAACGGCTCCACTATCATGGCGTTCATGTTGAACGCGGAGTAACATCAAAACATCCACCTGATCAACAATCTCATCAATAGTTACAAACTGTCCATAGTCCGCAAACTCTTGACTTCTCCATTCCTCAGGTCCTGCAAAGAACAGTTCAGCTCCCAAGCGTTTCAAAATCTGCATATTGGATTTGGCAACGCGTGAGTGGTCCAAGTCGCCTGCAATAGCAACCTTGAGACCCTCAAAGTGGCCAAATTCTTCATAAATAGTCATCAAATCAAGCAAGCTCTGACTAGGATGTTGACCTGAGCCATCCCCACCATTGATAATGGAAGTCGTAATCGACGGACTTGCAATCAACTCTCTGTAATAGTCGACCTCTGGGTGGCGAATCACACAGACATCCACTCCTAGAGCAGATAGAGTCAAAATAGTGTCATAAAGTGTCTCACCCTTATTGACAGAACTAGTTTTCACATCAAAGTCCAGTCGCTCCAACCCTAGCTTAATCTCTGCCACTTCAAAGGACTTATGTGTCCGTGTAGAATCTTCAAAAAAGAGATTCGATACGATAGGTTTGTTCTCGTAGGGAAGTTGGGCTCCATTTTTAAACTCAATCCCTCGTTTGATTAATTTCATCACTTGATCAATTGTAAGATCTTCCATGGAAACCACATGGTTCAATGCTTGTTGATTTTCTGACATGGCTACTCCTTCAGCTTTCTAAGCTTCTTCAGTAATCAGAACTCTGTCTTGGCCATCAAGTTCTGTCATCTCTACGATGATTTCTTCAGAACGACTGGTTGGGATATTTTTCCCAACGTAATCTGGACGGATAGGCAATTCTCTATGTCCACGATCTACTAGCACCGCAAGACTCACGCGCGCAGGACGACCATGTCCGACAATGTTATCGATCGCAGCACGGATGGTACGACCTGTATAGAGTACATCATCCACCAAGATAACTTCACGGTCTGTCACATCAACAGAAATCAAAGAAGTATCTTCTCCGCTTTTAACATCATCACGGAAAGGTTTGGTGTCCAATTCCACAACAGGAACAGTGATGTTTTCCAACTGCTCCAAGCGTTCTTTGATACGATGAGCGATGAAAACACCACGCGTTTTTATCCCAGCTAGGATAATTTTATTCAAATCTTTATTGCGCTCAATAATCTCATAAGTAATACGCGTAATCGCTCGTTTGACAGTCAATTCGTCTACAACTTCTTTTGTCTTCATGACAAACCTCCAAAAAGAAAAGTCTCCTTCTACAAGGAGACTTGAAATGTATAGTCAAGCGAGCCCTACTATAAACAGTATAGACTTCACCCTTCTACTTTATCGCGCTCCTTGCCTGCCTCACGGGACAGGTTTAAAGGACTATTTAGTTACTATTTACTATAGCACAAAGCACCCTTAAAATCAAGCAAAAACTTTTTCAGAGTCCCCTTAAACATTACTAAAATCATATAATTGGGGATAGTGATCGCATTCTGGATTTTTGGGATGGCAGATAGCTCGTCCAAAGTAAATCATGGCCTGGTGAGCTGCTAACCACTCTTCTGGTGGCAGAACATCCATGACACGTTTTTCTACTTCAAGTGGCGTAGCTGATTTTTTAACGATATCGTGATGCTTACAGATACGCTCCACATGGGTGTCCACTGCAAAAGCTGGAATTCCAAAGCCCACACTCATGACAACATTGGCTGTCTTGCGACCAACTCCTGCTAGACTTTCTAATTCCTCTCGAGTCTGAGGAACTTGACCATCAAAATCGTCTAGTAACTGTTGGGCACATTTTTTAAGGAATTTAGCCTTATTTCGATACAGTCCCAGGCGAGAAATGTGTGAAGCAATTTCACTTTCAGTAGCGACAGACATAGCTTGTGGCGTTGGAAAAGAAGCAAAGAGACCTGGTGTGGCCTTATTTACCGCTGCATCTGTCGTCTGGGCTGACAACATCACCGCAACCAGTAGTTCAAAATGATTGGTAAAATCAAGACTAGGCTTAGCATCTGGAAAGAGGGCAATAATTTCCTCTATGACATGACGGGCACGTTTCTTGGATAAAACCATCTACTCGTCTCCATCAAATAGTCCTTGCAAGCCAGCAAATGGACTGTTTTCTTCTTTCTTGACTGCTTGTTGGGCTTGGTATTCTTCCTCAGTCATGATTTGCCAGTCATTTCCAGACACAAAACCTTGACCAGCTTCTTCTTCAGCGGTCAAGACTTTGATTGGGATATTGAGCAAGATATTATCTGCTACGCTCTCAGCAAGGTCGATTTCCCCATTTTCGATAGGCAAGACCAGGTCATCATCAAGAACTTCTTGGTCTAGTTGATTGGTTGCTCCCTCCATGAAGACCTCTGTCACTGGATATGACTCAGCCAACTCAACTGGCTCCATACTGCGGCTGGAAGCAAGAACAATGGTATATGACAACTGATAGTCTAAGAAATACAGACGGTCTTCGTACTGCACCTTCCCAACAGCAAGGATATCTTTGACATCTAAAATTTCTTGATTTCGTTTACGCAAGTCTGCTGCCAGGTCTAAAGCTTGTTCAAAGTGTAGACCTTCAGGCTGCTTACGAATTTCTTGAATATTTAACTTCATTTTTCCTCCATAAAGATGTACTCACTTGATTATACCATGAAAAGGCTATAAGTCAGCCTCACAAACTTTGATATTAAAATCTCATTTTTTAACATATTTACTATGACAAACTTTCCTATTAGTGCTATACTATAGGCAAGAATACATCAGAGCAAGGAGGATGCTCATATGGAAGACAAAGCACTCATCACTGAAGCTTACCAACTCCTTTCCGAGTTAAATAAAAGTTACCAAAGCTGCAAACAAGGAACAGCCGATGATTTCCGTCTACAAGAACTGCTGAACACCACTCTCAAGGAACTTAAAAAAGCGGAAAAGATTGACAACAGTATCTTAATCGACCTCGAGAAATTTTACCAACGTACCAGTCTTCTGATTGGACTTGGTAGCCTAAAACTAAACGATCAAGCTCGTGCTTCTTGGCGCAACTATGACAAGTTCCATTACGAGCATGTCAAACACGTATTGACTCTCTATGGACCTGTTTTTGGATTCTGATACTCTTCGAAAATCTCTTCAAACCACGTCATCTTCGCCTTGCCGTTGGTATGGGTTACTGACTTCGTCAGCTCTATCTGCAACCTCAAAGCTGTGCTTTGAGCAGTCTTCGGGTCGCTTCCTAGTTTGCCCTTTGATTTTCATTGAGTATAAAACCTAGAATTTCCTGTTTTCTATTGACAAAATTTCCTGAAAGGTATAGGATAGAGGTACTAATACTCGGAGGTAAGGGAGACATGAACAACTAATCTATCAAATAAAGAACCTTTATTTAGTAGATCTTGTTTTTGTCTCTTTTTGTGTGCTCTTTTATACTAGATTTTCTAGTATCTTGTCCTCATTGAAAATCAAAAAACTGGAAAGCTAATCATCTGCCCCTCTTGGGTTAGGCAGCTCCAAGCTAGTTTGACGACCTTTTCAATGAGGATATTAGAGTTTTTGACAGTGACTTTGGGCTCTACTAGATAAAGTAGAGCTTTTTGTTATGCACTATCGACATTCTAGAAAGGGCAACAATATGATAAAAATCAATCATCTGACCATCACACAAAACAAAGATCTACGAGATCTTGTATCTGACCTAACCATGACTATCCAAGACGGAGAAAAGGTTGCTATTATTGGTGAAGAAGGAAATGGTAAATCGACTTTACTACGAGCTTTAATGGGGGAAGCATTGCCTGATTTTACTATCAAGGGCGACATCCATTCTGACCTTCAATCACTGGCCTACATTCCTCAAAAACTCCCCGAGTTCCTGAAAAATAGAACTCTACATGACTACTTCTTTTTGGATTCTGCTGATTTAGACTACAGCATTCTTTATCGTTTGGCGGAGGAGTTGCACTTTGATAGTGATCGCTTCGCTAGTGAACAACTAATCGGTAGTCTATCAGGTGGCGAAGCCTTAAAAGTTCAACTCATTCATGAATTGTCTAAACCTTTTGAAGTTCTTTTTTTAGATGAACCTTCAAATGACCTAGACCTTGAGACGGTTGATTGGCTAAAAAGGCAGATACAAAAGACCAGGCAAACCGTTATTTTCATTTCCCATGATGAAGACTTTCTTTCTCATACGGCAGATACTATTGTCCACCTGCGACTGGTCAAGCATCGGAAAGAAGCAGAAACGCTAGTCGAGCATTTAGACTATAATCGCTATAGTGACCAGAGAAAGGCTAATTTTGCCAGACAAAGCCAGCAAGCTGCTAACGACCAGAGAGCCTATAATAAAACCATGGAAAAACATCGTCGCGTTAAGCAGAATGTAGAAAATGCTTTGCGAAATACTAAAAATGATGTTGTTGGGCGCCTATTGGCTAAAAAGATGAAAAATGTACTCTCTCAAGAAAAACGCTTTGAAAAGGAAGCCCAGTCCATGACCCAAAAGCCACTTGACGAGGAACAAATCCAACTTTTCTTTTCAGATATCCAACCATTACCGGCTTCTAAAGTCTTAATCCAACTGGAAAAGGAAAATTTGTCCATTGGAGAGCGCGTTTTAGCTCAGGGGTTACAACTAACGGTCCGTGGCCAAGATAAAATCGGTATCATCGGGCCAAATGGTGCTGGAAAATCAACTCTGTTAGCCAAGTTGCAGCAACTACTAAGCGCCAAAAGAGAGATTTCGCTTGGTTTTATGCCACAAGATTACCATAAAAAACTGCAATTAGATCTATCTCCAGTAGCCTATCTCAGCCAAACTGGACAAAAAGAGGAACTACAGAAAATCCAATCTCACCTAGCCAGTCTCAATTTCAACTATCCAGAGATGCACCACCAAATCCGCTCCCTATCTGGCGGGCAACAAGGTAAACTCCTACTTTTGGATTTAGTGTTGCGCAAACCAAACTTTCTCCTTCTGGATGAGCCTACACGTAATTTTTCTCCCACTTCTCAACCTGAAATCAGAAAACTATTTGCCTCATATCCCGGCGGTCTGATCACTGTTTCGCATGACAGACGCTTCTTAAAAGAGGTCTGTACGAGTATCTATCGTTTGACAGATCGTGGTTTGGAAGTTGTTGATTTACAAGATTTATAAATGTTGAACATAGCAAAAATCCAGAGACGATCTCTGGATTTTGTTTACACACGTCTTTCTTGGGATCATTGATATAAAGAGCGCTTCTGGCGTCTTTTACGTGACAGATTATGCTCTGACTTTTGTTTAAATTATATAAGCTAGAAATCATTTTTTACTATTTTACAGCTCAAAGCATTCTAATGCATCATTATCTCATATACAAAAAGCAAAATGCAACCAGATTATTGAGGACATGCAAAAGAATGGAATTCCATAGGTTGTCAGAAGTCTTATACCTTACCCCAAATGCAAATCCCATACCTAAATAGCTGATAAAGCTAGGAATAGTATAGGGACCATGCAGATAAGCAAAAAGAAGCGACGTGGCAAACAAGCCAAAATATGTATTCTTAAATACTATCCCCTGTAACATACCTCGCATAAAGATTTCTTCCGTGACAGGTGCCAAAACACAGAGATCCACAAAAAGTACAGACCATGAAAGTGATAAACTTTGCACAGTTTGAGTTGTGTCTGATTGGGTAGGGCCTAAAAAATTGACCAAAATATAAAAGAGGAAAAGCAAGGCGTATGAAAGAAAACATTTAAGAATATCTTTTAGGTAGATTTTCCGAATGTGAAACAAGTCATACTTTTTTCCTACATATAAAAATATTGCAAGTTCAACAAGCGTAAAAAGGATGGATAGCGGTAATGAATTTATTCGCATAATTTTCTCTGCTATACTCAAATGAATTGGCATAAAAATCAAAATCAAGAAAAACGTCATCCAGCGCTTATACATCATTCACCTCAATTATATAGAATTACATATATTATACTATTTTTTGGTGAGATAACAAGTTAAAAGCGAGATACTAAAAGCAAAAAAATCCAGAGACGACCTCTGGATTTTGTTTACATGTGTTTCAAGCGTTCGATTCGTTCTGAGATAGGTGGGTGGGTATAAAAGAGTTTTTGTAGTCCCCCACCTTTCTTAGGATCATTGATGTACAGAGCACTGCTGGCATCATCGACATGGTGATGCATTGGCTCGCTATTGTCTAACTTGCGCAGTGCATTGATCATCCCTTGAGGATTGCGAGTCAGCTCCACACTGGATGCGTCCGCTAGAAATTCCCGCTGGCGAGAGATAGCTAGTTGTACCAAGGTTGCTGCCAAGGGAGCCAAAACAATTGCTAGGAGAGAGATGACAAGCATGATAATCTCTAGACCATTTCCATCGCGATCATTATCACTCCGTCTGCGACCTGCGCCACCCCACCACATCATCCGACCAGCCATACTAGATAGCAGGGTAATAGCACTAGCAAGGGCGACAGCAATGGTCGAAATGCGGATATCGTAGTTTCGGATATGACTGACTTCATGGCCCATAACAGCTTCTAGCTCCTCACGATTCATGATAGCCAGAAGACCCGACGTTGCTGCGACTGCTGCATTCTGCGGATTCGAACCTGTTGCAAAGGCATTTAAAGAAGAATCCTCAATGATGAAAACACGTGGCATGGGAATCTGAGCGACCATGGCCATATCTTCCACTACATGGTAGAGGTCTGGTGCTGTTTGCTCATCAACCTCACGCGCCCCATTCATAGACATGACAATCTCTGTCGATTGAAAGATCATGGTTAAGGCATAGACAAGACCAATGATTAGGGCTATAATCATGCCCCCAAGACCTGATCTCATGAAGAGATAGCCAACGGCATAACCAACCAAGGCCAAGAGTAGGAAGAAAACCAGCAACAAAATCCACGTTTTTCGTTTATTGCTCGCAATTTGATCAAACAACATCTTAGTCACCTAAACCACTAAAGTCAACTTTAGGAACTGCCTTTTCCTCTTCAGGTGTTTGAAGGAAGTCCGCAGCTTTAAAGCCAAATAGTCCTGCGATGACATTACTTGGGAAGCTTTCAAGTTTTACATTGTAGTTGCTGACAACACTGTTGTAGAGTTGGCGTGAGTAAGAAATTTTATTTTCTGTATTGGTCAACTCTTCTTGTAATTTGATAAAGTTAGCGCTAGCTTTCAAGTCTGGGTAATTCTCTGCTACTGCAAAGATACCAGAAATCTGGCGGGTAAGGGCATCACTGGCCTTCATAGCTTCTGCTGGTGAAGTTGCTGCAGCTACTTGTCTACGAAGTTCTGTCACCTTTTCCAAGGTAGAACCTTCATATTTAGCATAGCCTTTGATTGTTTCAATCAAGTTAGGGAGGAGATCATTACGACGCTTCAACTGAACATCGATCTGGCTCCAAGCCTCCTTGGTCTGCATACGATTTTTAACCAAACCGTTATAGCTAACAATCACAAAAATAACAATCAGAGCCAAAACTCCAAGAATAATCCAAGTCATAATCTTATTCCTTTCTGCTTTTAGATTACTACCAGTATATCAAAATTTTAATGAATATGGTAAAATAAGATGATACTAGAGAAGGAAACGACTATGAAACCAGAAACATTTTACAGCCTACTAGCTGAGCAAAATCTTCCACTTTCTGACCAGCAAAAGAACCAATTTGAACGCTATTTTGAACTCTTGGTCGAGTGGAATGAAAAGATTAACCTGACCGCTATTACAGATAAAGAAGAAGTTTATCTCAAACATTTTTATGATTCGATTGCACCCATCCTACAAGGCTTGATTTCAAATGAAACTATCAAACTTCTTGATATCGGGGCTGGGGCAGGATTTCCTAGTCTTCCTATGAAAATCCTCTATCCTCAGTTAGATGTGACCATCATTGATTCGCTCAATAAGCGCATCAACTTCCTTCAGCTTTTGGCTCAGGAGCTGGATTTGGACGGTGTTCACTTCTACCATGGACGGGCAGAAGACTTTGCCCAAGACAAGAAATTCCGTGCTCAGTTTGATATGGTGACGGCTCGTGCGGTTGCCCGTATGCAGATCTTATCTGAGTTGACCATCCCCTATCTTAAAGTTGGCGGAAAACTCTTGGCACTCAAGGCCAGCAATGCCCCTGAGGAATTGCTGGAAGCCAAGAACGCTCTCAACCTCCTCTTTAGCAAGGTAGAGAACAACCTCAGCTATGCCCTGCCAAATGGAGATCCGCGCTACATCACTGTGGTCGAAAAGAAAAAGGAGACGCCTAACAAGTACCCAAGAAAGGCTGGCATGCCCAACAAACGCCCACTTTAAACAATTTACAAAATCAATCCTAGCTTTCGCATTTCTGGGCTCGGGAAAAAATGATTTACAAAATCATTCCTCGCTCTCGTATTTCTGGGCTCGGGAAAAATTCGTTTACAAAACGAATTTTTTCTGCTATACTATCCTAAGCAAAGGTTTTTAATGTCATCCTGTGAGGTGACGAAGGCGCAGATTTATATAAATTTTTAAAAGATAGCTATTTTTTAAAAAGTCTTACTCTGAGGGCCTATTGCTGCAAAATAATGGGCTCTTTTTTGGTGCCCAAAAGTGAGGTTTTTATGAAACAGGAATCAACTGTTGACTTGTTACTAGACGTTGATCAACGTCCTTCTGCTGGTAAAGGTATTCTTCTAAGCTTCCAGCACGTGTTTGCTATGTTTGGTGCAACCATTCTCGTTCCCTTAATTTTGGGAATGCCCGTATCGGTTGCTCTCTTCGCTTCCGGTATTGGAACACTTATCTACATGATTTCTACTGGTTTTAAGGTTCCAGTTTATCTAGGTTCTTCATTCGCCTTTATCACGGCTATGTCTCTAGCCATGAAAGAAATGGGGGGCGATGTTTCTGCTGCTCAAACTGGAGTTATCTTGACTGGTTTGGTCTATGTCCTTGTAGCAGCAAGTGTTCGTTTTGCAGGTACGAAATGGATTGATAAACTCTTGCCACCAATCATTATCGGACCTATGATTATCGTTATCGGTCTTGGTCTTGCTGGTTCTGCTGTAACGAATGCTGGACTTGTAGCAGACGGAAACTGGAAGAACGCTCTTGTAGCTGTCGTGACGTTCTTGATTGCTGCCTTTATCAATACAAAAGGAAAAGGTTTCCTTCGTATCATTCCTTTCCTCTTTGCCATCATCGGTGGTTATATCTTCGCTATGATGCTTGGTTTGGTTGACTTTACCCCAGTCCTTCAAGCCAACTGGTTTGAAATTCCTGGTTTCTACTTGCCATTTAGTACAGGTGGAGCCTTTAAAGAGTACAACTTGTACTTCGGTCCTGAAACAATCGCCATCTTACCAATCGCTATTGTAACCATTTCAGAACACATCGGAGACCACACAGTTTTGAGCCAAATCTGTGGCCGTCAATTCCTGAAAGAACCAGGACTTCACCGTACGCTTCTCGGTGACGGTATCGCGACATCTGTATCCGCCTTCCTCGGTGGACCAGCTAATACGACTTACGGAGAAAATACAGGAGTTATCGGCATGACTCGTATCGCTTCCGTCTCTGTTATCCGTAACGCGGCCTTCATTGCCATTGCTCTTAGCTTCCTAGGTAAATTCACTGCCTTGATTTCAACCATTCCAAATGCTGTGCTTGGTGGCATGTCCATCCTTCTCTACGGAGTTATCGCCAGCAATGGTTTGAAAGTTTTGATTAAGGAACGCGTTGACTTCAGCCAGATGCGTAACCTCATCATCGCTAGTGCTATGTTGGTACTTGGACTTGGTGGAGCAATCCTTAAACTCGGTCCAGTAACCCTTTCAGGTACTGCTCTATCAGCCATGACAGGAATCATCTTGAACTTGATTTTGCCACACGAAAATAAAGACTAATCATCTATACACAAAAAATCCACTCGATTGAGTGGATTTTTTAATTACTTACTCTTTATTTCCAGCAGTAAATCTTTCAATGAAATAATGGTCACGGCTAGTAAAATCATAGCCATACCGACAAAATCAATCGCATAAAACTGTTCCTTCATAATCAGAAAGGCAAAGAAAACGGCAGAAATTGGCTCTATGGAAGCCAATAAACTAGACTTAACAGGGCCTATCAGACTAGCTCCCTTTAAGAAAGCTGTATATGCAAAGACCGTTCCGATGATGATAATCCCAGCAAATGCAAAGAGAAAATCTAAGCTGGTTGGTATGCTAGCCCGTAAGACTTCTGTAAAGGGAAGAGTCACTACACCAGAAATAACCATCCCGACACCAATCACCAAAATACTGCCCCACTTCTTAATCAAAGCAATAGGAAGGATGATATAGAGGGCATAGGTCAAGGCTGAAAAAAGGCCCCAGAAAAGTCCAGCAGGTGTGACAGACAACTGGTCGACTTTTCCATGCGTCGCGATCAGAAAAGTTCCTCCTATAGCCAATCCAATCGAAATAATCTCAGCCAGTGTCGGAGCTACCTTATCTTTCATACAGGTATAGACCAAAATCCCAACGGGGCATACATACTGGAGAACTGTCGCCGTTCCAGCATTGGTTTCCTGAATGGCAGAAAGATAGGCAAACTGGTTTAAGAAAAGTCCAAAAACTGCAAATAGCAACAGAGATAGTAGACTTTTTCTGTCTTTTAAAAAAGCATAGAGTTTATCCTTTGAAGTCGCATAGGATAAGATTACTAGTGCCAAGCCTGCAATGATAAGTCGCAAATTGGTCAAGACTAAAGCAGAAATCCCGTGTGCCATTAGGTATTGGCCACTGGTTCCAGACAAGCCCCAAGCAATCCCTGCCACTACTGTATACAGAGTTCCTTTTACGGTTTTTGACATACTTCTTCCCACTCCTCTTGACGAATCATTTCCATCACTTGGTTTCGATCGACTATCCACTGGGCACGCTCATCCTTCTCATACGTTCGATTGGATAGAAAGATAGCCGCTTCCTGCTTCTCCCGATTCCACATAATGAAGGTACCTGTATAACCCGTATGGTCGAGCCAAGCTCCTTCCAGATTCCATGATAGAGACCGCTCCTTATCATCTAAAGGAGAAAAATCTCGAGTCAAATCTGCTGCAAAATCATCTTTCAAATAATGTTCCAGAAAGATTTGCAGATCCTTAACAGTCGAAAACAAACCAGCACTTCCTGCGTGTATCCCTAATAGACGGGCTTTAGGATCGTGAATGATTCCGGCCTCTACTCCTCTCACTGTTGGTACAGCTTGCTCAACAGGACCAAACATCGTTTCCTTCATCCCCCATGGTCCCAAAACTTGTTCTTCTATAATCTGATCCAAGTCTTGGTTAAAAATTTTTTCCAAAAGAAAGCCCAAGAGTAAAAAGTGAACGTCCGAGTATAGGAAGGCTGGCTGATTTCGTCTGTTGAGGTGAAACATGGCTTCTCTCAATTCCTCTGCACTTAACTTGTCTCGGTTGGGAATAAAGGGATCCAAGTCTGTGGCATGAGTCAGAAGTTGCCGTATAGTGATATCAGGATAATCACACTCCGGTAAAAAATCCGTCACCGGTCGCTCAATATCGAATTTGCTCTGCTGCCACAAGAAGGTCAAAACCGTCCCCACTCCCACGACCTTACTCACACTTGCCAAATCATAAACCAAACCACTTTCTACCTTCAAGTCTCGTTCTGGATCACTCAAACCTAGATAAGACTCTTTCCATTCACCATCCTTATAATACGCAAAAGAGGCCCCGGGATAAATCCCTGCCTCGATTTGATTTTCTATTTTTCTTAGAATTTTTCCCAACTTCATGCTTCTTCAAACCACAATTCAATGTTATTGGTATCTTTACCAAGGAAGAATTTTTCAGACTTAGGGACAAAGTAGCCTGTCTTTTCAAATTTCTGACGAAGACTGGTTAGATCAAAATTCTTTACTAAAAATTTTAACATCGTCAGGTCCCAAGTGACATTGTTTTCAACAGCCAAATCTGGTCCTTGCCCTTTAGTAAAGGTAATTACTGGCGCTACTCCTTCAGGATCAAGTAAACTCTCTGTCCCTTCAGGCAAACGCAACTCCATAGAAACCTCAAATTGGCTCACGTATTTTATACTTGTATTTGAATAAAATTCAGGAACAGTTTCCAGTGGAACCAGATCTCTTACATCATTTTCCGCATGAACAAGGATCACATCCTCTTCAGGTGAAACAATCTCAAAAGCATACCCTCGGTTTCCTTTAAATAGACGAGGAAGAGACTTCATCTGAGAAAGAAGGGCCTCGATTTCAGAGGGATTTTCAACCTTTATCAAGAGTCTAGCTAGCTTCTTAAGTCCTTCAACTCTGCGTGTTCGCATGCTTGGAGACTCTTCTAAAATCAATCTCTCCGTACCCGTCTGGTCGCCTAATGAAAGAAAGGCAGACTCTTCCAGCAAAGGTTTCATCCCCAGGGTTTCAATGTAAAATCTTTCATTTAATTTTCGATTATTAACTTTCAAAGTCGGAACGATCCGAACAATCTCATTCACATTCATAAATTCCTCCAACTCTTTTATTTTAAAGGATTTTCGAATATTTTACAAGTCATATCTATTTTATTTAGAAATTTTACAAGAAAAAAACTGGGATTCCCCAGTTTCATTTCTTATAGGTAAAGTAGTTTGAATAGTGCTACTGCTGCAATACCCGCTGCAATTGGAGCTACAACTGGAACCCATGCATACCACCATTTTGAATCACCCTTGTGTTGACCAAGAACTGATTTTGGAAGGAGTTCGTGAAGAAGACGTGGTCCGAAGTCACGAGCTGGGTTCAAACCAGGTCCAGTAGGTCCACCGAGTGAAGTTACCAAGGCCATTACTAGGAAACCAAGTGCCAAGTGCGCAACTGAGATCCCAGCAGCTGTATGTGGAGCTACTTGAGCTTTCACTGCCAATTCACTTAAATCAACAGTTTGTCCAGCTTGAGTAGCCATTTGTTTCATGTATTGAAGAACCTCAGCTCCAAAGAAGTTTTTAGTCAAACCAAGTGCTGCAAAGAAAAGAACAAATGAACCTACAAACTCATTGAGGAAGCCGTTAACAGTAGCTGCAAAACGTGATTCTTTTGTACCGTGGTCGATGCTTGAAATCGTTGAGAAGGTACCCAAGATATTGTTAGGGTTTTCTGTTTTCAAGTAGTAAGGACGGTGAGTCGCTACAACCAAAGCTTGACCGAAGATTGCTCCCAAAACTTGTGCTATGATGTAAAATGGTACTTGCTCCCAAGAGAAAAGACCACTAACAGCAAGTCCAAGAGTGAAAGCTGGGTTGATGTGGTTTCCTGATACATTACCAAACATCAAGGCTGGGATCATAACCCCCATACCATAACCAACTGCGATAACTAGCCAGCCACTTTGGTGACCTTTCGTACCTTTAAGTTCAACGTTAGCAACTGCACCATTACCAAGAATGATCAAAATAGCAGTTCCCAAGAATTCTGTGGCATATTTAATAGCCCATGTAAAATCCATTTGATAGATTCTCCTTAAATTTTTTTAGACAATCCTTATTCTATCAATTTTTAGGCCTTTTAGCAATATCTTTTCTAAAAGAATCTATGGAAAACGCTTTATTTAACTTATCTTTAAGAAAAAGACAAAAGAAGTCAAACTCCTTTCATCCTAATCGTTATTCTTGACGCTTGCCAAAGTCTGCAATCATCTGCTCCATCTCTTGGCGACTCGGAGTAGTCAGCATATAAAGGTAGTCCCCTTGTAGCTCTGCAAAGGCTGCTGGCATGATTTTTTTGACCTTGAATTGCTGGCTGTATTTGGTAAGAAGGTCCTCTTCTGAATAAACATAGTCGGCATTGGCACGACGTGAAGTTGCCAAGCAATACTGGGGCTCAAACTCTGATGCTGGGAACTCTTCACCTGCAACAATCGCCGCATAACCTCGGTAGAGATCCAAGGAGTGAGCGAAGTTATAAACATCAATGGTAAAGCCACCTGCAGGACGGTTATTGTACTCAATGGCAATGTAGTCGTCCCCGTCACGGAAAAACTCGATATGGAAAAAGCGTTCTCTCATTCCAAATTCTTTGACTATGGCCTCACCATACTTGCGCAGCTTAGGATCCATGTCCTTAAGCACATAGTAAGAATTGTCCATCTTATAAATCATGAGATCAAGTGGTGTATGGGCATAATCGAAAGTCGTTGAAAAGACGATATTGCCATCCTTGTCCACAAGCCCGTCAAAGGTACAGATTTCACTAGAAGTGACAAATTTCTCAAAGAAATAAACGGTTGACCGGTCCCACTCAGCCTTGAAGTGATTTACATCGTCTTCTGTCTCAAGCTTAAAGGTGGCTGCAGCTCCCACTCCATTATCAGGTTTGGCAATCATTGGTAGACCGATTTCGTTCACTGCTTTATCCACATCTGCTTCCGTCTGGATAACAGCTCCAGGTACCACAGGGACACCTGCTTTTTTGAAAAGTTTCTTCATCTCAGACTTAAACTTGGTCTTTTTGAGATCCTCCGGTTTGGCACCAAAAACATTGAATTGTTCTCTGAGTATTGCGTCCAGCTCAAGCCAGTATTCATTGTGGGACTCGATGCGGTCGATTGGTCCATGCTTGTAGAACAGAAAGGCAACAGCACGCTTGACTTCGTCTATGTTTTCAAGATTATCTACACGGAAATACTCGGTTAGGCTATTGCGCAAAGGTTCATCTAGTTGTTCGTAGGGCTCCTGACCAATTCCCAAAACGGTGATGCCTTTATTAGCTAACTCGATGGTAAATTGTTGGAAGTTTTGCGGATAGTAGGGAGAAATAACAAGGTAATTCATAGGCAACTCCTTTTATAGATACAAGTGTCCAAGAAAATAAGGCATTTGTTTACGCCACCATTCCCAGTCGTGGGCGACATCGTGTCCCCATTCAGCAAACCAGGCTGGAATTTGTTTCTGGTCAAAGGCTTCTTTGAGCTTGTAGAAAGATGGCAGACCATCTTGTTCCCAGGCACCGAGACCCGTGCAAACGACGATTTCTGCCTGACGGTAACGATCGATAAACCAGCCGTCGTTTTGATTCCAGATATAATCTACTGGCGAGTTTTGGTAAATAGCATCATCATTGTAGTAATCGCCAACGAAGAAACGTGCGTCGTAAACACCGCTGAGGGCAATCACCTTGGTAAAGACATCTGGATGCTGGAGAAAGAAATTGAGTGCATGGTAGGCCCCCATCGAGCAACCTGTCGTCATCATGCCATCAAACCAACCTGTCTTATGCTTGATAAAAGGAATGGCCTCCTCAATCACGTAGCGTTCGTAGGCGCGGTGCATCTCCGCCTGGTCATGACCATTTTTCCAAGTGGCCAACCAGCTCTCACTGTCCACACTGGAGAGGGTAAAGAATTGGACACGGCCTTCTTCGATAAAGGAAGCACAGGCATCAATCATGCCAAAATCATAGTATTCATTGTGACTGCCTCCAGATGAAGCAAAAACCACAACTGGAATCCCAGCATGTCCATAACGGTTGAGATACATTTCACGGTTGAGGTGGCCACTCCAGTGGCTAAGGTTTTCAATGTGCATTAGCTTTCTCCTTTCCTAACTTACCATTTCTCTGCAAAAAATCGGAGACAGTCTGGCAGATTTTCCGACCATGGAATCTCACTATGGATAGCACCAGACTGAACTTTCAAGACAAGATTATCCAAGCCTACTCCACCTGCAATCAAATCATGATAATAACGAAGCGACGAGTCGATATAGGCTTGCTTGATATTACCAGCCATCAGGGTCTTGTCCGTATCATCCGCTTCTTCCGTTCCAACATAGATAAAAATGCGCTGTTCAGGCGACAGTTTCTTACGCTCGATGTAGCGGTTAAAGGCTTCTTGATGAAGCCAGTTAGCAGATGAAAAGACACCCAGACAACCAATTCGGTCTTGGTACTCTAATCCGATAAACTGGGTGATATTGCCTCCAAGTGACGAACCAATCATAGCCGTGTGCTGGCGATCAGCTTTGGTACGGTAGGTTTCATCGATAAAAGGCTTGACCACTTCCATGACAAACTCAGCATACTCCACGCCCTTACCGCCAAACTGCTGGCCTGGAATAGGAGATTCTTGGAACTTCCAAGCCGCGTACTCATGCATCCGCCCCAAACCATCATTGTCAATGGCTACAACAATCATGCGACTGATGTCAGGGTTTCGCTTAATGGCTGGAATAATCTTCCAAGAGTGTCCGATATAGGACTCCTTGCTGTAAAAGACATTTTGCCCATCATGAAAATAAACAACAGGGTAAAAACGGTCTGTGTCTTTCTCGTAGTCCTTAGGCAGAAGAACACGCACTCGACGCTCTTTTCCTGTATAAGGAACCTTGAGTTTGTGTTCTTTCATTTTTAAGTAAAAGTAGGAATGATTCATTGTCAGAAAACTCTCTATATTCAAAATTTTATCTCATTATACCATAAAAATAGAAAAAAAGTCAGTAATTGTCCATTTTAAGGATAAATAACTAACTTTTTTCATTTAATATTCTAAATTCTTCTGGTTTTTCTGATTAGAGGAGATTATCAATTAACTCATCGACAGCGTCTTTTTCAGCTTGAGGTGTAATCTCAGTAACCATGATACCAGCTACTGATCGCTCAACCAATCCTTCAACATCCATCCGTTTTTCATACTGCTCAGCATTCTCTATCTTAGGATTGGTCTTAGGACGATCAGGCGCAAAAATAGTACAGCAGTCTTCAAAAGGTTGGATTGAAATTTCAAAGGTATCGATTTCCTGCGCAATATCAATGATTTCCAACTTGTCCATCGTAACCACAGGACGAATGATTGGAGTGCAAGTCACAGCGTTGATAGTCTGCATGCTTTCCAAGGTCTGGCTAGCTACTTGACCAAGACTTTCCCCATTAATGATAACTAAACCATTTCGTACCTCACGAATACGGTCGGTAATGCGCATCATAAAACGACGGGTCAAGGTCATAAGGTAGGCTTCTGGCGCCTTAGCCTTGATTTCTTCTTGAATCTCAGTGAAAGGCACTTCGATAAATTGGATATTGCCACCAAACTTGGTCAATTTTCGAGTCAAATCTTGAGCTTTTTTAAGGGCACCAGGACTCGTGTATGGCGGACTGGCAAAGTGAACCGCCTCAATATCTACCCCTCGTTTAAGAGCTAGATAACCTGCCACGGGTGAATCAATTCCTCCTGACAACATGAGCATGCCTTTACCGGAACTTCCCACAGGTAATCCTCCTGCTCCACGAAAGGTTTCATAGGAAAGATAGGCAGCCTCCTCGCGAATCTCAACCTGAAGATTAATATCTGGATTTTTCATCTGAGCTTGCACGTTTGGAATAGCCTCAAAAACAGCACCGCCAAGAGTTTGATTGAGTTCACGACTATCCAATTCGAAGTTGTGATCGCTTCGCTTACTAGTGATTTTAAAGGTCATGCCCTCCTTGTAGATAGCTTTCATAATCTCTTGGACAGCAGATTTAAGAACTTCTACAGACTTTTCAACCTTATATACGGGAGAAAAGTTTTGAATTCCAAAGACTTGTTTGAGAGATTCTGCTACTGCTGTATAATCAGCTCCATTGAGGTAAGCGTGGGCACGGTCGCGATCTGCGGTTACCTTAACTTGAGGATAGATGGACAAAACGTCCGAAATATTATTACGAAGTTTATTGATGAAACGCATACGATTTTTGTGCTTGGTTGACAATTCTCCGTAACGAATCATAATTTCTGAATACTGCATAAATGCTCCTATCTTACTTTTCTAGTTTGATTGTAAATTAATTTTAGCTTGGTCAAGAACTGCTCAACCTGACTCATATCATTTTCCAGATCTAGGCTTAGACGCACAGCTGACTGGGCCTTATCCTTGTCCACTCCCATGGCAATCAAGGTACCTGCAGGTTTTCCTGCCTTGGACGAACAAGCAGAGGTTGTGGAAATGAAAATATCATAGTCTTCAAAGGCGTGAACGATGACTTCTCCACGAACACCCTTAATCCCAAAAGTCAGGATATGAGGGGCAAAGTCTTCCTCATCTGAAAAGACAAAAATATCTGGATAATCCAGAAGGGCTTGACGAATGACTGCCTTCATCTGCCCTGTCCTGCTAGCAAAGATAGCTAATTTTTCCATAGACAAACGGAGGGCCTTGGCTGTTGCAGCGATCCCTGCCACATTCTCAGTTGTCGAACGATAGTCTCCCTCTTGACCACCACCAGTCAACAGAGGTGTAATCTTCTTGCCAGACTTGATATAGACAAAGCCGACACCTCTAACACCGTGGAACTTATGACTCGAGAAGGTGGCAAAATCCACTCGATTCGTCAGATACTTTTCAGTTGGAATTTTAGCAAGTGCTTGAACTGCATCAACGTGAAAGGAAATGGTTGGTTTATCAGCTAAAAGTTCTGAAATAGCTTGAATAGGCTGGATAGAGCCGATTTCATTGTTAACTGCCATGATGGAAACGAGGGTCGTATCAGATCGAATCAAGCTTGCTAGAGCCTTGACATCTACAAATCCTTTCTCATCAACTGGGGCAATATCCACCTCAAAACCTTGACTTTTCAGCCATAGGGCTGACTCCTTGACTGCTGGATGCTCAATAGCTGATACGATGATGTGCTTGCCAAACTGGGCTTTTTCAAAGGCCACACCCTTGATGACCCAGTTATCCCCTTCTGTTCCGCCAGAGGTAAAGAAGATTTCATCACTTTTCTTGCCGATTAAATCTGCAATCTGCTGCCGGGAAGCATCTAAAATTCGTGTTGCTTGGTCGCCCAAACGATGGAGGCTAGACGGATTTCCTACAATTTTCGAAGCGACCTGCATGTAGGTCTCTAGTGCTTCAGGGTAAGGCTTGGTCGTCGCCGAATTATCAAAGTAGATCATGTTTTCTCACGCTTTCTAAAATCACTCCTTCTATTGTATCACGAAAAGAGACCTGCGACAAGAAAGGGAAGTTTCTCTTTTTTTAAGATTTTTTTAAAGAAATGAGGTATAATAAATCATAATCAAAGGAGAGTATCATGTCTAACTATCGTAGAACTTCTAATAAATCAAAAACTGAACACATTAAAAAAGGATTTACTGTCTTTCAAAAAACGATTGCTACCATCGGTAGTATCCTTGGTCTGATTACCGCTACTATCACTATCATGAACGCCATGGATAATAACAAAAACAACAAAAAGGAACCGACCACAACTCAAACAACTGTCGTCAAAGAAATCCAAAAGGAATCTCCTCAGGAGAATACTACTCCTAACAAGGACAACACTTCTACTAAAGAAAATACTCCGCAAGAAGAAACTTCCCAATCCAACAAGAAAGAGGAGAAAAAAGAAGAACAGAAAACAACAACTCAGGACTCTTCTACACCTGCTACAAATAAAGAAACAAGCGATAACGGAACACAGTCAAATACGACAAGTTCTGAAACTAAAACAAACCAGTAACCACTAAAATAGCTTCCCTCCAGATTTGGAAAGAAGCTATTTTTTTTTATTGTTGCAATACTTTTCGTGGTTTGGTTCCTTCAGCTGGGCCTATGACACCTGCCATTTCAAGTTCTTCCATAAGGCGGGTCGCACGGTTAAATCCAACCGACAAACGACGCTGAATCATAGAAGCACTAGCTTTCTGGGTCTCGATAACCAGAGCCTTGGCTTCCTCAAAAAGCGGATCGCCACCAGCTTCACCGTCAGAGAAATCTCCCTCATTATCTGGGACGTCTCCTGGATCAAAGCTATCATCATAGTCCGCATCAGCCTGCGCCTTGATGAAGTTTACGATACGTTCAACATCATCATCCGAGATAAAGGATCCTTGCAGACGAACTGGGTGATTCTCATCGATTGGTTTAAAGAGCATGTCTCCTCGACCAAGCAGTTTTTCAGCGCCATTCTCATCCAAGATAGTTCGTGAATCTGTTCCCGATGAAACTGCAAATGCCACTCGGGATGGAACATTGGCCTTGATGAGACCAGAAATGACATCAACCGATGGGCGCTGCGTTGCGAGAATCATATGAATCCCTGCAGCACGTGCCTTCTGTCCGAGACGGATGATGGCATCTTCCACTTCCTTGCTGGCCACCATCATAAGGTCAGCCAACTCGTCCACAATAACAACAATCAAAGGCAGGGGTACTTGTTTATACTCAGACTGAGCATTGAATTCTTCGACCTTGGCATTGTAACCAGCGATATTTCGCACACCAACCTTAGCGAAGAGTTCATAACGGTTTTCCATCTCATCCACAACCTTTTGCAGAGCCTTGCTGGCCTTGCGTGGATTGGTCACAACTGGAATCAAGAGGTGAGGAATGTCATTGTAAACCGATAACTCAACCATCTTAGGATCGACCATCATAAACTTGACCTGGTCGGGTCTTGCTTTCATCAGAATGCTAGCGATAATACCATTAACTGCGACTGACTTTCCGGATCCCGTCGAACCTGCAACAAGTAGGTGGGGCATCTTGGAAAGGTCAAAGGTGCGAGCAGTTCCATTGACAGCCTTACCTAGAGGGATTTCGAGGAGATTTTCTGGTTTAGTCTGAGACTGTTCCCAGAGTTCACGGAAGGAAACAGTCGCAATCTCAGAGTTAGGAACCTCAATTCCGACTAAGGATTTACCAGGGATTGGAGCCTCTATCCGAACATCCTTAGCTGCTAGAGCTAGCGCTAAGTCGTCTGCTAGATTGGAAATGCGGTTAACCCGTACACCGACTGCTGGTTTGACTTCATACTTGGTAACTGATGGTCCAATTTCAGCCCGTTCTACTGTCACCTTGATACCAAAGCTGGCAAAGGTTTCTTCTAGGATTTTGATATTTTCTCGAACAATCTTCTTTTCCTTGGATTGATCTTTGGGTTTATCTGGCGCAAAGAGTTGCAAGCTTGGCAGCTTGTATTCGAGGGCTTCCTTGGCAGAAAAATCAACCTGCACCTCTTCATCTTCAAAATCTTCTTCCACATCTGAAACGTCAAAGTCAGTTTGAGGGAGAATAATCTCCGGTTCAATCCATTCTTCCTCAGGAATTGGTGGGAAATCGTAGTCTGGTACTTCAGATAAGATTTCTCCAGTTTCAGGATCTACAGGAGGAAGCGGTAGCGCATCCTTTTCTTCTTGTTCTCTCTGAATTCTGGCAGCTTCTTCAGCTTCTTGGCGAGCCTTCTCTTCTTCTCTCTTGATGAAGCGTTCCTGTTTTCTCTGTTCCTGTTTTTCCATGAAGGATCTGAACTGAGCTCCAATAAAGGCTGCGACATCATAAATAGACCAGGGACTAACCAAGAGTGCCCCAACTAGAATCAAGAGAACTCCAATAAAGTACGATCCGATATTGGAGAAAAGAAAGGATATGGGGATATAGAGTCCAACACCAAGCAGGCCTCCACCAGCAAAACTAGTCACCCGCATGCCAGTAAGGTCCGTCATAACTTGAGACAATGTCCCTTTTAGAACTGCCTTCTCCAAGCCAAATTTCCAGACAAGATAGGCCTCAAAAATTAAGAGTAATCCAGCGAAGATACAAAGAAATCCTGACAGAAGTCCCTCTTGCTTGCGTATCCATTTAAATAGAAAAAGATAAATAAGAAGGGCACCAATGACCACATAGGCCAAACTTCCAACCACCAGTCGAATGAGATTGTAAAGAGTGACACCTGCCGCACCGAGTTTGAGGGCTGCAATAATCAACAATAAGGCAATTCCTAAGGAAATCAACATCCTCTGAATAGCCTGTTTTCTTTCAAGTTCTGCTTTAGACGGTCTTCGTCTTGTTTTTGTAGTATTCTTGTTTGCCATTCTTCTATTATACCATATTTCACAGCCATTTCGAATAGAGAAAAAGATTGCACCAAATGGTAACAATCTTTCTATTCTAATCCTTTTTATGCTTGTGGTTTGCGTAGGTAACCATAAACCACACCACTTACAATTGCACCAACCAAAACAAAGGCAAGGTAGAGAAGGGCATTTGAAGTTAGGGCGATAACGAAGATTCCTCCGTGTGGTGCCATGAGTTTGATACCTGCAAGACCAACGAGTCCTCCTGTTACTGCTGAACCAAGGATAAAGCTTGGTATCGCACGAGCTGGGTCTGCAGCACCAAATGGAATCGCTCCCTCAGTGATAAATGACAAGCCCATGATAATGTTTGTCAAACCAGAGTTACGTTCTTCTTTGGTAAATTTATCTTTGAAAAGAAGGGTTGCAACAAAGATAGCAAGTGGTGGAACCATTCCTCCAGCCATAACAGCCGCCATAGCTACAGAACCACCTGAAGAAACAGTTGCTGCAAGCGTACCTGTACCAAAGACATAGGCAGCTTTATTGACTGGTCCACCCATGTCGACAGCCATCATTCCACCAAGAACGATACCTAGAAGGACAGTTGAACCTCCTCCAAGACCGCCTAAGAAGTTATTCATAGCAGTGTTGATTTCTGCCATCGGGATGTTAACAGCTAGCATGACAAATCCTGTCAAGATTGTTCCAAGAAGTGGCAAGAGAAGGATTGATTTAGCACCTTCAAGTGAACGAGGAACTTTAACGTATTTCTTGATGGCAAGAACTAAAGCACCTGCGATAAATCCACCAACAAGGGCACCTAGGAAACCAGATGAGACACCTGCAAGAGTTGAAGTTGCTTCACCACCTGCTGCATAAGGGATTTTACCAAAGGCAAAACCTTCTTTAGCAATAGCACCAGCCACAAAACCAGCAACCAAACCTGGTTTTTCAGCGATAGAGTAGGCAACGTATCCTGCAAAAACTGGAAGCATCAAGCCAAAGGCTGCTCCACCAATTTTCATGAACATGGAAGCTAGCTCACGGTAGGATCCGAGATTGCCAAGACTATCCTGTGGCACACCAAAAGCTCCGTCGATCAAGAAAGCAAGGGCAATCATGATACCACCACCAATAACAAATGGCAACATTTGTGATACACCACTCATCAAGTGTTTGTAGAAGGCACCACCAAGGCTTTGTTTTTCATTAGATGCTGTTGCAGCTTTTGCTCCATTAGCAGCACGGTAGATTTCAGCATCTCCTGAAAGAGCCAAGTTAATCAACTCTTCTGTCTTACGGATACCGTCTGCAACTGGACGATTGATCAATGGTTTCCCATCGAAACGATCCATCTCAACAGCCTTGTCAGCAGCAATGATAACGGCTTTAGCCTTGCGGATGTCTTCCGCAGTCAATTGGTTCCCAACACCGCTAGCACCATTGGTTTCAACCTTGATACCAACACCCATTTCAGCAGCCACTTTTTGAAGGGCTTCTTGAGCCATGTAAGTGTGGGCAATACCTGTCGTACAAGCTGTAACAGCTACGATAAAATCGCCAGAGTCATTAGCAGGTGCTTGAACAGGCTCCTCAGCTTTTTCTGAAGCTTGGTTAAATAGTTCGATAACTTGATCGGCAGATGTTACTTGACGAAGTTTGTCAGCGAAACCATCTTTCATCAAGTATTGAGACAATTCTGCCAAGGCTGCCAAGTGAGTATCATTGGCACCTTCTGGAGCTGCAATCATGAAGAAGAGGTCTGTTGGTTGCCCATCCAAGCTCTCATAGTCAACACCCTTGTTTGACTTAGCAAAGAGAACCGTTGCTTCTTTGACAGCAGAATTTTTGCTGTGAGGCATAGCAATTCCGTCACCCAAACCAGTAGAAGTGAGAGCTTCACGCGCTAAGATCCCTTCTTTAAAGGTTTCAAAATCCGTCACATAACCGCGATCTACCAAACTTTTAATCATCTCTTCGATGACAGCTGTCTTTTCTGTTGCCTGTAAATCCAGCAACATGACATCTTTTCTCAATAGGTCTTGAATTTTCATCGTTTTTCTACCTCAACTTTTTCATATGTTTCTTTAATAAATTCCGCTGTTGCCAAGTCATCCGAGAAGGTAGTTGCTGTTCCACAAGCTACTCCCCATTTGAAGGCCTCTACTGCGTCTTTAGATTTGACAAATTCACCTGTAAACCCAGCAACCATAGAGTCACCAGCCCCGACTGAATTTTTGACTGTTCCCTTGATTGGTTTAGCGAAGTATGCTCCCTCAGATGTGACAAGAAGGGCACCGTCACCAGCCATGGAGATAATGACGTTTTGAGCACCTTTAGCTAACAATTCTCGAGCATAGTTCTCGATTTCATCTAAACTTTCGAGTTTCACTCCAAAGATAGCTCCAAGCTCGTGATTGTTTGGTTTAACCAAAAGTGGCTGGTAGTCTAAACTATCAATCAAGGTCTGTCCTTCAAAATCACAAACCACTTGCGCACCAGTCTGGCGTGTCAAGGCAATCAAATCTTTGTAGATAACATTACCTAGATTTTTAGCACTTGAACCTGCAAAAACCACCGTATCTTCTGCAGTCAAACTAGACAAAATAGCTTTCAACTCTTCTAGCTGAGTCGGTTCCACATTTGGACCAGTCCCGTTGATTTCTGTTTCTTGGTCTGCTTTAATCTTGACATTGATGCGAGTATCTTCTGCTACTTGGACAAAACGAGTTTCGATTTCTTCCTCTGAAAGGGTACCTGTGATAAATTTACCAGTAAATCCTCCTATAAATCCAGTCGCAGTATTAGGAATATCCAAGCGCTTCAAAACACGGCTAACATTGATTCCTTTCCCACCAGCAAACTTATCATCACTGTCCATACGATTGACACTGCCGACTTGAACTTGGTTCAAGCGAACGATATAGTCAATGGATGGATTGAGTGTGACTGTATAAATCATACCTCTATTACCTCCGTTTTCTTCTTAATAGCCTGCAAGAGCTCATGCCCTTGACTTGTGATGACAATAGCGCGTTTAAGTGGTGCTACCTTGGCAAAGCAAGTTTGACCAATCTTAGACGAATCGGCCAATACATAGGTTTGTTTGGCATTCTCCAAAATAGCACGTTTCACAGCTCCCTCTTCCATATCTGGAGTCGTATAATAACCATCGTCGACACCATTCATCCCGATAAAGGCACGGTCAAAGTGCAATTGATTGATTTGATTAAGAGCAACACCACCGATACATGCATCTGTTGCCATCTTGACACTTCCTCCAACCATGACTGTTGGAATCTGTTTTTCAACCAACTGAACCGCATGATGAATGGAGTTGGTCACAACTGTGATATTCTTATTAACCAATTCCTTGATTAAAAAAGCAGTTGTCGTTCCAGCATCAATAAAGATGACATCTTTTTCCTTAATAAGAGATGCTGCTTTTTGAGCCAGCAGCTTCTTCTCTTGAAGGTTTTTGACAGATTTTTCTTGGATGGTTTCTTCCTCCTGCAAGGAGTGAGGTAGTTCTGCTCCACCATGCACACGGCGAAGCTTGTTTTCCGCCTCCAATTCGTCCAAATCTCTTCGTACTGTCGATTCTGATGTTTCTAATAGACTAACCAATTTTTCTAGGGAAACTACATGATGTTGATTTAACTCCTCTAAAATCAGTTGCTTCCGCTCAGTTTTTAACACCAAACCACCTCCTGTTATCGTTTACACTATTCATTCTAGCACATTCTCCACCAAAGTCAAGCATTTTTTGTCACTTTCTTTCAAATTCTGTCATTTTTCTTATTTCCAAAATTTTTATTGCAAGATAAGTGGCTTTATGGTAGACTATTTGAGTAAGTATTGGAAGATTACTCAAGAGGCTTAAGAGGCCGTGTTGGAAACGCGGTAGGCGTGTAACAGCGTGCGTGGGTTCGAATCCCATGTCTTCCGTAGAAAAAAGAAAAACTGCACCTCAATGCAGTTTTTTATCGTTCTAAGAACAATATCTAGAAATGAAAGGCTGAGTTACTCTAACTATCACACCACATTTTTCTGTATCCTGCCCTATCCTAGAATCACTTTGATTTCATAAAAAAACAAGTAGTTTATTAAGACTACTTGTTTTTCTTCTAAATCTTGTGATTAGATATTGCTTTTATCTTTTTTATCTGAAGATTTGTCTGTTGATTTATCAGTGGATTTGTTTGAAGATTTATCTGAAGACTTGTCTGTTGATTTATCATTAGACTTAGTTGAGTTTTTACGGACAATTTTATCATAACCTTCTGTATCATCAAGCAACTCTGTCGCCAAAGTACGGTAATCTTCTTGAGAAATCAGCCAGTTTCCATCCTTATCCTTTGTTAATTTGATTTCAGTATCAAAATCACCAGTAGTGAAAGGTGTATGAGCTAAGTTAGGGTCAACGTCACTGTAGGTTGAGAAATCTTTCTTGAATAGATGCTCAAAAATCCAGTAAGAAACCAATGTTTGGTAACGCTTGATGTCAACGTTTGAACCAGCTTGATTGTATTTACCTAGGTTATCAACACCTCCAATAAGAGTAGTGAGAACTTCCCTTGTAGATGAAGCCAATCCTTTAGAGTGTAACTTCTTAGAATTGAAAGTAACAGTCGCTGTATTTCCTGATTCATCAACCTTCACGTCTTTAACAGTGTAAGAACCGATATCTTGATATAATCTACGTCTCATCTTCAAGAAACCTGAAATGGTTTCTTCTGGAGTTTCAACAGGGAAATCTTTGTGCCATTGTACTGAATAGGTAGATGCAGGTGAAAGACCTTCTTCTTTGATTTTTTCACTTGTTTGTACAGCAAATACTGCCTCAGTCCATTTTTCATAAGTGTCGCCATAAATCTTCTTAAATCGAGCAGAGTCGCTAGTGAGAACAGAGTCTAGGAGAATTTCAGCATCTTTTGTAACTTTTTCTTTAACTTCTGCTGCTTCATCCTTCTTCTCAACTTGTTCCGTATTCTCCTTGTTATCAGAAGAAGCTTCAGATGACTGATTAGAAAATACAGAACATGCACCCAAGACAACCGTCGAAAGTGCTAAGATACTTAGTAACTTGATCTTTTTCATGTTTCACCTCATTATGAAAATTTACTCTTGGAGACTACCCCCAAGGATAGTTGTTTAGAAAAACACTGGGTTTATCTAACGGAGAATGGGGGATTCGAACCCCCGCGCCAGTTACCCGACCTAACGATTTAGCAAACCGTCCTCTTCAGCCTCTTGAGTAATTCTCCACTAACACACTAGAATAAATAGGATACAACAAAGGATACAATTTGGAAAAAACCTACTGTATACCTGTTCATAATGGAGCCGGTGGGAGTCGAACCCACGTCCAAACACCTGCCAACATATTTGTCTACAACCATAGGTTATGTATTATTTTAACAGCTCCTCGACACATAACTCAAACCTAGG
The DNA here is from genome assembly GCF_002096595.1 of Streptococcus oralis subsp. oralis. Lineage (GTDB taxonomy): Bacteria > Bacillota > Bacilli > Lactobacillales > Streptococcaceae > Streptococcus > Streptococcus oralis_D. Next base: position 591,950 of record NZ_NCUR01000010.1, read on the forward strand.
AACTGCGAGTCTATCAATCTCTTATCAAACCACTAGACAAGGCTTGATCGTATCTCGCTAATCATAAGACCTGTCATTGAACACGAGCAATCCAAATCGGGTCACGCCTGCTGGTTTTTAGGCAGCTAGAGCGTAAGAAGTGTTATTTTTTGCAGTTATATTTAACTGAGCGTTTACGTCGCCACACGGGTTGCAAAATATGCCTCATAATGCCTGTCGAATCCGTAACGACCCCAGGATGTTAGAACTATTATAACCTATCTTCATAAAAAATGCAAAATCAAGCCCATTCTTTAGAACAGATACGTTTTCAAAGCATCTGATAAGGCTTGATAACCCGCTACACTTAGATGGAGGCCATCCGTTGTATAGGCTGATTGGAGTTGTCCTTCTGAATCAGTCAAACTATCATAAATTGGTAGAAAATCTACTTGCATATAGGCGGAGGCTAGAGCCTTATAGGCTTGATTCCATTCCTTGATCTTTTCATTGGTACGAATATATACTGTCTGCTTGTATTCTTCTCCTTCATTGACTGGCAAAATGGAAAGGAGCTTTATTTGTGACAGCGGATATTCTCGGGCAATCGATTGGATTACACGTTCAAGATTATCCAAGGCTTCATTTATGGGAATATCTTTTCCAATATCATTTATACCAATTAAGAGAACAATTTGATCCACAGCATCACCATAAAGATGGGCATCCAAATTCTCTAATAACAATCTCGTCTGGTAGCCTCGGATTCCACGATTAACAATCGTCTTGGCAGCCCCAAACAACTCTTGAAGAGGGTAACACTCCACAATCGAATCACCAATAAAGATAATATCTGGCTCTAGAACAGAAACTTGATTCAATTCACGATACTTGGTTTGAATCTTTTCCTGCTCCTTTAAGAGCCAATTCTCTAATAACTGTACTGCCACCTTATCCCTCTTTCTCTAACCAATTTTCTAGAACCTGATAAACACCTGCCTGGCTGTTAGCTGGTGCTAGGGCAGTCGCAACTGCCTTGACCTCATCAGCTGCATTTTCCATGGCATAGCCAATTCCAGCCAGTTCTAACATTTCGACATCGTTTTCACTATCACCAAAGGCCATGATTTGTTCCGATTTCAAATTCCAGCGCTTGAGTAATTCTTCCAATCCCCATGCCTTGTGAATACCAGTTTGGAGGATGTCAATACACCCATAACCGCTAGAAACGGCTCTTATATGACCATTAAAGAGATCATTGATTTCCTGCAAAACAGAACTAGAGCGTTCTTCACCAACAACCATACTCATCTTTAACACTCCACCGAAGAGGTCAGCTTGCAAGTCTTCCACAAAATTCATTCGTTGATAAAATTTTTCAATCATCTCTGGTGTCATAAATTTTTCTAGGTCTGTAAAAACAGTCCCTTTCTTGACAAAACCACCCTTCATACCTGTTACGACAAACTGATCTCGGCACTCTCTCCCTTTAAAATGAACTAAAGCCGTGTCAACCATAGCATCATCCCAGGTCTGCGCTTGAATCAGTTTATTGTTTTCAAAAATACGCGCCCCATTGGCAACGACCAGAACTACTCTACTCGCCAAGTGTTCTAGTAATTGCCTCATACGGTGAACTTCATTCCCCGTCGCAATGACAAAACGGATATCCCTTTGATCCAGCTGATCTAAGATCTTTTCCAAGCGGGGTAGATCTAGCTGCCCTCTCGGGTCTAGCAAGGTTCCATCCATGTCTGTTGCAATTAATTTAATCGTCATCATATCTCCTTTAGAGTGAGCGTCTACCACTTCAACCCTACATGTTCATTCATTTCTTTATAGGCCGTGTCAATTCGTTCCTTGGTCGCCTCGTCCAACTTGTCACGGTGACTGCCTCCCTCGATGAAGTCCTCTAGGATATAGGTCTGATAGAGGAAGAGCGGATAGCCTTCTGGAGAGTAAGTCCCTTTGGGTGTTCGATTGACCCATGTCGGATGTGCCTTTGCCGTTTCAATCCTAGTCTTGCCATCTTTTTTCTTAATGGTTACATCCATGAGAACACCGCGCTCCGTCCACTTGGCATTTTCCTCATCTTGCATGGTTTCAATGCGTTGATTTGAGAGGAAATTCCCCATGGAGTAGATGATCAGTTTTTTGTCACCATCTTTTTCAACTGTTTCAGCAGGTTCAACGACGTGAGGGTGCCCTCCAAAGATAATATCGGCTCCCCAGTCAATCATCTTATGGTACAGTGTTTTCTGTTCTTCCGTTGGTTCTAGCTGGTACTCAATTCCCATCTGAGGCATAATAACAGTAATATCTGCTTCCTTCTCAGCACGCTCGATTTCTGCCTTCATCTTATCTTCATTCAGATCAGAAAGATAGCGATTATAGTCCTCTTGAGAGATATACTGCTCAATGCCATTAAAACCGTAGGAATAGGCCAGGAGAGCTACCTTGATACCATTGACTTCCTTGATGACTATAGGGGCTTGGTCACGGGATTCATGTGTGTAGACTCCGATGGGTGTCATTCCTGCCTTTTCAATAGCTTGAGCTGTTGAAACCACTCCCTCAATTTGAGAATCCAAAATGTGATTATGAGCCAAGTCTAGAACTTGGTAGCCTGCATCCTTGATTGCATCCATGACTTCCCCTGGTGCATTAAAGAGAGGATAACCTGCCAAATAGTGGTCCTTGTTCACCGTTCCTTCAAAGTCACCAATTACTAAATCAGCTTGCTTGAGCCAAGGTTTTACATACTCAAAATTTTCATGGAAATCATAGGTTCCATCTTCTTTAAGAGCTGTTCGGTAGATGGGGATATGGTAGAGAAGGTCACCATTTGCCATGATACGTGCCGTCGTTTCACCAGACTGATTTTCCTTGGATTGACTGGAAGTACTTGCAGAATCAAGAGTTTGATTACTAGGACTCGTTCCCTTACTACCTTGTACTGCTCGAACTAATAAGTTTCCCCCCATGGATAAGGCAACTGCAAGCAATAACACAATAATAAACTGGGCATTGGTCCAGGATTTATAATTCCGAAAGAAATCCACACTAGTTCTCCACACCCCATAAAGAGAGTCCTGAGACCGTCTATCTTGTCGCTTTTCCATCTTTATTCCCCCCTTGCTTTTTGGTGCAAGTCTTTTCTTTTATTATACCACAGACAAAAGAGGAATACCGTTTATTATATTATTTTTTAGGAACTTCTGCGACTTTCTTTCTCGCCTATTTTGTGTTATCATGTAGAGGTAATGAAAGGAGAGAAAATGTCTGCAATAGAACGTATTACAAAAGCTGCTCACTTAATTGATATGAACGATATTATCCGCGAGGGGAATCCAACTCTTCGCGCAGTTGCTGAGGAAGTCACTTTCCCACTGTCTGACCAGGAAATCATCCTTGGCGAAAAGATGATGCAATTCCTCAAACATTCTCAAGATCCTGTTATGGCTGAAAAGATGGGGCTCCGCGGTGGAGTTGGATTGGCCGCTCCCCAGCTGGATATCTCAAAACGCATTATCGCTGTTTTAGTTCCCAATATTGTGGAAGAAGGTGAAACTCCACAGGAAGCCTACGACTTGCAAGCTGTTATGTACAATCCAAAAATCGTATCTCACTCTGTTCAAGATGCTGCTCTTGGCGAAGGAGAAGGTTGCCTTTCTGTTGACCGAAACGTACCTGGCTATGTTATTCGCCATGCCCGCGTCACTGTTGATTACTTTGACAAGGACGGCGAAAAACACCGTATCAAGCTCAAAGGTTACAACTCTATCGTTGTCCAACATGAAATTGATCATCTAAACGGAATCATGTTTTACGATCGTATCAATGAAAAAGATCCATTTGCTGTTAAAGATGGTTTACTGATTCTGGAATAAAGAAAATCCCGTTGCAAGACGGGGTTTTGTGTTATAATAGAGGCATGAAAACAAATGATATTGTCTATGGCGTCCACGCCGTTACAGAAGCCCTCCTTGCAAACACTGGAAATAAACTCTACCTCCAAGATGATCTCCGAGGTAAGAATGTTGAGAAAGTCAAGGAACTGGCTGCTGAGAAAAAGGTCTCCATCTCTTGGATCTCAAAAAAATCCCTGTCTGAAATGACCGAAGGCGCTGTCCACCAAGGTTTTGTTCTACGAGTGTCCGAATTTGCCTATAGCGAGCTGGATCACATCCTTGTCAAAACACGACAAGAAGAAAATCCACTTCTGTTGATTCTGGATGGTCTAACTGACCCTCACAACTTAGGCTCTATCTTAAGGACTGCTGATGCGACCAATGTTTCAGGTGTCATCATTCCCAAGCACCGTGCTGTCGGAGTGACTCCTGTCGTTGCCAAAACGGCCACAGGTGCTATTGAGCATGTACCGATTGCGCGAGTGACCAACCTCAGTCAAACCCTAGACAAACTCAAGGCTGAAGGCTTCTGGACCTTTGGAACGGATATGAACGGTACTCCTTGCCACAAGTGGAATACAAAAGGGAAAATTGCCCTCATCATCGGAAATGAAGGAAAAGGCATCTCCAGCAACATCAAAAAACAGGTTGATGAAATGATAACCATTCCGATGAACGGTCATGTTCAAAGCCTCAATGCCAGTGTTGCAGCAGCCATTCTCATGTACGAAGTTTTCCGAAACAGACTATAAAAAAGTTTCCAATCAAGTGATTGGAAACTTTTTGCTTAACTATGTTCTGTGATAAATTTATAGGCTTCTTGACCAGCGATAGCCCCATCTCCAACTGCTGTTGTTACTTGGCGAAGATCTTTTTGGCGAACATCTCCAACCGCAAATATACCATCAACGCTAGTTTTCATGTTATTGTCTGTTAGGATCCAGCCTGCCTGGTCTTGAATGTTCAATTCTTTAACAAAATCGCTAACAGGATCCAAACCGACATAGATAAAGACACCTCCGAAGGCTTGCTCTGTTACTTGACCTGTTTTCACATTTTCAAATACGACAGATTCTACTCGATTTTCACCTTTAATTTCCTTAACTACAGAGTCCCAGATAAAGTTGACTTTTTCATTTGCAAAGGCACGGTCTTGCAAAACCTTTTGGGCACGAAGTTCATCGCGACGGTGAACAATAGTGACAGTCTTGGCAAAGCGTGTCAAGAAGAGGGCTTCTTCTACCGCTGAATCTCCACCACCAACTACGAGCAAGTCTTGATCACGGAAGAAAGCTCCATCACAGACCGCACAGTAAGAAACACCTCGACTGTTCAGTTCTTCTTCTCCGGGAACTCCCAAAAGACGGTGTTTAGAACCAGTTGCTACAATGACAGTACGGGTTTCGTAAACTTGATCATCAGTGATTACCTTCTTAAAGTCACCCTGGTCTTCAATATTTTCAACGTAACCATAAAGATGCTCCACTCCAAGGTTTTCAAGTGGTTCAAACATCTTTTCAGCCAATTCAGGTCCACTGATATTAGCATAACCTGGATAGTTTTCAATATCAGATGTGTTATTCATTTGCCCGCCTGGCAGACCACCTTCAATCAAAGCCACTTTCAGATTGCTTCGAGCAGCATATAAGGCAGCGGTCATTCCCGCAGGTCCAGCACCGACAATAATCGTATCGTACATTTCAATTCCTTCTTTCTTGTTGTAACTATCTTTATTCTAACTCATTCTTGCTAGTCACGCAAGGATTATGCCTTGAAAACCAAGAGCAAACTCATGACGGCAAAGGATAACACCGGAACGACCAAAACTCCAATCATAATCATATCATAGAGATGAGCTTGGCGAGCTTTGGCTGTCTTGTCCACACCAGACATGGCTCTCAACCCAATCCAAATCCCCAGAAAAATCACGACAAGGATGGCCGTTAAGATCAAACTCTCGAAATACAAAGAAAATAGATGCAGTAGCATGATCTCTCTCGTTTCTATCTTTTTTAAAGAGTAAACTCAGCTAGTCCAACTAACTGAGTTTTCCTTTTTTCTATTATATCAAATATAAGTCCGTTTGTAACTAGCGAAGAATTCTTTTGTTCGTTCTTCTTTCGGATGATTGATGATTTCATCCGGTGTACCAGACTCGATGATTTTCCCTTTATCTAGGAATAGAACCTTGTCTGCCACTTGGGCTACAAAAGACATATCGTGACTGACCAAAATCATGGTCTGACCTGACTTGGCAGCGTCTGCAATAGACTTTTCTACTTCACCGACCAACTCTGGGTCCAGTGCCGACGTTGGTTCGTCCAAGAGCAAGACATCTGGTTTCATAGCAAGCGCACGCGCGAGGGCAACCCGTTGCTTCTGTCCACCTGATAAGTGGCGAGGATAATGGTTTTCACGGTCAGAAAGACCAACCTTGGCCAACTCTTCCTTAGCGATTTTTGTTGCTTCCTCGTCCGATAATTTTTTAACGACAACCAAACCTTCCTTGACATTGTCAAGAGCAGTTCGGCGTTCAAACAAATTAAACTGTTGGAAAACCATGGACAACTTGCGACGAAGGGTTAGGATTTCTTCTTGGCTAATCTGAGAAAAATCAACTTTAAAATTGTCAATCTGAATCGTTCCACTATCTGGAGTTTCAAGGTAGTTCAAACTACGAAGAAAGGTTGATTTCCCAGCTCCAGATGAACCAATCAAAGCCACTACCTCACCTTTTTGGATTTCCAAGTTCAGATGATCCAAGACTGTCTGTCCTGAAAAGGATTTGCTTAAATTCGAAATCTTAATCATTAACGAAGGTCTCCTTTCACATCTGTAGACACTGTATCCGGCGTTGAGATAGCCATTTTTCTCTCGATGAAACGGCCGAGGCTTTCAATTCCAATATTGACCACCCAATAAACAAGGGCAACAGAGATAAAGCGCTCAAAATAGCGATAATCAGCTCCACCTAAAATCTGAGCTTGGGCAAAGACCTCCACAACACCTGCGCTAAAGGCTAGAGAAGTCCCCTTGGTCAAACCGATGAGGGAATTAATCAAGGTTGGAGTCGCCACAACGGCCGCATTTGGAATAATCACGCGACGATAAACTTGAGCTCGCGTCATACCCAAACTGCGTGCCGCCTCAATTTCACCGGGATTAACAGAAAGGATGGCCGCACGAATCGTTTCACTTGCATAAGCCGCCTCATTAAAAGCAAAGGCCACAATCGCAAAAAGCGCTGCTGGAATCGCATTGATATTGAGACCAGTTCCCCATTGTTGGTTGATAGCTTTCAGTGCCAAAGGAATTCCGTAGTAGGTCAACATAAGTTGAACTAGGATTGGGGTACCTTTTAAGAAGCTGACGAAAAAGGCTTGCAAGGGATATAAAATCCTAACACGATTGATCTTAACAATGGCAAAAATCAAGGCAAGTAGCAAACCAAAGAGTGCACCTCCAAGCGTCAACATCAAGGTTGTAGGCAGTTGTTGGACAATCCTTGGAATTCCATCAAAGACCGAACGCAAACTAAAGAGCTTACCATCCGGAATGAGTTGCATCAAACTTTGGTACCAATCTGATGCTAAAAATGTTGTAACAGTCATAAAAACATCCTCTCCTGATAATGATTCATTCTATCATACTTCTGCTCGCAAGCAAATTATTTGCTACGGGCTGCTCAGACTTTGTCTATCTTCTAGTTTATCACACTTTAAAACAGGGAGGCTATATATTTTACCTATCAAGGAGATAAATAAAAACTATCTCAAACCTAAGTCCTCATAGGTTTTTCTATAGCCAATTTGTTTAACAGCACCATTCTCCACCAAAATTGGACGTTTCAATAACATACCATCACTCGCTAGAAGCTTGGCTGCTTCTTGTTTTGACAAACTTCCCACCTTATCTTTTAGGCCCAGTTCGCGGTATTTAATCCCGCTGGTATTGAAAAATTGTTTCACTTCAAAACCGGAAGTTTCCAACCAGTTCAAAATCACGTCTTCACTTGGTGTTTCTTCTACGATGTGGACATCTTGGTATTCCAGTCCAAGTTTATCCAATTCATTTTTTGCTTTCTTACAAGTTGAACATTTTGGATATTCGATAAATTCTAACATCTTCTTTTCTTTCTATTTTTTATTTTCTTGAAATGCTGCACCTTCATGTTGCAAGAGCCAGGCTTTCTTTTCGACTCCAGATGCATAGCCTGTCAGACGATTGCCTGATCCCAGCACACGATGGCAGGGTACGAGTATGGACCAAGGATTACGCCCCACTGCTCCGCCAATCGCTTGAGCAGAAGCCACTTGCAGGTCTTGCGCTATTTGTCCGTAAGTTACTGTCTGACCATAAGGAATGGCCTGTAAATAAGTCCAGACTCGCTTTTCAAAATCCGTTCCAATAGGAGCCAAAGGTAAGTCTGATAGGTCCTGAACACTGCCTTCGAAATAGGTATCTAAATAGGAAATAACTTGCTCTAATACAGGATGGCTAGCAACTTCTTCTATCGTTTCATCCCCTAATCCCCTCTCAAAATGGGTTTGGTCCTGTACCCAAATTCCATACAGATATTGCTCGTCAGCAACTAAGGATAAGGTTCCAATTGGCGACGGGTAGAGCATTTTTGCGTACTTTTTCTGCTTCATTTTTTTAATTTCTGATAGGCCAAACGTTCCCCATCAACTGGAACCTTACCAACCTTTTGGAAGCCTAGCTTTTCAAAGATATGCTGCATAACCTTGTTTTCTGCATGCGTATCTGAACGAAAATCTAGATAATCAAAACCTTCAATCAAGCCTTCTAGGAAAGTCTGAGCAACACCTTGTCCTTGGACATCTGCTGCCACAGCGATACGGTGAAAGACCAGATATTCTGATTCTCCCCCCTGCCAACTCCCTTCATAAATGGCTTCATAGGCTTCCTCTGGGCTCTTGGTCACAGCAGCATAAGCTAGCAGTTCTCCTTCTTCCAAGGCCACATAAGCTTGACCTGAGATGATATCATCGATAATGATGTCGGCATTTGGATAGCCATTTTGCCACTGGTCACTACCGGACTTGGCTAAGCACTTTTTAGCATCCTCCATCACCTGCATAATCGCATCTACTTCGTTTGGAAAAGCTAAACGAATCTCCATCTTTTCCCCTCATTTCTAATTATTTTCTCTCATCATAGCATAATTTAAAGCTTTCTACAAGCAGTTGAAACTTGACTTTTGTTTTTTATTATTTTATAATCTAGTTATCAAAACTAGATAAAAAGGAGTTGGAAATGAATTCTAACTTTTCCTACCCAAAATGGGAAGACATTCCAAATATTGACCTCTATCTGGATCAGGTTTTGCTTTATGTCAATCAAGTCTGTGCCCCTATCTCTCCAGATAAAGACAAGGGACTAACAGCATCCATGGTCAATAACTATGTCAAACATGGTTACCTGACAAAGCCAGACAAGAAAAAATACCAACGCAGACAGATTGCCCGTTTGATTGCCATCACCACTCTCAAGTCTGTCTTTTCGATCCAAGAAATCGCTCAGACCCTCAATACTCTGCAAACTCAAGCGAGCTCAGACCAGCTCTACGATGCTTTTGTGGACTACATGAACGATGGGATCGATCCAGAAAATCCGATTATCCAAACTAGCTGTCAAACGGTTAAACTCTATCATCAAACTCTAGACTTAATCCTTATCAAAGAAGAGGAGGAAATCCAATGAATACCAGTCTAAAACTCAGTAAAAAGCTCAGTTTTGGAGAGGAAATTGCTAATAGCGTGACCCATGCTGTGGGTGCCGTTATCATGCTCATCCTACTCCCTATTTCATCCACCTATAGTTATGAAGCACATGGATTTTTATCATCTTTTGGGGTTTCTATCTTTGTTATCAGTCTATTTCTCATGTTTCTCTCGTCAACCATTTACCACTCTATGGCCTATGGTTCGACCCACAAATACGTCTTGCGAATCATCGACCATTCTATGATTTATGTGGCTATCGCAGGCTCTTATACGCCGGTCGTATTGACTTTGATGAATAACTGGTTTGGCTATCTGATTATTGCCATTCAGTGGGGAACGACCATCTTTGGCATCCTCTATAAAATCTTTGCTAAAAAGGTCAATGAAAAATTCAGCCTTGCCCTTTACCTGATCATGGGCTGGTTGGTTCTAGCTATCATTCCTGCCATTATCAGTCAAACAACGCCAATTTTCTGGAGTCTTATGGTAACTGGCGGACTCTGCTATACAGTTGGAGCTGGATTTTACGCTAAGAAAAAACCTTATTTCCACATGATTTGGCATCTCTTTATCCTAGCAGCATCTGCACTCCAATATATCGCGATTGTTTATTACATGTAAAAAAGTTGAGAATCTTTTCTCAACTTTTTTCTTTACACATATTAATAAAATACTGGTGCAAGCGAGCATCATCTGTCAATTCTGGATGAAAAGAGGTTACCAGCATATTCTGTTCTTGAGCTGCAACGATTTGTTCGTCTACTGTTGCTAGAATTTCTACACCCTCTCCAACACTACTGATAATCGGTCCACGGATAAAGGTCATGGGAATCTTGCCAACTCCCTTACATTCTGCTTCTGTATAGAAACTTCCTAGTTGACGCCCATAAGCATTGCGCTCAACCACTATATCCATGATTCCAAGATGACTTTCTTCCTGAGAAGCAATTTCCTTAGCCAGCAAAATCAAACCCGCACAAGTCCCAAAAACGGGTAATCCAGATAGAATGGCTTCTCGGATGGGAAGCAGCATGTTCTGGTCGCGCAAGAGCTTGCCCATGGTTGTAGACTCACCGCCAGGTAATATCAAACCCACCAAGTCACTCTGATGTTGTTGATAATCATCTAAATTTCTGATTTGGATACTAGAGACTCCTAGTTTATCTAGCACTTTTGCATGCTCTTCAAAGGCTCCCTGCAAGGCTAATATTCCGATTTTCATCTATTTTCCTCGCTCTGCCATGAGAATTTGAATTTCATTCTCATTGATACCAACCATGGCTTCCCCTAGGTCTTCAGAGATTTGAGCCAAAATTTGAGGATTTTGGTAGTTGGTTACGGCTTTAACAATAGCACTTGCTCGTTTAACAGGATCGCCTGACTTGAAAATACCTGAACCGACAAAGACACCCTCTGCCCCCAATTGCATCATCAGCGCAGCATCTGCTGGTGTTGCAACACCTCCAGCTGCAAAGTTTACAACTGGCAATTTTCCATGTTCATGAACGTATTGGACTAATTCAACAGGGACTTGCAAGTCCTTGGCAGCCACATAGAGTTCATCTTCGCGTAGATTTTGAATACGGCGTATTTCTTGATTCATCATGCGCATATGACGAACGGCTTGAACGATGTCTCCTGTACCGGGTTCTCCTTTTGTCCGAATCATGGAAGCACCCTCAGCGATACGACGCAAGGCTTCACCCAAGTCCTTAGCTCCACAGACAAAAGGAACTTGGAATTCCTTCTTATCCACATGGAAACGGTCGTCAGCTGGAGACAGCACTTCACTCTCATCGATATAGTCAATCTCAATAGCTTCTAAAATCTGGGCTTCAACAAAATGCCCGATTCTGACCTTGGCCATCACTGGAATGCTGACCGCTTCTTGGATTTCCTTAATCATCTTTGGATCGCTCATGCGGGAAACCCCACCGGCTGCACGAATATCAGCTGGAATCCGCTCCAAGGCCATTACAGCTGCCGCACCAGCAGCCTCTGCGATACGAGCCTGTTCAGGGTTCTGAACGTCCATGATAACCCCACCTTTGAGCATCTGCGCCAAGTTTTTATTTAGTTCATAACGATTTTCAGTCATTTCTTAATCCTCATCATTTGTATTGGTAGCTACCATTTCATTTTAAGCCAGATTAGAATGAAGTACAAGATAGAAAAAGGATAATTGTATGGGTACAGATTGATACTTAATGAAAATCAAAGAGCAAACTAGGAAGCTAGCCGCAGGCTGTACTTGAGTACGGTAAGGCGAAGCTGACGTGGTTTGAATTTGATTTTCGAAGAGTATAACTAAAAAACTATCTGACCTTAACCTAAGGCCAGATAGCTCGTCAATTTTTATTTTTCAGCTGTAAGTGCAGCCATTGTAATGTAGTTGTATGGTTTGTTGAAATGTGGCAAGAAGAATAGGTCTGTCAAGGCCAATTTATCGATTGTTACATGCTCTTGGATAGCAAGTGAGAACATGTGGATTCCCATACTGATAGCAGAATCATGTGAAACCATTTGTGCACCAAGGATTTCGCGGCTGTCTTTGTCAAAGACAATCTTGATGGCAACTTCGTGGTTGTCATGTTTGATAAATTCTGGTTTTTGAAGATCGTTAAAGCCAGTTTCAGTTGCATTATAGCCTGCAGCTTTGGCTTTTTCAAGAGTCAAACCAGTCGAAACCATGTGAAGACCGTAGATAGAGATACCGTTTGATCCTTGAACTCCGATTCCTTCCAATTCATGTCCACAAGCGTTATAAGCACCAACGATACCAGTACGTACAGCGTTAGACGCAAGAGCGATGTAGCTTGTATCTTTACGTGCATTGTCATAAACAGTTGCACAGTCACCAACAGCGTATACACCTGGGATAGATGTTTCTTGTTTCTTATCTACAAGGAAAGCACCGTTACGGAAGAGTTCAATCTTACCGTCAGCAAGAGCTGTGTTTGGACGGAAGCCAACAGCAAGAACCACCATATCTACATCAAATGTTTCTTTGTCTGTTACCAAGCGTTCAACTTTACCATCACCTTGGATGGCTTTAACTGTTTGACCAAGAGCCAAGCGGATGCTGTGGTCTTCCAAGTTCTTCGCCATCATTTGTGTGAAATCTTTATCATAGTAGCCGTTCAAGACTGTGTCTACGATATCGACAAGCACCACTTCTTTTCCAAGACGCTCGAAAGCTTCGGCAAGTTCTACACCGATGTAACCACCACCAACAACGGCAATGCGCTCAAGGTGTTTGCTCTTGTCTTCAAGTTTTTCAATAACTTCTTCAGCGTTTTGGTACAATTTAACAAATTGTACATTTTCAAGAGTTGCTTTGAATTCGCGGTTGCCCTTAACGATTTCAACACCTTCGATTGGAGGCAAGATTGGAGTTGAACCAGTTGCAAAGATCAATTTGTCATATGACTCTTTGTGTTCTTTACCTTCAACTTCTGCAGTAACAACTTTGTTATCGTAGTCAATTGAAAGAACTGGTGAGTTCATGTAAACTTTAGCACCTTTTGCTTCCAATTTTTCTTTATCAGAGTAGAAGAGACCTTCTGGGCCATCAATTTGTTCCCCGATCCAAAGCGCCATTCCACAACCAAGGAATGAAATATTTGAGTTTTGGTCAAATACTACGATTTCATTCTCATGACCAAAGTTGTCCAACATCGTATTAATACAAGCTGTACCAGCGTGGTTAGCACCAACTACAACGATTTTACTCATAGAAAAATTCCTACCTTTAATTTTTGATTTACCTTCCTAGTATATCATTTACTGTTAGCGTTTACAAGATATTTGCTCAGAATTCTCTTTTTTTCAGAAAAAAATACACTTAACATTGATGAATCTAATTTTTCTATCGTTTTCATATTAATTTTGAGCATATTTCTTGACTTTTTGTCAAAATTCATTTGTGAAAACGCTGACTTTATGATATGCTAGATACATGGAAAGAAAATGTAAGGGGTTTAATTTTTCTTTAACGACCTTATATTAAATGATTTCCTATAAAGAGAAAGGAGCTGGTAGCTTGCCTCTTCATTCACGTTCGGAACAGCTAATGGGAACAACTATCACGATTTCATTAGTAGATGAACAGGCTGATTGCCTACTTCAAGGAGCCTTTGATTTGCTCAAGGAGCTCGAATACCGCTTCAACGCCAATAGTCAAGAATCCGAACTGATGGAAATCAACTACCAGGCTGGAATCGCACCTGTTAAGGTTCATCCTGACTTATTTGAACTGATTGCTCTTGGGTTAGAGCATAGCCTAGCTCCATCTAGCCATCTCAATATCAGCATTGGCCCCTTGATTCAAACCTGGCGAATCGGATTTGCAGATGCACGGCTTCCAGACTCTAAAGAAATCGAAGCTGTCTTATCTCTAGTTGACCCGCATTTTATCAAGTTGGATCCGACTAGCTCTACTGTCTTTTTAGAGAAGAAAGGAATGAAGCTTGATTTAGGTTGCTTAGCCAAGGGCTATAGTGCAGATAAGGTTGCCCAGTATTTAAAAGCACACGGTGTCACCTCTGCCCTGATCAATCTCGGAGGAAATATCCTCACCATCGGAAACAATCAAGCCAAAGAAGGGAAAGCCTGGCAGATTGGGATTCAAGATCCGAGAAATCCTCGTGGCAATCATCTCCTAACCATTCCTGCTTCTAACAAATCCGTTGTCACTTCAGGTATCTATGAACGCCACCTGACAGTAGATGGAAAAGACTATCATCATATCTTTGATAGTAAGACAGGATTCCCTGTCGAAACTGATCTCGCTAGCCTGACGATTGTCTCTGATAAATCCGTTGATGGTGAGATTTGGACAACGCGCCTTTTCGGAGAACGAAGCGCTTCTATCCTCTGGCAAGTCGAAAGTATAGATGGTATTGAAGCCATCCTCATCGACAAAGAAGGACGCCTTGCATGTTCTTCAGGCCTTCAAAATTGTATTATGTAAAAAGAGAAAGGAAATCTCATGCTAAAACTTATTGCCATTGTTGGAACGAACTCTAAACGTTCTACAAACCGCCAATTGCTCCAATACATGCAAAAACACTTTGCTGATAAAGCTGAAATTGAACTCGTTGAAATCAAGGATATCCCTGTTTTCAACAAACCAGCAGATAAGCAACTTCCAGCTGAAATTCTTGAGATTGCAGCTAAAATTGAAGAAGCTGATGGTGTGATTATCGGTACTCCTGAGTACGACCACTCTATCCCTGCAGTTTTGATGAGTGCTCTTGCTTGGCTATCTTACGGTATCTACCCACTTTTGAACAAACCAATCATGATCACTGGTGCTTCCTATGGTACACTTGGTTCATCTCGTGCCCAATTGCAACTTCGTCAAATCTTGAATGCTCCTGAAATCAAGGCAAATGTTCTACCAGATGAATTCTTGCTTTCACACTCTCTTCAAGCATTTAACCCAAGTGGCGACTTGGTTGACCTTGACGTCATCAAGAAATTGGATGCCATCTTTGATGACTTCCGTATCTTTGTGAAAATTACTGAAAAATTGCGCAATGCACAAGAATTGCTTCGCAAAGATGCTGAAGAATTTGACTGGGAAAATTTGTAAGATAGGAGACCGAAAGAATGAAATTTGTTGGACTTGTTGGATCAAACTACGATCAATCATATAACCGCAAACTCTTGGAATTTATTCGTCGCAATTTCAAATTCAAATTTGAATTAGAAGTTCTTGAAATTGACGAAGTTCCAATGTTTAACCAAGACGAAAAATGGGACGAAAGCTTCCAATTGCGTTTCTTGTATAACAAGATTACACGTGCTGATGGTGTCATTATCGCTACTCCTGAGCACAACCACACTATCTCAGCTTCACTCAAATCTGTACTCGAATGGCTTTCATACGAAGTTCATCCATTTGAAAACAAACCTGTTATGATTGTGGGAGCATCATACTATGACCAAGGAACATCACGTGCCCAAGTTCACCTTCGTAAAATCCTTGATGCTCCAGGTGTTAATGCCTACACGCTTCCAGGTAACGAATTCCTTCTTGGTAAAGCCAAAGAAGCTTTTGATAACAATGGAAACATCACCAACGAAGGAACTGTTAAATTCCTTGAAACTTGCTTAGATAACTTTGTAAAATACGTAGGAGTCGTTTCGAAATTGAAAAAACCAAAACCAATCGAACCAGAAGACTTGGATTGTGGAAAACCAATTGCTACAACCATTACGGAAGTTGATCCTGACGATCCAGAATGGGTAGAAAAAGTTGCAGCAATCACTGGAGCTGTTTCTGGTGATACCTATGTCAAATTGGACCACGGTATCTTGACAGTTAATCAAATTGATATGTTCTTGAAAGCTATGCCATTTGAATTGACATACGCTGACGACAACAACCAATTCCTCTACTACAACAACGCTCACCAAGATCCAGACACCATGTTCGCTAAACGTGTACCACCTCAATCAGGTAGCCGTATGTCGACTGTTCATGGATCCCTCCCACCAGCACGTATGAAGAACGTAGAGTGGGTTATCGGAACACTTCGCAACGGAAACCAAGAATACGTTCGTACGATTGTTCCAGGTTCTCCTGCAGGTGTCATCAACACCCACAACTACCAAGCAATGTACTATCCTGATGGATCATACGCTGGTATCAATGAAATCGTCTTTAACTTCCAACCATGGCTTGACTGGTACCTAAAAGAGACTGGGCAACGTTTGGTAGGTGGTAGCGGACCATTTGCTCCTGCAGCTGGAGGTCATGGAGACGCCGATGCTACTTCTGGCGCTTCTGATTCAGGTGATGCTGGAGGCCACGGTGGTGACGCTGACGCTACATCTGGCGCAAGCAACTAAGAGAACAAAAGGAGCCATTTGGCTCCTTCTTTTTTGTTGTTATCAAAAAAGGGTTTTGTATATCATCTACAAAACCCTTGAATTTTATGAATTTGGATCATCTAAACTACGGCCATGCAAACCTTTTTCACGTTGTACCTGACGTAGTTTTTCTGGTGTGACGTCATTTCCTTCCTCATCCACAATTTTAATTCCTTCAATGTGGTGACGAACAGAACGACGATAGCCTTCGATGTACTCCTCACGAAGTTTAGCTTGTTCCACTTTTTCAGCAGAAGTTAAGCCTTCTGTTTTTTTCTTTTTGGCAAGCTCGTTGATACGAGCGATTTTTTTCGGATCCATTTCTTCTCCTTTGTGATAAGATACAGTCCGTTTGACTGAGTTTATTTAGTATTGATTTGGTTAAAACGTGCGAGCTTAGCTGCTTTCTTGGTTAATTGCGACAAGATAGCCAAGCGATTTTGTCGGACAGCCTGGTCTTCAGCCATTACCATAGTATTTTCAAAGAAAGCATCAATAACTGGGCTAAGCGCAAAGAGTTGCTCTAATTGTTGACTTGCAGTCCCTGACAAAACGAGTGATTCTACTGCTTCCGCCAAGGCTTTCTCTTCTTCATTCTCAAAGAGAGCAGGATCGACCGTGTCAGAACCTTCTGCCTTCTTAGCCAAGTTGAAAGCACGTGATAGGGATTCGACAGACGATTTGAAATCTTCTTTCTTGCTTGCTTCGACAAGAGCACTTGCTGCTTCTAGCATATCTGCCACAATAAAGTTTGAACTTGCAAGGACTGCTTCCTTGATATCTTTTGGAGTAGAACCCATCATCTTATCAACACGAGCCTTGATAAAGTCCATAACCTCGGCTTTATTTTCATAAGTCAAGCTGTCAAATTTCAAACTGTAATGGCTATCAATCAACTCATCCATAGCAATGTGCCAACCAAAAGCATCCAAGATACGAACCACACCTTGCGTCGCACGACGAAGAGCATAAGGGTCATTAGAACCTGAAGGAATCAAGCCTACTGAGAAGAAACTCAAAATTGTATCCAATTTGTCTGCAATGGCTAGAATGGCTCCAACCTTGCTCTCTGGAAGTTCTCCTTCGGCTGATGTCGGCATGTAGTGTTCACGAATAGCAGCTGCCACCGCTGGAGTTTCTCCAGCAAGAAGGGCATATTTTTCACCCATAATACCTTGGAGCTCATCAAACTCACCAACCATACCCGTCAACAAGTCAAACTTGTAAATGGCTGCTGCACGCGCTAGGTCAACCGTTTCATCCACTGACAAACCAGCCTTTTCTGCCAAGAGAATGGCAATCTGCCCTGTACGAATCATGTGTTCACGAAGAGAACCAATCTTTTCGTGGAAGGTCACATGGTTCAATTTTTCGACAAGGTCAGAAATGACCAATTTTTGGTCTTCACGCCAGAAGAATTCACCGTCTTCCAAACGAGCAACTAAGACTTTTTCATTACCCTTGATAACATTTTCCAAATGCTCTGCGTTTCCGTTACGGACTGAAATGAAGTTTGGTAAGAGTTTACCGTCTTGATCACGAACAACAAAGTAACGTTGGTGCTCTTTCATCGAAGTTACCAAGACTTCTTCAGGCACTTCAAGGTATTTGGCATCAAAACTTCCCATAAAGGCAGTTGGGTATTCAACCAAGTTCAAGACTTCATTGAGCAAATCAGCATCAATTTCGATACGTACACCATGTTCAGCCTCGATTGCCTTGATTTGGTCAACAATCATTTGCTCACGTTCACGAGGATCCGCGATTACAAACTGCTTACGAAGATCTTCTTCATAACTCAAAGCTGACTGAATCTTAGTTTCTTGTCCTAAGAAACGATGGCCACGACTTACACGACCTCCCTTAATATCAAGAAAATCCAAGTCAAACTCTTCTTCATCTAAAAGAACAGTTAAAGTGTGTACAGGGCGGATGTATTCAAAAGTGTTGTTAGCCCAGTGCATGCTGACAGGGAAAGTCAGTGACTTCAAGACGTCTACTACACCTGGAACAATGGCTTCAACTGGTTGCCCCACTTCTTCCTTGGTAACATAGACATATTCTTCACCCTTGATTTCACGGAATTCAATATCTTCAACTGTCAAGCCTTTCCCACGGACAAATCCTTGAGCTGCTTTGGTGAAGTTTCCATCACTATCCAAGGCAATTTTCTTTGCTGGACCCTTGAAATCTTCGGTCAAATCAGACTGTTTGTCTGCAAGACCAGTCACACGAACAGCCAAACGGCGTGGTGTTGAGAAGGTTTGAATGGCTTCAAAGGACAGGCGGTTTTCCTTGAGGAAGGCTGCCATTTTTTCACCTAGTTGTTTTTCGCTTGGAGTTACTACGTAGGCTGGTAACTCTTCAAGACCGAGTTCTACTAATAAGTTTTTTGTCATGTTTTTTCTCCGAAAAGTATCTTTTTATTTTCCAGATTGCCTTATGTGATTGGCACGCAAGCAACCAACTTCGTTGTTTCATTGCTAAAATTGGAGTCGAAAGTCTCCAATTTTGCCTAGTATCCTTAGCTTCACTAAGGATGCCTTCATCACTGCGGCAACTGGATCAGGGCTCACTCCGTTCGCCCATTTTCGTAATTTGTCACTCTCTTTATTCTGCGTCTTCTGCTAAGAGTTTAGCTCGTGTTTCTTCATCCAAAAGTGGGTAGCCTAGGCGTTTGCGCTCTGCGACAAAGGTTTTGGCTACGACACGGGCCAAGTTACGGATACGAGCGATATAGCCTGCGCGCTCAGTTACGGATACGGCTCCACGCGCGTCCAGCAGGTTAAAGGTATGTGAACATTTGAGAACATAGTCATAGGCAGGGTGAACCAAGCCCTCTTCCAAGGCACGACCAGCTTCTTTTTCAAACTTATCAAAGTTTTCCAGCAACATTTTTTGATCAGAAATTTCAAATGAATATTTTGAATGCTCATACTCAGGCTGGATGAAGATTTCTCCGTATTTAACACCATCAGCCCACTCGATATCATAGACAGAATCAACTTCTTGAATGTAAGAAGCCAAGCGTTCTAAACCATAGGTAACTTCCGCAGTCACAGGGCCAGTTGCCAATCCACCAACTTGTTGGAAATAAGTGAACTGAGTGATTTCCATCCCATCAAGCCAAACTTCCCAACCAAGACCAGCCGAACCAGTAGATGGGTTTTCCCAGTTGTCCTCAACAAAACGAATATCGTGTTCCAAAGGATTGATACCCAATTTTTCCAAAGACTCAAGGTAAAGTTCCTGGATATTTGATGGAGAAGGCTTCATGACCACTTGGAATTGGTGGTGTTGGTATAGGCGGTTAGGATTTTCCCCGTAACGACCGTCAGCAGGACGACGTGATGGCTCTACATAAGCCGCATTCCATGGCTCAGGTCCGATAGCGCGAAGGAAAGTGTACGGACTCATCGTCCCCGCACCTTTTTCATTATCATAAGCCTGCATGAGCATACAACCTTGGTCATTCCAAAATTGTTGCAAAGTCAAAATAATTTCTTGAAATGTTAATTTCTTAGACATTGAATACTCCTTAATAAAAAATGATTTCTTGCGACACGAGTCTGCCTCGTCGATTATACGAGGCAAGACGAGTTAGTACTGCGTCTAGCTCATCACCCTAGTGCTGAGCGTGGGGCAGTCCGACTGTAAGGAGGTCTCTGCAACTGACGCAGTGGAAAGTCAATTTTTTAGACATTGTTTACTCCTTTAATTTATATTATCTTTTTAGCTTTATTCATCAAGCAACCAAGAAAAAGCTGGGTCCTGAAAAATATGACGTTTGGGAACAGTTTGTAAATTCTGATCGCATTCATCTATTGTACCTAATTTTAAAGCACAGACTTCTGGTATATTTTCTTGAGCAGTGAAAATTTGACTATGACAGTTCTGACAGTAATAGCGTTGTTTCCCTGGAGATGAACTATAAGTAACCAAATTCTCTTCTCCATACAATACCAGATTTTTACTGCTAACTTTGGCATTCACTGTATAGGCAGACGCAGTTGCTTTCCTACAGAATGAGCAGTGGCAAAAAACTAATTCCGACAATTCCTCATCTAAAGTGTAGGTCACTGCTTTGCATAAACAAGATCCTTTAAGCATTATGCTCCTTTCTACTTAGGTATTAGACGAAATCCAAAAAGAACCGCATTTCAACACCCAAGCCTTGCGACTAGGGGCGTCTGAAACGCGGTTCCACCCTAATTTATTACTTCATTGTTTTTAAAAATACGACAGAAAGCGCCAGTTTCTTACCTTGTCCTACTTGGCTCCCACTATCCCAAGCTCGCTTGAAGAACGCCATAAGACTTTCTTTCCTAGCTAGTATTATAGCAGTTTTTCTAGCTAGTGTAAACCAAAAATGAGTCTGAAAACAAAGTTCCAGACTCATTTAATAGTAAAGCTTCAGAAACTCCTGTTTAAGGATGTCTTCTTGCTTTTGGTTTTTTGCCATGTAGATTTCTCTTGGCTTGTTTCAATGCTGTAATGGCATCTTTGACATCTTCTTGGCTCGCTCCTGGATCATTCAAGAGTTCCTGTGCTTCTTTAAAGACTAGAAGATAAGCAGCTTTTTCTTTCTTATCTGCGTAGATAAATCTCGCGTTCTTTTCTTGGAAAAGGCGTTCATCTTTGACCAGTTTCTTTAGACTAGAGAAGTCTGTAGCTTTGCCATTCAATTTACTTTTAGCTGTTGCTAGGGCAATGAGAGATTGGTCAATTTGATCCTGTTTGACTTTAGGGTCCACAGCGAGTAAGGCGATTTCTTGGAAGGTACGATCATAAGCTCGGCGTACTTTTTCCTTGGCATTAGCATATCGTCCAGTTTTAGTCGTTGCATAGTAAGCTTTCATAGCTTCTTTCAAGGCTGCCACGTTCGAATCTTTTCCATCCAAAGCCTTACCAGCAGCTTCAAGACTAGCTAGAACTCCATCAATCAATTCTTGTTTCAACTTGCTTGACAAGGCTGACCGCGCCACTTGGAAAGCTTGGTCATAAGCTTTTCTCTTATCTGCACTACTATTAAAGTAACGAGACGTTTCTACCAGTTCTTTTTGTTGATTTACCACGGCAATCAAGGCCAACTTAGACACGACAGATAGACGCAAGGCATTATTTCGACCTGGCTGAACGAGCAAGGAAACGAGATCTTCAAGGAGTTCATATCCAGTTGGCAAGGTGACTTGTACAGTATAACGACCTGTAGCAACTTTCTTACCAAAGGCGTATTGACCGTATTTTTCAGCAGGAAGAGTGATACTTGTCCCATCTTCACCTTTCAGAACCACTGTAGTCGTCTTTGGAACGGCTTGATTGAAGAAAACAGACACTGGTGCATATTCTAAGAGATTTGCTAGGAAGGTAATGGTTTGGAAACTATTTTCTTCCGTCAAGTCAAACTCTTGGGATAAGGCACTGATAAATTTCAATTCTGTTCGGTCATAACTGAAAATTTCTGCTGTATAATGACCAAACTGTAAGAAATGAATCGCTTTTGTCTTGTCAACATCAACATATTGCCCCTTGCTATTTTTGATTCGATAGACGTAGAGGGTATCAATATCTTGGTTTGTTTTTGCATCCTTCAAGGCAATTTTCACTCGACCACTATTTTTATCGCGCACAAGTTCGGCAAGCGAGATATAGTCGACATTTCCTGCATAGTCCTCTACAAGATAGTAAATATTAGCCTTGTCAACATCCTTAGGAAGTGTATAACTACCGTCAGCATTGGCCTTAATCAGATGGGTGTTCTCAAGCGCACGAGTTCCAGACTGGTCTTTCCCAGTTAGAACCATGGTCCCTTTTTGGTCAAATGGTGTGATATAGAAGACTTTTTCTGAAAGAATACCACCTTGACCCACATCTTTTGGTTTGCGAGCTACAAATTCTTGGTTTCCATCTTTAAAGCGAATATAACCACTTGTGATGACAGGTTTTTGAGTATCAATTTGAATTTTAAAGGTCGTGTATTGTTCTTTGGCACCTGGAACGTCTGGTGTATAACTGATAACATAGTCATATAAACCATCCGCTACGGTATTGCCATTAAAATCCTGACCTCTCCAAGCAGTATTATCTAGAATATAACTCTTCAGATTTCTACTGTCTCCATCAAAATAATTCTTACGGAGATCCTTTGCATCGCCCTCCCAAATAGGATGTTCATGCTTGGTATCTGTAGCCGCATAAACTGTAGCGCGAAGATTTACAAGATTTCTCAAAGCAACCGTTTTGTATTCAACTAGGTCTTTGTTTCCATCATCGTTTGGAGAAATAGCAATACGGACATTCCCTTTTTCGTCCAACTGAAGAACATGCTTACCTTCAGCATTTTGTTCGATTCCAAGAACGGTAATTCGTCGTCCTTGGCGTTGACCTTGAGAAACTAGAAGGTCATTTTGCAAGGTTGCGAGATAGGTGGCATCATTAGAGTAGTTAACGGCAGGATTTTCCTTGTCTACTTCTGTGTAAAATCCATTTTTCCCTTCTCGAACAAGGTTGTAAATTGGTTTTTCGACAGCGGGGAGATTTTGGAATTCACCTCGGAAGCCCATAAATGCAAGACTCACAATATCCCCATCATCTGCTGGATCTACAAATCGAACAAAACCTTCAAGGAAATAGCCATTTGGCATTTGTTTGCTGAGTTCAGCAGCAAATTTTCGAGCATCCACTTTAACAGTGACTGTTTGACTGCTGTGGGCTTTGACCGTCACTTCAGGCCAGACTGTCTCCGTTAGTTTTCGAGGTCGAAGGGTGAATTTCCCATCTTGGACCTCGTCTGTATTGGTATTCACTACCATCTTGAGAGTACGGTCAGTATCTGAAATATTGTGTACAGTGACCTTGAAAGTAAATTGATCTCCAACATTTCCTAAAGTCACACTTGGATAACCATTTTCACCCGTTACATAGAGGTCGGTTGAAACTGCAGCAGCTGTATCCACAATACCAGAACCTTGCTGACGAGGAGAGGTATAAGTGCCTGTATCCTTATTAACATGTGGTTTTGCAGTTGACATGATCAAGGCCTTGACAGTTTCTGATACTTGCTCAGAAGTCAATTCTGGATGGTGTTTTTGAAGGTATTCCTTAACCAGAACTGCAACACCCGTAACGTGAGGAGCCGCCATACTGGTGCCGCTGATACTACCGTAAGTATTGTCATTAAAGGATGAGTAGATATTGCCTCCAGGAGCTGTCACGTCTGGTTTCAATTGTCCATCGGTAGTCACTCCCCAACTTGAAAAGTCAGATAGCTGATTGGCTACATCAGAAGGGCGATTATCCATCTTGTCATTAAAAACAATCTTATATTTTCCTGATTTTAAGGCTTCACCATACTGTTTAGAAATAAATACAGAAGGAATTTTCTTTGCTTCATCATCAATAGCCATATTGATGTTTGCGCCCTCTACATTATTGTAGATCAAAGCACCAACTGCACCGTGTTTTCGTGCATTTTTGATCTTCTCTGAAAAGTTCATAGCTCCACGCTGAATGAGGGCAAGTTTCCCAGTTAAATCCAACTTCGCAAAGTCTTCTTCACGACCTAACCCTGCTTCGACATATTCATACTCTTTTCCCTTTTCAAAGTCCTTATCTGCCTCAGGTTGATTATAATCAAATTTTCCGTTATGAAGGCCGGCATTTCCCTCTAGACCTTTGACTTCAAAAACCGCTGTTGTCAATGTTTTGTTGTTGACAGAAGCAACTGAAATCGAATCCTCAACAGTGGATGGATTTCCAACCAAGCCATAGTCTGGGTTTTCAGCTAATGGTTTTGAATAACCATTTCCGAATGTATTGCTATTTCCTGCTGAGATAAGAACAGAAACTCCCTTGGCACGAGCCCGTTTGATGGCATCCACGATATCGGAACCAGCATCTACCATAGAACCAGTGCTAGAGCCTAAACTCATATTAATGGCATCTGCTCCCAAGGCAACCGCGTCATCAATCGCCTTTACATAAAGGGCAGAACTGGTCGTTTTTTGGCGATCTGAAAAGACACGCATAAACATGACTTGGGCTTCTGGCGCAACACCATAGACCTTTTCACCATTTGGTGCTTCTTTATCAGGGTTTCCAGCTGCAATCCCTGTTACGTGCATCCCATGAGAAGTTCTTTCTGCTTCTTTGATCTTATCTGTTCCGTCAAAGTAATCGTAGGCATAGACAACCTTATCGCTATACCATTTACCGTAGTCGATTCCAGCAGCCTTTTTAGCTGCTTCGATGGCTTCCTTGTTTTTAAATTTTGCTTTTGACGGATCCGAAATTCGAAGAACCTCATGATTCAAATCAAGCCCAGAGTCAATAATGGCAACAACAGTCCCCGTCCCCTTGTAACCAGCCTTCCAAGTTTTTGGTACTGTGATGATATCATTACTTGAAAGACTATTGGGTTTTGCAGACTCAGCTTTTTCTTGTTCTTTTTCAGTAGTTGCCGTTTCTCCAGTAGTTTTAGGAGCTGTCGTTGCTTGAGTCTCTTTTTTCTCTATTGTAGAAGCCTTCTCAGTAGCAGGCGCTGGACTGGTAGCGACTGTTGTTTCTTTTTGGACGACACCTTGATTTTCTTCTTTTGCAACTGCGCTATCTTTTCCTGATTCTTGGGCTTCAGCAGTTTTATCAACCGGAGCATCTACCTTAGCACCTTGTTTACTAGCATCCTCTTTAGAAGTTTCAGCTTCTTGTTTCTCTCCAACTACTGGTGCTATCCCATTAGTATTGATTTGGTCAGTTGAAGAGTTTGAGTGTTTATCGTCTTTTAGCTCTGTCTTGATTTCCTGAGTTTGGGCTTGATTTTCACCCGTACTCTGCTCATTGGCACTGACTTGACTTGCTCCAAAAACCAAAGCAGTTCCCAATAAAACTGAAGCAAGACCAAATTTGTATTTCCGTAATGAAAAACGTTGTCGTCTATTCATAAATAATCTCCTTTTTCTTTAAAGTATACCTATTATAACGCAAAT
The DNA here is from genome assembly GCF_002096595.1 of Streptococcus oralis subsp. oralis. Taxonomy (GTDB): domain Bacteria; phylum Bacillota; class Bacilli; order Lactobacillales; family Streptococcaceae; genus Streptococcus; species Streptococcus oralis_D. The sequence continues at coordinate 617,450 of NZ_NCUR01000010.1, forward strand.
AATCATAAATTTTCATAAAAATCTGAATTGTCACAAAAATGTAATATTTACGTATGTATTTTGCTTATTTGATTTTATCATTCGTGTTATTTGTTCTATCAAACCAATACTTTCTAAATTCGTTCCTATATTTCAATCTATAAAATTATTTTATTATACAAACAATTTGGATTTTTTATACACAAAAAGACTAGGATTTAAAATTCCTAGTCTTTGTTATTTCGGTATAAATAGATTTCACAAACTAAAAATCCATCTCATCCACACGAGGTGCGCCCGAAGTCACTGAAATTGTCTTTAAAACTTCTCGCTCGTCATTGCTGAGTTCAATTCCAAAACAGTCAAGATTGCTCTGGATGCGAGAGGCTGTCACTGACTTAGGTAGAGGTAAAAATCCTTCTGCCAAACTCCAAGCCAAGGCGATTTGAGCCACTGATTTCCCATGCTTAGTAGCAATTTCTTGGACTTCTTTCTTGTCAAACAACTCTCCTTGGCCAAAAGGTCCCCAAGCCTCTAAGAGAATTCCTTTCTCTCTACAGTAGTCAACCACTTCCTCTTGATAAACTCCTGGTGCCAAGCGTACCTGATTGACCGCCGGGATGATTCTTGCTGTCTCAAGCAAGGCATCCAAATGATGGGGGAGGAAGTTACTAACGCCGATGGCACGGATTTTGCCTTCTTGGTAAAGATCCTCCATCGCTCTCCAGACTTCAGCATTGCGAGTTTTCCATTCGCCATTTTCTCTTAGTGGTTTTGGATTTGGCCAATGGATAAGGTACAAATCTAGATAATCCAATCCCAGTTTTTCCATTGATTCTTCAAATGCTTGGCGTGCTTCATCATAGCTGTGATTGGTATTCCAGAGTTTGGTCGTTACAAAAATTTCTTGTCTTGGAATACCGCTATCTCGAATAGCACGACCAACACTTTCCTCATTTTTATAGATAGCTGCAGTATCGATATGACGATAGCCAGCCTTTAAGGCTTCTAAAACGGCTTGGTAGGCTACCTCTCCATTTTCAGCTTTCCATGTTCCAAATCCTAGTACAGGAATTGAAACTCCATTATTAAGGGTGTAAGATTTCATCGTTTTTCCTTTCTATGTGAAGAAAATCTAAAGAAACAAAATCCTGATTATCAGAACACTTGCTCCTTTAGATTTTAACAATTATTGATCACGATCATAATAGATCTCGTGAGCCTTCAAGCGAGAATTGAGCAATTCAGGAACGGTCACAAATGTATACCCTTCACCCTTTAGATACTCAATGACACTTGGTAGAGAATTAACAGAAGGACCATGGATATCATGCATGAGAATGATAGAACCATTGCGAACCTGGCGCTGTATCTCTGTCAAAATGGCTGTCTCGTTTTTACTCTTCCAGTCCAAACTATCCACGTCCCACATGATGAAGCTTAAATCAAGGCCGTTTCGAATATCATCAGTGATGGCACCATAAGGTGGGCGCATCAGTTTAGAGCTTGATCCTAAAACTTGAGTTAACAGATCTTCTGTATCAGTGATTTGCTTTTTAGCATCTTCGAGCGAAAGTTGTGAAAGAACGGGATGACTCCAGCTGTGGTTTCCTACAACATGACCTTCAGACTTCATCCGTTTAAGGATGTCTTCATTACCAGCGATGTTTTTACCAAGTACAAAGAAGGTCGCTTTTACTTTGTACTTAGCTAATGTATCCAAAGCTTGTGTAGTTGTAGACGGATTTGGACCATCATCAAAGGTCAGTGCTACAACTTTTTTGTCTTTTTGTGCAAAGTAAGCTTGATAGAGTTCAGCATCTTTTTCTAATAGATAAGAGGACTCCAAAACATCAAAGAAACTGGATATGGGTAGAGCAATTTCCTCAACAGTCTCTCCAGGATTAGCAGGATAAAGGATGATTTGACTATCCTTATAATCAAAGCTCCAAGATGTCAATTCTTGGTCTGTGAAGCTCTTTATAACTTGATCAATTTTTGCCTGGTCAAGTTTCTTATCTTCTAGAGTTGTTTTGATTTGAGTCAGTAAGAGTTCCTTAGCCTTGCTAGCATCTTTGAAGAGTTTGCTAATGTCAAAATCTTTCCCATCTTCAGTCAAGAAAATTTTCCCTAAGGAAGTCTTTTCTTTTTCTTCAACCTTTGATGCAGACAAATCGTAGACTTGCTTACTGATACTACGAGCAACAACTCCCTTTAAGACTGGGTCCAACTGCTCACTATAATAAAAGACCAAATCCTCTTTATCTTCCAGCTTTTCTTTGATATCCTGGTTGATTTTTTCTCTAATAGACGCAATGACTTCCTCTCCTTGCAGAGGGTAGTAGGCAATCACCTCAGCTTGACCTTTTCGGAAATGGTCCTTCTGACTACCTGAGTTGAATTGCTGGTCCTTTTCGCTTTTTAGCGCTTCAATTTTTTGTTCGTAAGATTGTTTTTGTAGTAGCTTATAACCAATAGCACTCCCTAATAGAATCGTAGCAATTCCTAAGATTCCAACAAGGGAAAGCAATAGCCTTCTCGTTTTATCGTGAGAAACACGTTTCGCTCTATTTTTTTTCATATTTCCATCATATCAAATCGAGGCTATTATTTCAATGATAAACAGGGATTCTGTCTTTTTTTAGGAAAATAAAAAAGCTTAGAAATCTTCTAAGCTTCTATTTTTAAAAACGAATCGCTTCACGTGTTTTCTCATATGAAGTTACAAAACGGTTTGTAACCCCTGGTTCAGCAACTTCCAAGGCTTGTGAAATTTTTTCAAATGATGCCTGGTAGTCAAACTCTTTTTCAAAAATTTCAAGCGCTTCGTTGAAGGCCTCTTGGATACGCTCATCAAATGAACGGTAACGGTTTGAGTATTGGAGTAGTTGCTCCGTCAAGGTTGCATATTGAACGATATCATAGGTTTCTGTTTCAAGTGCTTCCATATCATTTGTTGCAATTTCAAGAATTCGTTTAACCGATTCAATATTCACTTGTGGTTGTTCTAACTCTGCCATCAAATCTTCTGTGTTATGACTTGCAGTAAAGAAAAGTTTCAAGAAACTTTGAGGAATACCTGGCAAGTTTCTCTTCTCCATGTAACGTTTGATAGTATGCAAACGGTTCACATAGACATTTGCTTTTTGGCGAGCATTGAGGTCGTCTTTTTCAATTTGCGCAAGTCGTTCGCTAACAGAGATTTGCTCATCCTCTATATCCTTGAGGTTGCTTTGAAGCATTTCCAACTGTTCTTCAAGAGCAGAGTAGGCTTGTGTTGACTCACCTTGATCCTCTGTCACTTCCATGATTGCCGTATCAAGTGCAGCCAATTCTGCTTGAAGACGACGAACATGATTGCCATCACTTTCAGGAAGAAGGTAGGTTTTAGTCAAGCGTTCAAGATCTTGAACAAGCACCTGATTATTTTCTTTCAAGTGGTTGAGATAAGTTGGTAATGTAGCAAGAAGACTTTCAACTACTTTTTGAGCTGCAATTTCACGAGTGAAGATATCATAAAGGGCGTTGATTTCTTCTTGGATGCGATTATTTTCATACTCTGCATTGTCCAATTCCAACTGACGAATATTTTCTTGATTATTTTTCAGAGATTCATGCAAAAGTTGGAAACGAGACTCAATATCTGTTTCTGTAAAGTGGTAGTTGGCATCCAACAGCTTGCGATAGCCTTCTTCCAAATCTGCTAATTGTTCTGGCAGTTCCTTTGTCAAGGTTTCAACAAGAGCTGGAATTCGCTCAACGATGTGTGTCAAAGCGAGAATATGATTTTCAGTTGAATCAAGAATTGCTGCCGCTTCAACCGGGTCACCTGATGAATTTAGGGTAACAAATTGAGAGAATTCAGATTGGATGTTTTCCAATTGTTTCTCAATCTCAGGAAGGGCCTTACCATATTTCTCTGAATCTTCTGCAACAGTATGTTGAAGGGATTCAAACAAGTCCAAGGCATGAAGGACACGACCACTGTTCTTAGATTCTTGCTTTTCAAGTTCAGAAAGGGCATTGCGAATAGCTGCAATATCTTCTTCAATCAAGCCGATCTGGCTCTCAATTTGATCAAGTTTGTGTGTTGCCTTAAAGAAACGGAAAGAATTGTTATAGCTTTCAGCTTCAAAGAGGTGATTTTCGATATCAGCAAATGAGTTCAGAGATAAATCAACCCATTTTTGGTTCCATTCACGGAAGGTCACCTGACTTTGACCAATCAAGTGCATGTTTTTAACGGCTTCAACCTCATCATTTACAGGAAGGTTGTAGAGTTCTTCTTTTCTTTCTTCAAGGGCCGTTAATCTGCTTACATTACGCTTACGTAAAAAGATGGCTGTTACATAAGCTAAGATCAGAATGACTGCAATCGCAACCATTAGATAAATTAGTTGTCCATTAGACATATCAAACTCCTTTTATACTAGAAACAATCGTAATGATTATATCATATTTTTTAAACCAAGGGAACTATTTCCCACACTTTTTAGACGTCAAGTGTACTGTAAACAGCGTTTTCTTCGATAAATTCGCGACGAGGTTCTACTCGATCCCCCATCAACATATCAAAGATTTTATCTGCTTCGGCAGCATCATCTACCGAAACACGCGCCATCAAGCGATGTTCAGGATCCATGGTTGTTTCCCACAATTGGTGGTCATCCATTTCTCCCAAACCTTTATAACGTTGGATGGTTGGTTTTGAACGCCCTTCACTGTGACGTGCTAAGGCTTCTTGGAGTTTAATTTCTTGATCTGCACCAGGTTGAATGTATTCTTTGATCTCACTTCCCACTTTAACCCCATAAATCGGTGGTTGGGCAATATAGACATAACCAGCCTCTAAGATTGGTTTCATATAGCGATAAATCAAGGTAAGCAGGAGTGTTCGAATGTGGGCTCCATCAACATCGGCATCGGTCATCAAAACGAGTTTTTGGTAACGAGCCTTAGTGACATCAAATTCTGCACCAAATCCTGTTCCCATGGCTGTGAAAAGGCTCCGAATTTCTTCGTTGGCAAGAATTTTATCCATGCTTGCTTTTTCAACATTCAAGATTTTACCACGAATTGGCAAGATAGCTTGGAATTCACGGTTACGACCAGATTTGGCTGATCCACCAGCTGAGTCTCCTTCGACGATGAAGAGTTCGGTTTCAGCAGGGTTGTTAGAAGAACAGTCTGCTAGCTTTCCTGGCAAATTGGAAATTTCCAAACCAGATTTCTTGCGTGTGACTTCACGCGCACGCTTGGCAGCTACACGAGCCTTGGCAGCCAAGATTCCTTTTTCCACGATACGCTTAGCAATCTGTGGATTTTCCATGAGGAAATCAGAGAAGGCATCGCTGAAAAGGCGATTGGTAATCTTGACTACTTCACTATTCCCCAGTTTGGTCTTGGTTTGTCCTTCAAACTGCGGGTTTGGATGCTTAACTGAGATAACTGCAGTCAAGCCTTCACGGACATCTTCCCCCGTTAGGTTATCTTCATTGTCTTTTAGCAGTTTATTCTTGCGGGCATAATCATTGATAACACGTGTCAGCGCTGTACGGAAACCTTGCTCATGCGTACCACCTTCATGGGTGTGAATGTTATTGGCGAAACTCATGACGTTTTCGTGGTAACCGGTTGTGTACTGCATGGCTACTTCAACTGTGATATCATCCATCTCACCGTCTGTGTAGATTGGTGTATCAAAGATAACATCCTTGTTCTCGTTGATATATTCAACGTAGCTAGCAATCCCACCCTCATAGTGGTAATGTTTAGTCTGTTCAAGACCTTCACGCTTATCTGTGATGGAGATTCGAAGGCCTCGGTTCAAAAAGGCTAGTTCTTGAATACGTTTGTTTAATTTATCAAAATCAAAAGTTGTTGTTTCTGTAAAAATCTCTGGATCTGGTGTGAAGTGAACTGTTGTTCCCGTTTTATCCGTATCTCCAACCACCTCAAGATCAGCAACAACATGACCACGACGGTATTCTTGGTAATGAATCTTACCGTTTTTATGGACATGAACATCTAGTTGAGTTGAAAGAGCATTTACTACTGATGAACCTACACCGTGCAATCCACCTGAAACCTTGTATCCGCCACCGCCGAATTTTCCTCCAGCGTGAAGAACTGTAAAGACGGTCTCAACAGCGGGACGTCCTGTTTTTTCCTGAATATCAACAGGAATTCCACGCCCATCATCCACAACGGTGATGGAATTATCAGGCTCTATAAAGACTTGGATGTGACTGGCAAATCCAGCTAGGGCTTCGTCAATTGAGTTATCAACGATTTCCCATACTAGATGGTGAAGACCTTCTTTTGAAGTCGATCCAATATACATACCTGGACGCATACGAACAGCTTCAAGTCCCTCCAAAACTTGAATTTGACTGGCATCATAATCTTGTGCCTGTTGATTTTTGATTTCTTCTGTCATTTTTTCCCTTTTCTTACATGTCTATTGCTTGTCTCAATGTCGCAACGTTATTAAAAAGATAGGCATCTAAGCCAGCAGCTTTACCTGCTTCTACATCAATATTTCTGTCACCAATGACTAAACCAGATGTAATATGATATTTATCACGTAAATAAATCATGGACTCAGGATCTGGTTTCCGTTTAAAGCCAGAACTGGCAGTCACCACCTCAGTGAAGTAGTTCGCTATCTGGGTCTTAGCAAGAAGTTCTAGCACTTGGTCATTTCGATGAGAAACCAAGAAATGGCGACCACCCTTGTCCGAAATGTCTTTGAGTAATTCTGGAATTCCCTCAAACAAAACTGGATGCTCTAGCTCACGCGCCTCATTTTCTTTGTAGTTCTCTAAAAAAACCTCGATATCTGGTGCAAACTTCTCGATGGCAAAAGCTGTCGAAACCTTCAAGGCTTCGTAGACGCGGTCGTGTTCTTGCTCTATTCCGTATTGGGCTAAGGTTTCTACAAAGGCTGCTGTAGAAGTCTCATAATTATCCAATAGGGTACCACCTAAATCCCATATATAGTCGTGATATTTCATACCCTTCATTATACCATTTTTTTATGAAAAAAGCGATGATTTCCTAGATTTTTCGGCTCTATAATTTCTATAGAGAGTAAAACACTATTGCATCGATGGAGCCTTTTTGTGAAGAATAGCTCCTCTATGAATAATCAAGCAAAATCTTTCTTATCTCAAATGTACAAATTAAAAAATAGAAACTACTAACAATCGCGTCATTGTTCGCAAACGAAACGCTTTTGGATTTCCAAACTTTAAAAATAGAATCCTCATTGCTTTGAATATCTCAATAGAGTGCAGAAAAAGATTATTCCAATATGGAATCTCTTGTTAATTCATTACAGTTTCCAATGATTCCATCTTTCTTTTCAATTGTCATTTATTCTCCAAACAGGCAAAAAACGATAACGTCCTTTAAAGGAGTTATCGTTTTTGTATATCGTCAGATAAAGTTTGATTTTTATTGAGCTACATTCGATTAGTTTCTTCCGAAGTTTTGACCTCTACCATCGCGGTCAAAATACATCCAACTTCCATCTTCAAGTTGAATCCATTTGCTTCGAGCCATATCCCCTGAATTGGCATCGAAATATCGACTAACTCCATTCACATCAACAACTTTTCCTTTGACTTGCTTGCCGTCTTGCGTGAAATAGAGAGTCTGTTGACCAACCTGCTGCAAGCCTGTCACTGCTTTTCCAGTTTGATCAAAATAGTACCACTCATTTGGGGAACCTTCGACAAACTTGTTGGTTGCCATCTCTCCTGAGTTAGCATCAAAGTAACGGATACTCTTATCTGAAAGTGTCACGATTTTGCCCTTGACTTGCTTGCCATCTTGGTCGAAGTAAAGTGTTTGTTTGTCAATCTTTTGAAGGCCTGTCACTGCTTTACCAGTTTGGTCAAAGTAATACCATTCGTTCTTGGCACCTTCTGCAAACTTGCCGACTGCCATTTCTCCTGAGTTGGCATCAAAGTAACGGATGGATTTATCAGCCAAAGTTACTACTTTACCCTTGACTTGCTTACCATCTTGATCAAAGTAAAGTGTTTGTTTGCCAATCTTTTGAAGACCTGTCACTGCTTTACCAGTTTGGTCAAAGTAATACCATTCGCTCTTGGCACCTTCTGCAAACTTGCCGACTGCCATTTCTCCTGAATTGGCATCAAAGTAACGGATACTCTTATCTGAAAGTGTCACGATTTTACCCTTGACTTGCTTGCCATCTTGGTCAAAGTAAAGTGTTTGTTGACCAATCTTTTGAAGACCTGTCACAGCAACTCCATCTGCTCCGAAATAGTACCAATCACTTGGGTTATCACCCTGAGCAAAACGATTAATAACAGCATTTCCTGAATCCTTGTCAAAGTAACGAAGTTTGCCATCCTTAGCACTCACAATCTTGCCCTTAACCTGATAGCCGTTTTCATCAAAGAATTGCTGTCCATCTCCTATCTTGACAAGACCTCGAGCCATAACGCCCTTGGCATCAAAGTAACGCCAGTTTTCACCATCAGTAGTGTAGTAACGGTTGAGAACTTGGGCACCAGTTTGATCATAGTAGTACTGATTACCATTTTCATCTTCACGGATAGAATCACGAAGTTGAATACCATTCTTCAAGAAATAAACGTGCTTGCCATCAATTTCATGAGCACCTGTTACAAGATAACCTCGTTTATCGAAGTAATACCAATTTCCATTTTCATCTTGGATAAAGGAATTTTTAGCTTGATAACCACTAGTTGAATAGAACTTAGTACCATTGGCATCACTAACAAATCCTGTGTAAGCATTCTTATTAACTAATTGCTTAGGCAATACTATCTCGCCATTTCTGTTAGTGAGATAGTCGTTGCTAGCCCAGTCTTTAAGAACATAGTAAGCACCACGACCTAAGATATTGGTACCATTGAAGTACTTAGCCGACCACTTGGTAATCTTCTCATCTGTTGTCATCTTTTGACCATTGGAAATCTGTACTCGTTCAAAGATTTCTGGATATTTAGCTTTGAGCTCATCTAAGAAGGCGCCACCGTACTTACCTTGGAAATCAGTTCCATTGGTCTTACTATTAGCTACATAGAGTTTTTCCTTGATTTCTGCACCTTCACGGTAGGTTCCGTAGTTGTTGACACGTGTTGCTGTTACCACTTCCTTACCTGGTAGGTTATAGATTTGGTCTGGTACCCAGTCCGCGATGGCTTGGATATTAACACTGTGAAGCGCACGAAGAGCATTGAGCAAATCTTTTAAAGAACCATATTTATTGTTCTTGCTCATCGCCATATCATAGCGGTCTTCAAAGGCATAACCATTCTGAATGATAGAATCTAAGAAAGTACCGTCTTGGCTAGATACATACTGAGGTGGTAGCTCAAATGAAGTTACTCCCCATTCCTTGAAGAGGTTGACATTTTTAGCAATAACTTTATTGGTATATTGGTCATCGCGGGTTGCAAAGTCTTGGAAGTTAGAAAATCCTTCGTAAATCAACTGAGAATCAAGGGCTGCGCTAGATTCGTAGACCTGACCACTAGCGTTTTTCTTCTTGCTTGCTGTTGTACGAGCATCCTGATCTGCCTTAGCGCCAACTGGTACCCAAACAGCCAGATATCCAGAAACCTGTACATTGCTATAGCCTGCAATATCATTCATATCAAAGGTTAAAATACCATTAGCATCTGTCTTCTTCCAGAGCGATTGCGGCACTTCTTCGTCAGTTAGATAGCGGGAAATGCCATCTTTGGTCGTCAAAAGCACAGGGCGATAGTATTGATTCTTGTGGGCTGCTCCCATATTGACTTGCAGTTTATCCCATTCGTTCAGTTTCAGGTTAGGGTTGTTAGAAGCAATAACAGCCATCCCTTGGGTACGGGTTTCTGCTGTTCCTTCATCTGTTGCTTCATTGGCACCAGTACCGTAGCGAACAGAAGTCAAAATACCATTGTAAGACCATTTATCAGCCTCACGAGGTACACCCATATATGTGACTTTCATGTCTTGTCCACCTGCTACATACTTAATACGAGCACGCAACAAGGCATCGATAGCGTCGTGGTAAGGAGATTTTTTCTCCATGTATTGACCATCATCGGTATAGAGATCACCATAGTAGACCCGAGTGATAGAGTCTTTATTGGAGAGCATGAGAGCATGAGCAGTTGGGATGTTGAACTGCGTATATTTCTTGTCCGCCTTGCGCATATCTTCGTTGTAGATCTTGAAGGCTTGCTTGAGTTCATCCATGGTAAAGGTCAAACCATCCGTATTTGGATTGATATTTTCTCGAATGATGTCGGCAATAACAGTTTGTACTTCACTATCATGAGCCCGAACAAAGATATAGTTAGCCATTCGTTCGCCATTTTTCTTTTCAGAAGAACGGTCATTTAGACTATTTGTAATCGTTGGCTCTACTCCGCTACGGATAGATAGATTACGCATGAATGAATAAAGCAAGGACAAGCGTAGCTTGTTGTCAATTGCTAGTTGAGCACCCTTAGTATCTTTGTTGTAGTCAGGATCGTTATCAGACCAAGCTTCCAAGATAGACAAATGCTTAATAGCTTCTTCTTCACTTTCTCCAACCTTGTAGCGAGACTTGAAGTAGTCAGATGCGATTTGGAGCAAGTCTGCGTTGACATTGTCCACCGCATCGACACGAACTCCATCAAAATTAGCAGTCGGATCATTGGCTACGATGCTTCCAAAGTTCATCATAAAATGCAACCAGTTGAGTTGTTCGGCCTGAACAGCTGGATTAGAATTGTCAAAGTCGTTAGAGAGCAAGAACTCATAACCACCGTTTGACTTGTCAATGAAGTACTTAGGGGTACCTGTTTGACTAGTAGGGGTACGGTTAAGCAGACGGAACTTAGAGTCAGCATGAGAGCTCTTCTCATTATTAGTATAAAGCAAAGCTCCACCCTGCAAGTGGTCCTTTTTAGTACCAGTTGTTTCAGACTCTGACTTGATATTCCAGTTTGGCTGGGTTTTGACAAAGGCACCCATCAGCGTTCTCAACCATTTGGTATCGCCTTCTTTACCAATTTTTTCCTCAATTTTGCGCTGAACCTGCTGAGAAGCACCTGTCAGGAGAGCTTGTTCTACTTTGTTTTCAAAAGCACCTGCTCCCAGACCTTGCTGGTTCATATAGTTGAGGTAATTAATCTGAGTACGTTTATCAGGCCACCAAGCCATCAAAAGGGGACGTAAGTCTGTTTCTGTCGAAGCCGTCCATGTTTTTCCATCTTTTAAGATGAACTTTGGACGATACCAGCTATCTGCTGTCAAATAACCGTCTACAGTTTCGATATCCTTGTCAGTCGTACCGTAAAAAGCATTCTTTTGAGAGAATTCATTATTGAGACTGCTGGTTCCTTGTTGGAACTGATATTCATTTGAATCAACTAAGGCACCGGTTTCTGCATCAAAATAAAGTATTCTCCCATTAAGTTCAACTGCAAAGTTCTTTTTAACTGTACCATCGTCCTGAACATAGTAATTTTTACCATCAATGGTCTTAATATGAGATAGGACATCATCATCATGGTCAGCATTTACAGGTGCAGGTTGAGCCTGATCTGCCACCATTCTTTCAGCTATTGCTCCCTGTTTTTGAGCAGGTTCGGGCAAGCGATCTTTCTTTGCAACCTTTGGATTTGCAACAATCTTGTCTTCAACAGCCGTTTTTTCTCGCTTGTCGCCTTCTTGGTCTTGGGCAGTTGTTGGCCTTGCTTGTTTATTCTGGTCTGCTACTTCAGTTTTAGGAGTTTCTGTGATTGCATTAGCAGCTTTAACTTCTTCAGCAACAGCAGCCTTTTCTGTAGATGCTTCTTTCGTATCTGCTGGTTTAGCAGGCTCTTGAGCATTGGTTTGAACTGTTGCTTCTGTATTTTCTGCTGGTTTAGCAGGCTTTTCACTAGCAGCAACATCGTCTGTCACCTTGTCTGCAGGGGTTACTTTTTCTGCTTCTTGCTCAGATGCTATTTTAGCTTGGGCTGGAGTTTGCTGACCCGGACCACTAGTCTGAGCTGTAGCAGGTTCTTGAACTACAACCTGCTTTACATCATCCGCATGGACAACGCCTGATTCTAGACCAAGTACCTTTGGTGCTACAATAAGGGCCAAGGTAGTCAAAGCAATGGCTACCCAGTTTTTCTTAACTTTATGCATCTTATAATGAATCTTTTTCTCCATCATAAAGCCTCCTTCTGAATTTAGTATAAAGTTACGCTCTTATTCTAGTATATTTTTCAAAATGATCATTTTTTGTTGCACATCTACAACTATGAAAGGCAAATTCTTTCAAACTGTTCTTTAAGCTTTTGAGCAACACCAAAGGAATCTAAAAATTCAAAAAAAGATAGGCATTGCTCGATGTCACTGAGAGCATTGGTATTCCCAACCTTGTAGGAGTAAAGAGCCCTATGATACTTAATCAGCGTTCGATCATATAGATCTGTTTCAGGAATTTTAGAGTGGTCGAGATAATTGAGAAACCTCATAGCAACTAGCAGATGGTTTCCTTCGATACAGACGCTAATGACATTAAGTAGCATCTTGATAATACGGCGGCGATTTTCAGGTAGGTTATTATAAAACTGGGTACGATTGATCATCTCACTAGCGAAGGTTTCCAGCGTTTCCAAGGTCATCAAATCAACACTGTTTGTAAAAAGCCAGAGTTCATAACGTCCCCACTCCTCAACAGAAAAGAGATGATCCGTCAGGAATTCAATATCCTTCTTGCTAATCTGAAAATCTGAGCAACAGGAGGACAAGAGGGCCCTGACAATGATTGTATTGAGTTTATAGTTTTTCTTCTCAGGAAACTGTTCGGTCAAAGCTTCTGAGCTTGACAAAATATTTTGGAGCTTGACAACATTGTTTTCCTGATATGCATCAGCTACTTTTTTTGAGAACAGCACATCATCTGAATCAATGTAATTATGGTAAACATACTGAAACTCCTCTAGGGAAACGGCCATATTTTTTAAACAGCAATAAAAAGAATCAAGTGTGATTCCATTGACTCCCCGTTCAAAACGGGATAGCTGAGCCACGGAAATATCACCAGCAGCTACCTCTTTCAGGGACATTTTTTTTGATTCTCTAATGACTTTGAATATTTTTCCAAAAGTTTCCAACATATCACTCCCCCAGTTTCGTATATGCAAAAAATTCTTACTAATTTTAATATACTAGTAACACGTTTCAATTACATTACAGAGAAAGTACTTTATATTTCAAATTAATACAAGCAGATTAATTCACACGATAAAGTATCTTAATATAACATTTGTTGAATATTCTATCTTTTTCAAGAATCTTTTGATTTCAGAAACAATCTGAAGTATTCTATCTAACAACTTGAAAACACTAACATTTCTAGAGATAGATTTCCTTCTTATGCTAGACAAAGTTCTGGACAAAACTTGATTGATTTATAAAAGATTGATATAAAATCGCAAGACAATCATCTGAAACATTTTTTAGACATAGAGTAAATAAAAAAACGAGAGTCCGCCTCTCGTTTTACTGTTGATTTCCAAAGACATCTCGATAGAGCATGCCGTCTCGTAAACTTTCTGCATCTCCTCCCAACTGCTCTACCAACTCATAGGCAAAGGCAAGGGCAGTTGACGGTCCTCGGCTGGTTGTTAGATTGCCATCCACAACTACTGTTTCCTTTCGGTAAATTCCATCACTGATGTTTTCCTGAACACCGTCATAACAGGTGAAGTGCTTGTCTATCAGGACACCTGCTTGATGAAGGACGATTGGAGCTGCACAGATGGCTGCAATTTTCTTTCCTGCTTGGTTAAAGGCTTGAATCTCAGAAATGAGGGCTGGATTATCCCGTAGGTGAGCTGAGCCTGGCATGCCACCTGGAAGAACGAGCAAGTCATAGTCGGATAAATCACCATCAAAGACACGATCGGCTGTTACCTGAATGTCATGTGATCCCGTCACCTGCTCCTCAAATCCTACCATATCACAGGAAATGTTTGCTCGACGCAAGACATCGACTACTGTCAAGGCTTCGATTTCTTCAAAGCCATTTGCTAAGATAACTGCTACTTTTGCCATAGCGACCTCCTTATTTGATTTGTTTTAGGATGACTTTTTTTCGTTTGAATGAAATCTTCCCACTCTTTTCTTCAGCTAGATTGGTCTGGTAACTCATAGATAAGAGGAGACCAACTCCGATAAGGTTACTAATAATTGCGGACCCCCCTTGAGAGATGAAAGGTAAAGGAATCCCTGTCAGAGGAAGCAAGCCAGTCACTGCGCCAATATTTTCAAATATATGGAAGAGCAGCATCATGATAAAGCCAGTCGAAATATAGGTATAGAACTGGTTATTTGATCTGAGCGTAATCTTCAACATCCGATAGATAAGAAGTAGGTACAAAGCAATGACAAATACTGAACCAATGAAGCCGAAATCTTCCGCAATTACTGTGAAAATCATATCACTCTCGCGTACTGGAATGAGGAGATTGGACACATTGAAACCTTGTCCAAACAAGCCACCACTTCCAATCGCAATTTGTCCCTGCGCCTGTTGATATGTTGTTGTTTGTGCAAAGTCAAAGGGATTGAGCCAAGCCAAGATGCGGTTGATCTGGTAAGTTGGCATCCCAATCTGATGCAAGAAGGCACGTCCATCCTTGCTTATAAAGATGGCCATGAAGCCTGCAACAGCAGTCACTCCTGTCGCAAAAACAGGAATGATAATCTTCCACGAAACACCTGAAAGGAGAACCATACCGGAAAAAATAGCTACGAAGACCAAGGCAGTCCCCAAGTCACTTTGTAGGGCTAAGAGGATCAAGACTGGGATGGTAAAGGCAATCATCCAACCAATCAGTAGGAAATCCAAGGGAATAGTCCGTCGCCATTCCTTGTGTTTTTGAGTGAATCTTACAATGGCTCGAGCCAACATCAAGATATAGGAAATCTTCATGAATTCCGATGGCTGGAAAAGTGTCGTTCCACCAATCGATACCCAGTTCTTGGCACCTGTTGACGCTACAAGATTTGGATTGTAGAAAACAAGAGGTAGGACCATCAAAGCTAGCCCTAGACCATAAAGATAGGGAGTCACCTTCCATAAAAACTCGGTATTAAAGAACATGACCACAAAACCAATGACAAGCCCCAAGGAAATCCAAGCGATTTGCTGACCTAGAATTGGTAATACATTATTTGGATAGTCATGACTAACTGCTATATAAATGGCCACTACTCCAATCACCAGTAAACAAAACACTGGTAGGAGGAGGCTATAATCGACTCGAGAGTCGAAGGAACGTTTCATATTTTTTACCTTTTCTCTTTCTTGGATTTTTCTTTCATTCTATTGCAACGAGATTGGAGAAAATCAGCTACAGCAGGCTCTAGCTGTTCTCTAGAAAGAACCTGAACAGCCCTTTCTTTTGACAAGGCCTGAGCGATTTGTTTGCCGTAACGCTTGCTAACGACACGACTATCTAAGATAACAGCAACCGAACCTTGGTCAGATCTTCTAACAGTACGGCCCAGAGCTTGTTTTAGCCGAATGATCGCCATCGGCAACTGATAATCATAGAAAGGATTTTTCCCTTCTTGACGCAGTTCTTGGTTTAATTTTTTGGTTAAAGGCTCTTGGGGATTTTGGAAAGGCAATCTCGGAATCACTTGAATCACGCAAGGATGGGTTGAAAAATCAACCCCTTCCCAGAAACTACCTGTTCCAAGCAAGATCTGGCGTTCGCCCTTTTCAAAACGTTTTTTCAGTTGGCTTGGTTCCCCATTTTTATACTGAGCTAGATGCGGTTGGTCGAGCAGGTCCGAAACTGCCAGCAACATTTCTTTTGAGGTAAACAAGACCAATAAGGGTTCTTGAAAGGCTTGTAAGCTTCGAATGACAGAAGCCACTTCACTAGCATAGTCAAAAGGCGAAACTTCTGTCACAAGAGGAAAGTCATTGACTAGAAAGACTTCTTGTTGCTCCTGCTTTGCTACATCAAGCCTAACAAGTGGAGCTTCTGAAAAGCCCAATAAATCTGCTAGGGAAACCCGATTGCTGATTTCAAGAGTGGCCGATACTCCTAGAAGTCTACAATCTTCTGGCAATAGGTCTGCTAGTATAAAGCGGCCTTTTTTGCTTGAACAAATCAAGACATCCTTGCTCGATTTCTCTGCTGTAGCAAGCCAAAATTCACGGTCCGAGGTGAAAAAGTTTGCAAGCTCTCGATACTCTGGGAGAGCTAACTCCGAAAAATGCTGGCGCAAGTGTTCGAGAGAATCCAACCACTTTCCATTCTTAAGACCTGACTGATAGTGCTCCATCAAGTAACGACATTCAAAACCTATACTCTCAAGCAAGCGTTTCTGAACCAAATCTTCCTCTGACTCTAAGGACTTTTCAATTTGAGTTACAAGTTCCTCAAGGCGGTAAGCCTGCTGGGCTAGATTTTCAAGGGCTAGCAGCATTTTTTGAGCTTCATCCAAGATCACCAAACGGTTGTCGATAAACTCTGGATTGTCTTCCAAACGTGTGACCAGATAGGCATGATTAGTCAAGAGAACGCGACTGGTCTTGGCCTTTTCCTGCCCTCGTTTCCAAAAATCCTCTGTGGCAAATAAACTTTTCTTTGAAAGCTTGCCATCGTGGACTAGTTCTGGCAGAAAGTGCTGGTAGCGATAAAGTTGGCCGATTTCATCCAAATCACCAGTCTCTGTCTCCGTTAGCCAGATGAGCAGTTGCATTTTAAAGCGTGTGAAAAGGCGATTGGACTCAGATCGATGGAGAACTCGGTGAAAGGCATCCAGTTTTAAATAATTTTGAGGACCCTTGAGACTATGAATCTCTATATGAAAAACCTCTTTTAAGCGCTGACCTTCTTCTTGCATGATCTGATTTTGAAGAATTTTGGTCGGAACGCTCACTAGGATTCCAGCCTCACTCTCCGAGTTCAAAGCTGGAAGGAGATAGCCGTAAGTCTTGCCCAGTCCCGTTTGAGCTTGGATAAAAGAAGTCTGGTATTCTTCCAATAAGTGCTCAATCTTCTCCGCAAAATCCAGCTGTTGCGGACGCTCCTCCAGCCCCAATAAAGAAATGTTTTTAGCAAAGTCTTTGGATAACTTTCGTGGGACTAAGGCTTTGCTTTCCTTTTTGAGGAAAAGCCCATGAAGCTCCATCAAGTCGGGCGAAGATAAGAGAGATTGTTGCTGGTAAACCTCCTCAATCACCAGATAACTTTCATAGAGAAGGTTGTCTGCAAGGTCTAACAAGCTTTCTAAAAGCCCTTTAGGTAGCTCAAAAAGTTTTTGACGCATGTAAAGCAAGAGTTCTGCTGTCGCCTGAGCATCTGACAGGGCAGTATGGGCATGTTCCAGCTCAATGCCCAACTCTTGACAAAGGATACCTAAGTTATACTTTTCAAACTGAGGATACAGAACTTGGGCTAGCTCAACTGTATCCACCCGCGGTGTACGCAATTCATATCCTTCAAAAAAGAGAAATTCCGCAAGAAGGTTGGCATCAAACTGTACATTGTGCGCAACAAAAATACCGTCCTTAACCAATTCAAAAATTTTTCCAGCCACCTGAGAAAACTCTGGTGCCGCAGCCAAACGCTGATCGGTCAGACCCGTTAATTCTTTGATATGAGAATCCAAGGGTTCATGGGGATTGACATCAGTCGCATACTGATCGATGATGTCACCATTCTCAATCACCACAATGCCTACTTGAATAATTTTTGCCTTGCTTCCGGTGCTGGTCGCCTCTAAATCAACGACCACATACCGATCATTTCTTGCATTCATCATTAAAAATTATATCAAAAAAAGCATGATTTGACACCCCTCAACTTTGATAACAATCTCGCTTTCCTTGCGAGTTTGAGTAAAAATCAAGACCTTAAAAGAGAGAATTTCACGCAAGTTCAGCAGTTGGTCGCTGGTTCTGAGGTATTTGAAAACTTTATCAACAAAGCTACATCAACATAAAAAGACAACCAAGATATTAGCTGCCTTTTTGAGATATTTTTTTCATTGTTTTCGGAAGAGCCTTGCTAATTTCTGTTGGCAAGACAAGGTAGTTTTCTTGAGCTAGTTCTTGCGCAATAGCTGAATGAAGGTGAGTTGCTGTCACCACTCTCTGATAGAGACTGACTTGGTGAAACTGACCTGCAAAACCTGCAATCATCCCAGCCAGAGTATCTCCCATCCCACCAGTCGCTTGATAGGGACCTCCAACCTCTAACTGATAATATTCAGGCTGACCAGCTTTCCAGATACGAGTTGCTGGACCCTTCTCGACTAGAATCGTTCCTTGAGGAAAAGTAGAAAGAGCCCTAGCAGTCGTCTCTTTATTTTGATGGTCAAGAACTATACCAGACAGTCTTTCCCATTCCTTTTGGTGGGGAGTTAGGATGAGCTGACTGGAAGGAAATGGTAACTGGCCGTTTGCTAAGATGCCCAAAGCACCGCCGTCTGCAATCAAAATCTGGTCTTTTCTAAGGCTGTCAAAGACTCGTTTTACGAGTTCTTCTCCAAATGCATCCTCTCGCAAACCCGGACCTAACAAGACAACTTCTGCCTTTTCCAACTGCTCTTTTAACAATTGCTGGTCTTGAAGAGAAAATGCCATGGCCTCAGGTAAATGACTGTGTAGAGCAAGGATATTTTCCCTATCTGTTCCAACGGTCACCAATCCTGCACCACTTTTGACAGTTGCAATGGCTGACATGATGATAGCTCCCCCATAAGGATAGGTCCCTCCCAGCAAGAGCAGGCGACCGTAATCTCCCTTATGACTGTGACGAGAACGTTCAATAATGACTTTTTCTAGTAAGGCTTGATCAATCACTTTCATCTTTTTTCCTCAACTATCCTTTATCTGATTGTTTTAAAACAACTTGATAGACTTTCTTAGTCCACTCTTCTAAGTCTTCTCCATCATGGTCAAGATAATACACCCTATCTAGTAATCGACTTGGAATAATATTTTCAAAGTGGCACTTATTATGAGTTGGAATAATGCAAATATACAACTCACTTAATAAATTAATCATATCCTTAATTTTTGCAACATGGTAACCATCAAAAATATAACCAGGAACTTTAATCAAACCTGTATAGATAAAATGAAAACTTACTCCAGGAATAAACTTATCTTGTAATTCTTTCTCTGAAGGAGCTCGACCTAATAAACGCTCCATCGCCAATCGATAACCAGAACTTGTATTTGACCATCCTAACATGACATAGTCAAAGTAATCTATCGGATCAGATGCAGCATT
The DNA here is from genome assembly GCF_002096595.1 of Streptococcus oralis subsp. oralis. GTDB lineage: Bacteria > Bacillota > Bacilli > Lactobacillales > Streptococcaceae > Streptococcus > Streptococcus oralis_D. Next base: position 636,730 of record NZ_NCUR01000010.1, read on the forward strand.
TCGACTATCCAAAACCAACTCCTCAGCATCTCGCCTAAAGGCTTTCACAGCAGATAAGAGCTGACCAGTTTTAAGAATAGAAATCGCTGCATCTACAGTCGTAGTATGGCTACAGTAGTCTGAAGTCACTAACCTCTTATGTAAATCATAAGTCGAGGCTACTCTTTTATCTGTAGGGGTAAATGGTGGCAGAAAAGGATGCTGACAGAGGTAATCTAAAATTTCTTTTTTTAAACAAGAATCAGTACACTCGATACTTGTTTGACGTTTATGAAGTTTTTCGTAAGCTATAAATTTAGCAATTTTTTCTAATTCCCACTCTTGAATATTTGGATAATCAATTAGTGCTAAGTGATATATTCCATCCCATTGCAAACTATATTCTCCATTGTAAATTTTTAAAATCATCTAATCACCTCTCTCCATTATACTACAAAAGGAGGTTCAGACCTCCTTTTATCTATTTTCCCTTAAATTCCGCAAAGGTCTGTAAGATTTTAGCTGCCACTGCTGGAGAAGGTTCTCCTTTTAGCTCAAACGTTTCATCTGCATATGGAGTAAGGCCAGCAAAATCTCCTATCTGGACAGAGTAGAGAGATGTTTTAAACAGTTCAATATCATTTTGGTCATTTCCAAAAGCAATGAAGTTCTCCCCACATAACTTTTCAACAGTTGTCGCCTTATGAGTATCCAATGGGTTAACATAAAGGCACTTTTCATGAGCATGATAGGACAGATGAGCCTGCCCCAGTCTTTCTAACTGACCTAGCAGGTCATCAAGCAAATCCTCATGGTCTCCCATATAAACGACTACCTTAATCGGAGTACCCAAGTCCTCAAGTTTCTGATAACGAGCTACCCTTAGGGGATCCACGCTGGAGATGAATGGAATCTTCTCCACGATCTGACCACTATAGTCAAAGCAATCGTCCACAAAGAAAGGGAGATTGTAGGTCTGGCAATAATCCACTAGCGCCTGATAAACTCTAGCATCGAGATTTCTTTCATAGATAGCTTTCCCCAGATAATAGGCTACGCCACCATTCAAACCTATAACCAAACGCTGACTGAGTACAGGACCCAACAAGCCCAAACAATCCCGATAAGAGCGAGCTGAGGCAAACACAAGCTCATGCCCATAATCTTCAGCCTTTAAAAGAACCTGCTGAATCTCCTCATCTATGGTCATGTAGTCAAAAGATAGCGTTCCATCCAGGTCAAATACGAATTTCATCTTCCTAGTCCTTGTTTAGTGTTCGAAGCGCTGCCTGATAGGTTTGCTCCATTAGCATGGTAATCGTCATAGGGCCAACTCCACCCGGTACAGGTGTGATGTGGCTGGCAAGTGGTGCAACAGCATCATAATCAACATCTCCACAAAGCTTGCCATTTTCATCTCGGTTCATCCCAACGTCAATGACAACCGCTCCTGGTTTGACAAAGTCAGCAGTCACAAACTTAGCGCGACCGATAGCAACCACTAGAATATCTGCCTTAGCAGCCACCTTGGCAAGATGATGGGTGCGTGAGTGGGTCAAGGTCACAGTCGCATTTTTAGCCAAAAGAAGCTGAGCCATGGGTTTTCCAACAATATTTGAACGACCGATGACAACCGCATTTTTACCTTCCAAGTCAATCCCATACTCATGAAACATCTCCATAATTCCTGCAGGTGTTGAAGGAATCATAACTGGATGACCAGACCAGAGGCGACCCATGTTTAGGGGATGGAAACCATCCACGTCTTTTTCGGGGTCAATGGCTAATAAAACTGCCTCTTCGTCAATATGTTTTGGCAAAGGTAACTGGACTAAAATCCCATGCCAAGCTGGATCTTGATTGTATTTGGAAATCAAGTCTAACAATTCCGCTTGGGTAATGGTCTCTGGAACTCGCACTACTTCACTACGGAAACCAGCAGCCCGGGCTGAACGTTCCTTGTTACGGACGTAGACTTGGCTGGCTGGATTATCTCCAACCAAAATCACCACCAAGCCTGGAACTAAACCTGTTTCTTCTTTTAGTTTGGCCGTCTTTTCAGTCAACTGTCCTTGTAACTTAGCCGCAAGAGCCTTCCCATCAATAATCTGTGCCATATCTCTTCTCTTTTCTATCAGATATCCCCTATTATAACAAAAAATACCTTGTCATTCTAACATTTCTTGACTAATAGAGCTTATAGTTTGAAACTATAAGAAAAAGCTCTTGTCGAGCTTTTAGCGCCTATTTATATAGGCAAATCTGTCATGCTTTCTTTTTAACTTTTGGAGCCGGTAAGACTTCATACATATCCTTGATTAGTTTCGCTAGAAATGACTTATCTTCAAGGTCGTCTAGTAAAATCATCTCCTTAGCTCCTTCATAAGGACGTTCAAACCTAGTCTGTCCCAGTTGATCCATGACCAGCTTCACAGGCTTCAGTAACAGACGATTATCATAGATTCCCCCAATAATATTCCCACGATAATAAAGGATATACTCTCCCATCATTGGACGATAACTCATCTCCTCTAGCTCTGATAGCTGTTCAAGAACAAAATCTAAATATTCTTTACTGGAAGCCATGATGCCTACTCCATTTCTTCTAAAAATGAGGTCTTACAAAATCTTACTCAAAAATTCCTTGGTCCGTTGTTCTTTTGTTTGATCGAAAATTTCCTCAGGCGTTCCATCTTCGACAACAACTCCATCTGCCATAAAGATAACACGGTCTGCTACCTCACGCGCAAAGCCCATTTCATGCGTCACAATCACCATAGTCATCCCTGATTTAGCGAGGTCTTGCATCACAGCTAGGACTTCTCCAACCATCTCAGGGTCTAGAGCTGAAGTCGGCTCATCAAAGAGCAAAACATCTGGTTCCATAGCAAGTCCACGTGCAATGGCAATCCGTTGTTGCTGACCACCTGACAAACTCTGTGGATAGGCCGTTGCCTTATCTGGCAAACCAACTTTTTCTAACAGTTCCTGTGCTCTTTTCTCCGCAACTTCCTTGCTTTCACCTTTAGTTTTGATCGGGGACAAAGTAATATTTTCCATAACCGTCATATTAGGAAAGAGGTTGAATTGTTGGAATACCATGCCCATCTTTTCACGCATAGCAAAAAGATCATTTTTCTTATCTGTGATATCAACTCCTTCAAAGATAACCTTACCTTTACTTGCTTCTTCAAGTAGATTCATCGAACGAAGGAGAGTTGATTTCCCGCTCCCTGACGGACCAATAATGACCACAACTTCTCCACGTTTAATCTCAAGGTTGATGCCTTTTAAAACTTCATTTTTCCCAAAAGACTTATGTAGTTCTTCAATTTTAATCAAGGTTTCTGTCATTATTTCTTGTCTCCTTGTCCAATATGTTTTTCAAATGCTTTCAACGCCACTGTCAAAACAGAGGTCATAATCAAATAGTAAAAGGCTGCAAATAAAAGAGGAGTCAGCGGTAAATAAGTTGTTGTTGCTACTGTCGTTGCACCATTCCACAACTCCATAACCCCAATCGCAGACAAGAGGGAACTATCCTTGATAATGGTGATAAATTCATTTCCCAGAGCTGGAAGAATATTTTTGATAGCTTGTGGCAAAATGACATAACGCATGGCATTTTTCGGACGAATACCTAAAGAATATGCGGCCTCTAACTGCCCTTTAGGAACCGCATTGATCCCAGCACGAACAGTTTCTGAAACGTAAGCTCCACTATTCATAGAAATAATCAGAATACCAGGAATCAAACGAGAAAGATCAACTCCTAAAATTCCCACTTGGATAGTCGGAGCATTGATATGCATAAGAGCAAAGGCAATCATTATTTGAACCATCATCGGCGTCCCACGGAAGATCCAAACATACACATTTGCAAACCAAACGAGCGGTTTAAAGCGTGAACGTTGGGCAAAGGCCAGTAACACACCTATAATGGTCCCTAAGCAGACAACAAGGATAGAAATCAATACGGTAATCAGAGCACCATAGTTAAAATATGGTAAATACTTTGGTAAAAAAGAAAAATTCATATTCAATCAACTTTCTATGTATTATATTGTATGATTATAACATGAATTGAATTAAAATTCAATCTTTTTTCCCTAATTTTAACAATTAACTTGATAGAATGGAGAAATAGAGAGAAATCACAGTTTTTTTCTAGTCAACTACCTCTTGTTTATGGTAAAATAGAAACGATAAGAAATGGAGGAGAATCAAAATGGAATCACATTTGGTTAGAATCATTAACCGCCTAGAAGCAATGACAAAAGATGGTGGAAATCTAAAACGTAATTTTGAACGTGAAGGTGTTGTTGTCGCAGAAGTTGCATACAGCCACGACGAAGAAAATGGATCACTCTTCACCCTTCGCGATGTAGAAGCTCGTGAAACTTATACCTTTGATAGCATTGATTTGATTGCAATGGAGATCTACGAACTCCTTTACTAATATAAAAACAACGGGCAGTAAGGCCCGATAAATGAGAATCCTTTTTGTCACCACAAATGGGATTTTTTCTTACCTTCAATGTCGCTGGATTCTCCATGAATCCCTCTTTTAAAAACGACCACTTCCCAATCTTTTTACTTGCTTTACACCTTAATCATGCTATAATGAGAGTATAAAACTTTGACTATTCTTGACCTTTTTCTTAGACCAAGAATAAGAATGAAATGAGGTAGATGTATGCTCTGTCAAAACTGTAAAATAAACGACTCAACAATTCATCTGTATACCAATATCAATGGACAGCAAAAGCAAATTGATCTCTGTCAAAATTGCTATAAAATTATCAAAACAGATCCAAATAATACCCTCTTTAAAGGAATGACTGACTTAAATAATCATGACTTTGATCCTTTCGGCGACTTTTTCAATGATTTGAACAATTTCAAACCTTCTTCTAATAACGTCCCTCCAACTCAATCTGGTGGGGGATATGGAGGAAATGGTGGTTATGGACCTCAAAACCGAGGCCCGCTTCAAACACCTCCTAGCCAAGAAAAAGGACTCCTAGAGGAATATGGTATCAATATTACTGAGATTGCTCGTCGGGGAGATATTGACCCTGTTATCGGTCGAGATGAGGAGATTATCCGCGTTATCGAAATCCTCAACCGTCGAACCAAGAACAATCCTGTCCTCATCGGAGAACCGGGTGTTGGTAAAACAGCCGTTGTGGAAGGTCTAGCTCAGAAGATTGTCGATGGCGATGTTCCCCATAAACTTCAAGGCAAGCAGGTCATCCGTCTGGATGTGGTCAGTCTAGTCCAAGGAACAGGGATTCGAGGCCAATTTGAAGAACGTATGCAAAAACTCATGGAAGAAATCCGCAAACGTGAGGACATCATCCTCTTTATCGATGAAATCCATGAAATTGTTGGTGCAGGATCTGCTGGCGATGGCAATATGGATGCAGGAAATATCCTCAAACCAGCCCTTGCCCGTGGTGAATTGCAAATGGTCGGAGCCACTACTCTCAATGAATACCGCATCATTGAAAAAGATGCTGCCCTAGAGCGTCGTATGCAGCCCGTCAAGGTAGATGAACCAACTGTTGAAGAAACCATTATCATCCTCAAAGGGGTTCAAAAGAAATACGAAGACTACCATCACGTCAAGTATACTGATGCGGCTATAGAAGCTGCTGCAAATCTATCCAATCGCTATATCCAAGACCGCTTCTTGCCAGACAAGGCTATTGACCTGTTGGATGAAGCTGGTTCTAAGATGAATCTGACACTGAACTTTGTTGATCCTAAAGTGATTGATCAGCGCTTGATTGAGGCTGAAAATCTCAAGGCTCAAGCTACACGAGAGGAAGATTTTGAAAAGGCTGCTTATTTCCGCGATCAGATTGCCAAGTACAAGGAAATGCAGAAAAACAAGGTGACCGATCAGGATACTCCAATCATCAGCGAGAAAACAATCGAACATATCATTGAGCAGAAAACCAATATCCCTGTTGGAGAACTCAAAGAAAAAGAACAGTCTCAGCTTATCCATCTAGCAGACGACCTCAAGGCCCATGTTATAGGTCAAGATGAAGCTGTCGATAAGATTGCCAAAGCCATCCGTCGTAATCGTGTTGGACTTGGAACTCCTAACCGGCCAATCGGAAGCTTCCTCTTTGTCGGACCAACTGGTGTCGGTAAGACAGAACTCTCTAAACAACTAGCCATTGAGCTCTTTGGCTCTGCTGACAGCATGATTCGCTTTGATATGAGTGAATACATGGAAAAACACAGTGTGGCTAAATTAGTCGGTGCCCCTCCAGGTTATGTTGGCTATGATGAAGCTGGTCAGTTAACGGAAAAAGTTCGTCGCAATCCTTACTCACTCATCCTTCTCGATGAGGTCGAGAAAGCCCACCCAGATGTCATGCACATGTTCCTTCAAGTCTTGGACGATGGTCGTTTGACTGATGGGCAAGGACGCACAGTTAGCTTTAAGGATGCTATCATTATCATGACCTCAAATGCGGGTACTGGTAAGGCCGAAGCCAGCGTTGGTTTTGGAGCTGCTCGTGAAGGACGTACCAACTCTGTTCTCGGTGAACTCGGTAACTTCTTTAGTCCAGAGTTTATGAACCGTTTTGACGGCATCATCGAATTTAAACCTCTCAGCAAGGACAACCTTCTCCAAATCGTCGAACTCATGCTAGCGGATGTCAATAAACGCCTCTCTAGCAACAATATCCACCTCGATGTGACAGACAAGGTCAAGGAAAAGTTGGTTGACTTAGGTTATGATCCAAAAATGGGGGCACGCCCACTCCGCCGTACCATTCAAGACCATATCGAGGATGCCATAACAGACTTCTACCTTGAAAATCCAAGTGAAAAAGACCTCAAGGCAGTTATGACAAGCAATGGCAATATTCAAATCAAATCTGCCAAAAAAACTGAGAAAACAGAAGAGATTGCTTCTGAAATAGAAGAATAAATCTATATAACAAGTGCAGAAAGTCTATCATTTTCTGCACCTTTTTTACTAAAATAAATGTAAAACCTTGACAGCTTGCCCCTCGTCCATTATGATAATAATAAAGACACTAGAGAATGAGGAAAAAGCAATGGCAAACCCAACTTATGGTGATAAAAAAGAGAATGTGACCTACCAGCCCCGCTATGGTGTGTACGCAGTTATTCCGGATGCGGAGAAAAAACAAATTGTCTTAGTTCAAGCTCCCAATGGTGCTTGGTTCTTGCCAGGTGGAGAGATTGAAGCAGGCGAAGATCATCAAGAAGCACTGAAGAGAGAACTAATCGAAGAACTTGGCTTTACAGCTGAGATTGGAACCTATTATGGACAAGCTGATGAGTATTTCTACTCTCGCCACCGTGATACCTACTACTACAATCCAGCGTATCTCTATGAAGCTATTTCTTTCAAAGAAGCACAAAAACCATTGGAAGATTTCAATCATATTGCTTGGTTCCCTATTGATGAAGCAATTGAAAAACTCAAACGTGGTAGCCATAAATGGGGAATTGAAGCTTGGAAAATCCAGCATGGAATTGGCTAAAATACACGATTTTATCCAAAAAGTGCTATAATAGAATTAGAAAATCGGAGGAACTGTTATGAAGCTTATCAACACGACTAATTCACACTCGCAACTTGTTAAAAGCCAATTAGAAAGCACAGACGCAACTCTTGTCGAGGTCTATTCTGCTGGAAACACAGATGTAGTTTTCACGCAAGCCCCGCTTCACTATGAAATCCTCATTTCCAACAAACACCGTGCTATTCGTGAACCTGAAATCGAAACTATCCAAGACTTCTTCTTAAAACGTAAAATCGACAAAGGAAGCATTGATGAAGCCAATATCAAGACGCTTTATTCAGATAAATTGATTGAGATTTCAATCCCTATAAAATAAGAAGACCAGCCAAAAGCTGGTTTTCTTTTGCAAAAAAGATTGGCAGTGCACAGCTACCAATCTTTTAGTTTTATTTCACAGCTTCTTTTAATGCATCTACCTTATCCAAACGTTCCCATGGAAGGTCAATATCTGTACGTCCCATGTGTCCATAAGCCGCTGTTTGACGGTAAATTGGACGTTTGAGATCCAGCATTTGAATAATTCCTGCAGGGCGAAGGTCAAAGATTTGACGCGCTGCTTTTTCAAGCTTGCTTTCAGCTACTGTTCCTGTACCAAAAGTATCGATACGAACAGAAACAGGTTGCGCCACCCCGATAGCATAAGCCAATTGCACTTCTGCCTTCTTAGCAAGACCTGCTGCAACGATGTTCTTGGCAATGTAGCGAGCTGCATAAGAGGCTGAACGGTCCACTTTCGTCGCATCCTTACCAGAGAAGGCACCACCACCATGACGAGAGTAGCCACCATAGGTATCCACGATAATCTTACGACCAGTCAAACCTGAGTCCCCTTGAGGTCCACCGATTACAAAGCGACCAGTTGGATTGATGAAGAATTTGGTTTGCTCATCCAAGTAAGAAGCTGGGATCACCTCTTTGATAACCTTGTTAATCACATCATTGTGAATTTGTTCATTGCTAACTTCTGGATCGTGCTGAGTTGAAATAACGACTGTGTCCACACGTACCGGACGGTCATTTTCATCATACTCAACTGTTACTTGTGATTTGGCATCAGGACGAAGATAGCTAATTTCACCAGACTTACGAAGTTCTGCCAAACGACGAACCAACTTGTGACTAAGTGAGATTGGCAATGGCATGAGTTCTTCTGTCTCATCCACTGCAAACCCAAACATAAGACCTTGGTCACCAGCACCAATCAAGTCCAGCGGATCTTGATCTACATTCCCACGAACCTCCAAGGCTTCGTTAACACCTTGGGCGATATCTGGTGACTGCTCAACAAGTGACGGATGAACTCCCACCGTCTCTGCAGAAAAACCATACTCTGTATTGGTATAACCAATCTCTGCAATGGTATCACGAACCACTCGGTTAATATCTACATAAGCATGTGTAGAAATTTCACCAAAAACATGGACCGAACCTGTGTATACAGCTGTCTCGGCAGCAACGTGCGCCTCAGGATCTTTAGCTAAAATAGCATCCAAAATCGCATCTGAAATTTGGTCTGCAATCTTATCCGGATGCCCCTCAGATACAGATTCAGACGTGAATAATTTACGTTCTGACATAAAAATGTCCCCCCTTAAAAAATATTGTTATAGAGTTACAAAGTACTGATAGGTATTTCTATAGTCTAAGAGTTACGACGCGAAAGAAATAAAAACGATGTTTTTTTATTTCTGAAGCTAGTAAGGCGCATAGGGTGACCGCGTTATAGCGGCAACCGTAGAAGGACGAGCGACTTTGGAGCCGTCATTCTTTGCGAGTTACAAAGTACTGATAGAAAATTCTACCATCTTATCGGGACTATATAACCTTATCATTATACCACTTTTTACTTTTTTTTGCAGTATTTTCTCGAAATCGAAAAAAGAACCTTACGGCTCTTTTCTCATCATAAAAATTCGGCTTGTACTCCATAATACAGAAGATTATACCTATGCTAATCTGCATACTTTGTTTACAAACTACCTATTTTTTTATCACAATGTTCTTACAAACAATCTTCCAGTTAGGCTTACTGTTCCTTAGACTTTCTATTGCTTACAGTTAAGCCAAGTCCAGCCATTAGGAGGCCAAGTCCTACAATACCATAGTTCGCTGTATCATTACTTCCTGTATCAGGGAGTTTCGCCACTTCTTTTTTATAAGCTGTAGCTACTGGAACTGTGGTAGTTGGAGTCGCACTTCCTGTCTGAGCAACAGGTAGTGTTGTACGACGTTCTAGGTAAAATTGGTAATTATCTTTCGTTACCTTGTAATTGTGTCCTTCAGTCACAGTTTCAACAATCCATGTAGTTGCATCCTTAGTTAAAGAATCAGCCAAGTTACGATTAATATTCATTAATCGACCTTCAGATACAAAATCTTTATAGCTAATATCGGTCCCTGTCGAAGTTGCAACAATTCTTTCGATTTTTGCGGCTTTCAAAGACGCAAGAGTATTCGCCATCGTTGGAATTGAAGGATCCTCCTTCATTGGAGCATCTGTCAACAATACGACAAACTTTTTATTTTTAGGTGACTTAGACCAGTCGTAGGTTGAAACAATTTGTGTAAGAGTAGGTGTAGATGTTTCAGGGAAGTCTCCACCATGTGCAAGCTTAATGCCTGCTAAGGCTTTTTCAAGCTCAGCTGGGTCAGAGGTAAAATAAGATTCATTAAATTTTGTTAAAATTGTACCCTCATCTGCTAATCCACCTATACGTCCATATACTTCATCACTAAAGGTAGCTAATCCAAAACGTGCTGCTACTCCATCTTTAGCAAGATTTCTTGCAAACTCATTGATATTGTTACGGACAGTGTCAATAGTTCGAGACATAGATGCTGAACGGTCAACAACAAAAACGATATCGGCAGAGTTAGATTTTGAAATCGTTCTTGTCGCTTTCTTGATTTCGACTGTAGTTGTTTTATCAACACGTTCATATTGGGTATAAGAATTTCCATCTTCATCTTTCCCACTCACTGTACTCTCAGTTGTTTCAGTCTTTGGAGCAGGAAGTTCTTCACTTTTTACAGGTGCCACTTCTGTCTTTGTGACTTCAACTGTTGCAGTTTCTTCATGAATCTTTTGATCACCTTCTTGGCGTTCTTTCACGTCAATAGGTGAAACCTTCTTAGAAACATCAACAAGTTCTCCAGGTTTTGCATCTGATTGGTTAACGACTGGTTTCGCCTCATCAGCTTTAATTTCTGCTACAGCAGCTTCGACTGCCGATTTATTTGCTTCGGTTTTCTTTACTGTTTCAGCTGAAGTAGATGCCGGTTGTGTTGTTTCATCTGCAGACACTTGTCCGACCTGAGCAAAAGCAAACAAAATTGCTACAGAAGCCAACCCAACTTTCATTTTACGGAATGAAAAACGTTGTTGTTTCATAAATGATTTATCCATAGAAGTCCCCTTTTCTTTTCACGGATCAAATGATATAATCCGATTGTTTTATAGTATGATAACACAATTTTGTATAGTTTTCAATTTTTTTCCTTATGATTTCAATAAAATATTGCTCTAAAAAAGGTTTTAAAGCAATTACTGTTTTATAAATCAAATTATTTAAAATATATAATTATTATCTCCTTTGAATATTTCCGGAAATAAAAACTCAGTAGAATCACCTGATTCTACTGAGTTTTTAAAATGTTTGGCGTTTAGCTTTACGCTCTGCACGGCCACGTGCGCGATTTTCAGCACGCTTGGTTTTGCGGCGTTTTTCATCCACCGCCCATTGAATCTTCTTCTTATAGCCTGGTTTGACTTTTTTCTTTTTCTTTTTGACCAAGCCAATCATTTCAATATCAAGCTTATCCTGCTTCTTTTCACGGTTGGCACGACGATCACGGTCATAGGTATCTTGAAACTCTCCGTCTTTGACCATCTTAGGAGTAAACTTGATTCCTAATTTCTCCAACTCACGGATATCCGAGTCATCGCTTGGCTGGTAAAGGGTAATAGCTGTACCAGGCAGTCCGTTGCGCCCAGTCCGTCCAACACGGTGAACAAAGAAGGACAAGTCTTGCGGAATGGCATCATTGATAACATGGCTGACCCCTTCAATGTCAATTCCACGCGCTGCCAAGTCCGTTGCGACAATGTACTCAAAATCCAGATTTTTCACCTGATTCATGATCCGCTTGCGTTCACGAGGAGCAATATCCCCATGAATCTTAGCTACCTTCAAACCTTGAGCTGTTAAGTATGTATGCAATTCATCTGCACGCGTTTTGGTATTAACAAAAATCATGGCTAGATATGGTTGCATGGCTTGCGTCAACTCATAAATCTGAGCATTCTTATCTCGTCCCTTGGTCGAAATCAACCAGTTATCAATCGTATCTGAGATGACTGTTTTTGTCTTGATTTTTTCCATGACAGGATTTGACAAGTATTTTTTCAAGAACGGTTGTAATTTTTGTGGAATAGTTGCTGAAAAGACCATGAATTGCAAGTCTTTTGGAAGGCTACCTGCAATCTTATCGACTGTTTCCAAGAATCCCATATCCAAGGTCATATCGGCTTCATCGACAACAAAGGTCTTAGCCTTGTGAATAGCCAAATCACCAGATTTGACCAAGTCATAGATGCGACCTGGCGTTCCGATAACGATATGTGGTTGGTTGCTGGCAAGTTTTTCAATCTGACGTGCCTTATCCGTACCACCCACATAATTAACCACACGAACTTCGACATCTGAGTGAGCTGCAATCTGACGAGCTGCTTGGTAGATTTGAGTGGCCAACTCACGACTTGGTGCAGTGATGACTGCTTGCACACTATCGCTAGTTTCATCTAATTGCTGGAAAATCGGTAACAAGAAAGTATGAGTCTTTCCTGAACCTGTTTTTGACTCGCCCACCAAATCACGACCTGCCAGTACAATAGGGATTAATTTTTCTTGTACCTCTGTTGGAGTTGAGAATTTCAACTCCTCCAAGGCTTCTGCTATATAATTTTTAAATTGAAATTTCTTAAATGACATACTATCCTCGATTCTATCCTTTCAATTATACCATATTTTGTCCTATTGCAGTAGTCCCATTTGAGTCTCAGTTCTGTAGTAAAGATTCAAGTAGCTTAAAAGGTTGGAACCTCTGATTCCAACCTCTTTCATTATTTCCAGGTCAATACAGCATTCAAACCATAATGATCACTGACTTGTGGACTATTTTGTCCATCAAAAACTACTTGTAAACTCTCTACTTCTAACTCTTTAGTCGTAAAGACGTAGTCGATTCGTAGTGGTTCAGTGTTGCCTTTCCAACCATCAATTTCTGGTGGAACGGTATAGCTACCACTTCTTTCTTTTGCAACTTCAAACGCGTCTTGTAATCCTAATGGACTAGCTAAAATCGCTTGATAGCCTTCCTGACCAGCTGGATTATTAAAATCACCTGCTAAAATCAGAGGTTTATTCAACTCTTTTAGTACAGCCTCAAACCGTGCCCACTCTTCTTGGAAACCTTTATCCCACCAAGAGAGATGAACGCTTGCAAGAGCAAGTTCCTTGCCTTCAACTTCTGTCTCAACCAAGGCAACGCGACGAGTATGGTAGTCCGTTGGATCATCTACATCTGATACTAAAATCTCACGCGCCTTAATAGGTGTTTTGGATAAGATAGCTACACCTTCATGGTAGCGGTCATAGCCAATATGATTGTAAGCCCAAGTCCAGTAGTAGTTTTTACCTTTCTCAGCCAATTTTTCAACCAGGAGTTGGACATAGTGATCCTGATGAATGGGTTCTGCTGATGGTAAAGCTTGATAGTGATTATTAACCTCTACCTCAGGCGAGGTCATTTCTTGATTAATTTCTTGGAAACAAATCAAATCATAGTCCTTCTCGAGAATGTCTTGGAGTAAGATTTGGAATTTTTCCTCTGCTTCCTTCTCCATCCAACTGTGAGTATTGAGTGTTAGAAATTTCATGCTTTTCTCCTAAAACAAGAGGTTGGAAAACAGCTTCCAACCCCAAGTATATTACAATTCTACTTTAGCAACTGCTGTTTTAGCTGCAAGAGAACCTGTTTGTTCTAATTTAACTGATTTGAGGACATCACCATTTGTGAAGACAACCACTGTTGATGTTTTGCGTTCTGCTTCTCGAATAGCATCCAAGTCAGCTGTAACAAGAAGATCACCAGCAGCCACTTTTTGTCCTTCAGAGACATGAACAGTAAATGGTTTTCCTTCAAGACTTACTGTATCCAAACCAATATGAACAAGCACTTCAAGACCTGAGTCAGTGACAAGACCAAGAGCGTGTTTTGTTGGGAAGATACTTGATACAGTACCAGTAACTGGAGATACAATGTTACCATTTGCTGGTTCTACTGCAAATCCATCACCCATCATTTTTTGAGCAAAAACTGGATCTTCCACTTGTTCCAAAGCAACAACTTGACCGTCAGCTACTGAGTAAACTTCTTCAGTTACACCTTTGTAGTGTACAGTATTTTGTTGGTTTTCTGTCATTTGGCTTGGAAGAGTTTCAGGAATAATTTCACCTGAGTCAAGAATATCTTGGATATCAGATTTCAATACGTCAGCTTTTGGTCCGTAGATAGCTTGGACACCTTGTCCTTTCATGACAAGACCCATAGCTCCTTCTGCTTTCCATTGTTCCTCAGTACCAACGCGATCTGCATCTTTAACAGTTACACGAAGACGAGTCATACATGCATCCACATCTACGATATTTGCACGACCACCAAGAAGGTTAATGATATTTACGGCTTGAGAAGCTGCTGCAACTTTTGGAGTTCCAGGAGCTGCTTCTTCTGATGCTCCTTCAGCTGTTTCGTAGTTTCCGTTACGTCCTGGAGTTGCGTAGTTGAATTTCTTGATCATGAAGTTGGCAATGAAGTACATGATAACCGCAAAGAGAACAGTTACCCAGATAAAGTTAACGATATCCATACCAATACCAGCATTAATTGCCAATGGTGTACGAGTCAAGAATTCAATTGAACCAAATGAGTGGACACGAAGGTGAACAATATCTGCCATAGCAAAGGCAGCACCTTGAACTAGTGAGTATACAAGGTAAAGAGGAGTTGCGATGAACATGAACATGTACTCGATTGGTTCAGTAACCCCTGTCAAGAATGTTGCAAGAGCTGTCGCAATCATCATACCCTTGTATTGGTGTTTCTTGTCAGCATCAACATTGCGGTAGATAGCCACGATCACACCCATCAAGATACCGAATGAACCGATCATTTGTCCAACTTTGAAACGAGCTGGGTGAACAGTATCTAACAATTGTTGGTAGTGACTTGCATCTGTACCTTTAAGGTTAACAAGGTCTGTTACCCATGCAAGCCATAGTGGGTCTTGACCAAATACTTGAGTACCTTTAGCTGCACCAGTTAAAATATCATAAGTACCACCAAGAGCTGTGTAGTTCATTGGGATTGTCAACATGTGGTGAAGACCGAATGGCAAGAGCAAACGTTCCAAAGTACCATACAAGAATGGTGCAAGGACTGGAGCAGTTTCTTGTGAGTTGGCAATCCAGATACCAAAGCTATTGATACCTGTTTGAACTACTGGCCAGAAAGCAGCAAGTAAAATTGCAGCGATTGCTGAACGAAGAATAACAACAAACGGTACAAAACGTTTCCCGTTGAAGAATGAAAGGGCATCAGGAAGTTTACGGTAGTTGTAGTATTTGTTATAGGCAGTTGCCCCTACAAAACCTGAGATAATCCCTACGAAAACCCCCATGTTAAGCGCTGGTGCCTCAAGAACACTGATAAAGTAGTCAGCAACCTTGATTGAACCACCAAAGAAGGTAGTAACCATTGCTTCAGGGTTTTTCAACATATCACCTGTAACACCGAAGATAGTACCTGTAATACGGTTAATCAAGATAAAGGCAAGTCCGGCTGCAAATGCACCACCTGCACGTTCTTTTGCCCAGCTTCCCCCAATAGCAAGGGCAAACAAGATATGAAGGTTACCGATAACCCCCCAACCAATTTGCTCAAGGATTCCACCTGTAATCACTAGAGGAGCAAGGTTTGGGTCGATCATCACGATTGATTTACCGATTGAGATCATCAATCCCGCCGCTGGCATAACGGCGATAACCACCATTAAAGCCTTACCGAATTTTTGCCAAAATTCGAAAGACAAGACATTTTTGAATGTAGCTTTCATCATTCAAATCTCCTTTATTTTATTTAGGCAAACGTTTTACGAAAACGTTTGCATTTGGTTATGTATTAATTATACCACTTTTATTTTTTTTGTAAAGGCTTTTATAAAAAAATTGTCTATTTTTTTTAATTTTTAAAAAGGAAAAAGAGAAGTTTACGAAAACTTCTCTTTTAAAAATGTATTATTTTTCTGATTTGTTCTGCAATTTGCATTTAAATCCAACTAGATCTTCAAGAATCGACGCATCGAAATCCCTGAACCAATTGAACCAATGAAAATTCCAATTATAAATAATAGGACTGTCATCAGAGGAATAAACACATCTGGTGTAATCATTGACAAGTTTTGACCTACCAAGGATTTATTGACCGATTGATAAACCATATTGTAAACAAAGAAAACAAGGACAGAAGGAATCGCTGCACCAAGCAAGCCAATAAAAGCACCTTCTAGCAAGAATGGACCACGGATGTAGCCATTTCTCGCTCCTACCAGACGCATAATCTGAATCTCACGACTACGTGAAATAATAGTGATACGAATGGTATTGGAAATGAGGAAGACTGCGATAAAAATCAAGAGCCCTGCAATAACCAATCCCCAAACACGGATAAAGGAAGCCAGTTCAAAAAGTCGTTGAGTGTTGGCTCCACCATCTTGAACCTCTGATACTCCCTCAATTTTCTTAGCTTCCTCAGCTACTGTTTTAACATCACTCGGAGAATTTGTGTCAACGATATAAGCATCATAGAGAGGGTTTGCATCCCCTTCAAAGACCTTCCAATCGTCACCCATTGTTTCCGTTAGTTTTTCGTACTGTTCTTCTTTACTTGAGAAGGTAACACTTTTAACAGCAGGTATAGCTTTCAAGGCATCATAGACCTTGTGGTAGTCATTATTGGTAACTGTCTGACCTTCTTTTTCAATCGTTTCACTGTTATCAGCTACATCCTTACGAATGTATACCATGACCCGAACGTTGTTTTCAATATCGGTAGCCAGTTTTGCTGTATTAAAAATTACAGATGCAAACAGGGCAACGAGTGTTAAGGTAATCATAACCGAACTTACTGCTGCTACTGTCATCCAGCCATTTCGTTTTAAACTTTTTAATGATTCAAATAAATGGCGAAAAAATCTACTAATCATCGTATCCATATTCTCCTTTAGCTTCGTCACGAACGACACGGCCATTTTCAATGGCAATGACACGGTGGCGCAAGGTATTTACAATCTGGCTATTGTGAGTCGCCATCAAAACAGTAGTACCTTGGAGATTGATGCGTTCCAACAGATTCATAATTTCCCATGAATTATCTGGGTCCAAGTTTCCTGTTGGCTCATCGGCAATCAATACTTTAGGATTGTTGACAATCGCACGAGCAATAGCAATCCGTTGCTGTTCTCCACCTGAGAGTTCATTCGGGAAAGAACGAACCTTATGTTTCAAACCAACCAGGTCCAATACTTCCATAACACGTTTTTTGATGTTGCGACGGCTCTCACCGATTACTTCCATTGCATAGGCAATATTCTCATAAACGGTCTTCTTAGGCAAAAGTTTGTAATCCTGGAAGACTACCCCAACACTACGACGTAGCAGTGGGACATCTTTCTTCTTAATTTTAACTAAATTAAAGCCTGCAACTGTTAGGCTTCCTTTTTCGATCTTTACTTCTCGGTATAAAGCTCGAATAAAGGTTGACTTACCTGCACCAGAAGGTCCTACGATATAGGCAAACTCTCCTGGTTCAATGGTGACAGAGACACCACGCAGGGCAGTCGTTCCATTGTCATACTTTTTGACAACATCTCTCATTTCAATGATTGACATATGAGTTCCTTTCTATCTTAGCTGATTCGCCACTTGAGGTAGGCATCGATGAAACCATCAAGGTCTCCATCCATGACCTTATCTACCTGAGCAACTTCAAAGCTTGTACGGTGATCTTTTACCATGGTATAAGGCGTGAAAACATATGAACGGATTTGACTTCCCCAAGTGATTTCTTTTTTCTCACCTTTAAGAGAATCGACTTCCGCAGCTTTCTTTTCTTGCTCCATTTGATAAAGCTTAGCCTGCAACATCTTCATGGCACGATCTCTATTTCCATACTGGGTACGATCGACCGTTGATTGGACGACAGTTCCTGTAGGAATGTGTGTCAAACGCACACCTGTTGAAACCTTATTGACATTTTGTCCACCAGCACCACCTGAACGGAAGGTATCCATTTTGATATCATCTTCACGAATCTCCACTTCGATGGTATCATCCAACTCAGGCATAACCTCTACGGATGTAAATGAAGTATGGCGACGTTTGGCAGAGTCAAATGGCGAAATACGGACCAAACGGTGAACACCCATTTCTGATTTAAGTAGACCGTATGCATTGGGTCCTTCAAAAGACAAGGTCACAGATTTGATACCCGCTTCATCACCAGCCTGGTAATCCAATACTTCTACTTTAAAGCCTTTGGCATTTCCATAACGAGTATACATACGAAGCAACATATCGCCCCAGTCCTGTGCCTCAGTACCACCAGATCCTGGATGGATTTCCAAGATTGCATTATTATGGTCATAAGGTTCTGACAAGAGAAGCGTCATCTCGTAACTGGTCATCATCTTATCCAGTTCTGTCAACTGCTCTACCAGTTCATCATGGACTGACTCGTCTTCTGCTAAAAAGTCCAATAAAATCTCAACTTCATCCTGCAACTCTTCCATTTTACGGAATGTGTTGTAGGTGTTTTTTAATTCATTTAATTCTTGCGACGTTTTTTGGGCCGCGATATTATCGTTCCAAAAATCAGGTTCTGTCATCTTGTTTTCCAAGATGGCAATCTCTTCCTCTAAACCTTCGAGGTCAAAGAGACCCCCTAAAAGAAGCTAATTTTTCACGATTTGCGTCAATTTTTTGACGAATTTCTGAAATGTCCATAGATACTCCTTTTCATATCGTTTTATTATACCATAATCTCTCATTTCTTTCCATATTTTGCTTTTCACCGCTTTTGATGGCAGAAGAAAAGAGGCTCTAAAGCCTCTTGTTTAAAGGACTTTAGCAGAGGTATGAGTAATCTCCTCCACTTGAATTCCTTCTTTTTCAAACTTTTCCTTTAATGAAGTCAAATCGATTTTTCCATCAATTTGAACTTCGATGACGACCTTGCCATCCTTACGTGGAATGTTAACAGTATGGGAAATATTTAAATCCTCTTCTACAATTAAAGCTACAATTTTTCCCAGTACTCCGACTTCATTTTCTGTAATGAAACGAACACGAATCCCCTCTTCTCCGTACCCAGCGATTTCCAAGAAAGCCTGAAAAACATCGCGATCTGTAATGACACCGTAGACCTGATGATTGTCTACGACTGGTAAAATCCCAATTTTATTTTTCAGCATCAGGTAGGTCGCATCTTCTAGACTTGCATAGCCAGAAACTGTCACGACATCTCGAATCATTACATCTTTTACTTTGGTTTTATTCAGAAGATAATTCATCTCATAGATAGAGAGACTGGTCGCTTTAGATGGGCTGGCTTCCGCAATGGTTCCTTCTGTTACCAATCCGACTAATTGATCGTTTTCGATAACAGGTAAACGGTGCAAACCTTGCTCGCGCATCAAATCTGCTGCGTGTGCTACAGTCGTATCTGGACTGATATAAACTACCTTACGGGTCATGAAATCTTTAACTGCCATGAGACTTCTCCTTCTATATTGCTACTTTTATTATACACTTTCTTAGAAAATCTATCAAACGCTTTCATCTCTTTTTCAAGATTTTGAGTCTTTTACAAAAAAGAGCTCTAATTTAGAGCCCTATATTTGCAAGTTAGCAAACATTATTTATATTTCTTTCAGTTGTTAAGGATACTAGCAACTAGTATTGAAAACCTATTATCATCTCCGTCCGCAACCTAAACTAGGCTCCCAGACTAGAGGAAAATTTCTTACGCAATTCTTATCTGCCGACTAAAAAGGTCCCCCGGACTATAGAGGGATTGCGTGCGCAATCTCCATCCACAACCTAAACTAGTCTCCCAGACTAGAGGAGAATTGCTTGCGCAATCCTTATCCGCCGACTAAAACAATCCACTGGATTGTTTTAGCCACCTAGGTATGCTTTTCTGACTTCATCTGATGCTGCGAGTTCTTTTCCTGTTCCTGATAGGACGATCTTGCCTGTTTCAAGTACATAACCACGGTCAGAGATAGCAAGGGCCTTGTTAGCGTTCTGTTCAATTAGGAGAACCGTTGTTCCTTGCTTCTGAATATCTTGAATGATATCGAAAATTTCTTGGATAAAGATCGGGGCAAGTCCCATTGACGGCTCATCCAAGAGAAGGAGCTTAGGTGTAGACATGAGAGCGCGTCCCATAGCCAGCATCTGCTGTTCACCACCTGAAAGAGTTGCCGCATCTTGGTTTTTACGCTCTTCAAGACGTGGGAAGCGTGAGAAAACTTTTTTCAAGTTAGCTTGATTTTCTTCACGATTTTTCTTTAAAAAGGCTCCCATTTCTAAGTTTTCCATAACAGTCAAACCTGGGAAAACATGGCGTCCCTCAGGGACTTGTGAAAGGCCACCTGCCACGATTTTTTGCGCAGGCAACTTTTGAATTTCTTTTCCCAAAAACTCAATTTTACCAGCACTTGGACGAACCAAACCTGAAAGGGTACGAAGAATGGTTGTTTTACCGGCACCATTGGCACCGATAAGGGAAACAACTTCACCTTCATTAACCTCGAAACTTACATCACGAACTGCTTGGATCATACCGTAATGCACAGAGAGGTTTTCAACTTTTAACATAGACATTAGGCTTCACCTCCTAGATAAGCTTCAATAACGCGTTTGTTGTTCTTGATCTCATCCGGAGTCCCATGAGCAATCAACCGACCATATTCAAGAACATAGATACGCTCAGTGACTTCCATAACCAAATTCATGTCATGTTCGATAAGCATGATGGTAATTTTAAATTCATCTTTGATACGACGGATCAATTCTGTCAATTCAGCTGTTTCTTGTGGATTCATACCAGCTGCAGGTTCGTCCAAAAAGAGGATCTTAGGTTCAGTTGCCAGAGCACGAACGATTTCTAATCGACGTTGTTGACCATAGGCCAGATTCTTGGCAAGAGTATTTGCGTCACTATCCAAATCAAAAATCTTCAGCAAGTCCAAAGCTTTGCTTTTTAATTCTTCCTCATTCTTATAAAAAGCTGGTAGGCGTAGGAAGCTCGCAAGGACATGTTGTTTATGATGATTGCTAAATGCAATCAAAACATTCTCCAAAACTGTCAAGTCCTTGAACAAACGAATATTTTGGAAAGTACGACTGAGACCAAGTGAAGCAATCTTATAGGGAGTTTTCCCATTTAGGAGGTGACCATCTAGTGTCACAGTACCTTCGCTTGGTTCATAAACACCGGTCAAGAGATTGAAAAGGGTTGTTTTACCAGCTCCGTTTGGTCCAATCAGACCAACCAATTCTCCCTCGTTCAATTCAAGAGTGACATCTCCAACAGCTGTTAGACCGCCAAAATGTTTGGTTAACTGTTTAACTTCAAGTAATGCCATTAGTTTTGTCCCTCCTTCTTCGATTTTTTAAAGAAACGTGATAGACTCAATTCCCATGTCCCAAGAAGTCCACCTGGTCTGAAAATCATAACCAATACAAGAGCCAAAGCGTAGATAATCATACGTACGCTTGCTACATCCTGAAGGAGCATATTTAAAATTCCTAAAACAATCGCTGAAACGATGGTACCAGTAATCGATCCAAGTCCACCAAATACAACGATAATCAACACATTGATGGAATTAATAAAGGTGTAATCTTTTGGAACAACAGATCCGATAAAACCAGCCTGAAGTGAACCAGCAATACTTGCTGTAATAGCACCAAAGACAAAAGCGATAATCTTGATCTTTGTAGTGTTTACCCCAACAGACTCTGCAGCAATCTCATCCTCACGAACAGATAGAGTAGAGCGTCCAATTGGACTACGTAAGAAATTGAGAGTTGCAATAGTTGTGATCGCCACAAAAAGATAAACCATTTGCCAGTTGGTAAAGTTTGGGATACCCAAGATACCAGCGGCACCGTTGGTCAAACTTCCACCATTAATGATAAAGATACGAATGATTTCTGAAACACCTAGTGTCGCAACAGCCAGGTAATCACCCTTCAAACGGAGTGTTGGAATCCCAACGAGCAAAGCGACTGCACCAGAAATCAAGGCACCCAAGACCATTGCTCCAAAGAAGGCACCATAGGTTGGTGATTTTGAACCAATAATCGCTGCTGCATAAGCCCCAATCGCCATAAAACCAGCATGACCGAGTGAGAATTGTCCTGAAAAACCAACGATTAAGTTCAAACCTACTGCAAGGATGATATTAATCCCAATTTGTTCTAAAATTTGGACATGGAATAGATTGAGAACACCAGCAGAAACCAGTACACTAATCAACCCATAACCCGCTAACAGAAGGAATAACCAGAGAATATTTACTTTAAGATTTGTCTTCATTGTTTACACCTTCTCTTTCACATTCTTACCAAGGATACCTGCAGGTCGAACAATCAGAATCAAAAGCAAGATTCCATATACGATAGCATCACGGAAATCAGACATACCGAAGGCAGTAGCAAATGTTTCCAACAAGCCAATCACAAATCCCCCTAGAGCTGCACCAGGAATAATCCCGATACCACCTAGTACGGCCGCAACGAATGATTTTAGACCTGGAGTCACACCCATCAAAGGTTCAAGAGAGTTGTAGTAAAGGGCAATAAGGACTCCTGCTGCACCAGCAAGGGCTGAACCCAAAGCAAAGGTAAAGCTGATTGTACGATTTACATTAATTCCCATCAATTGAGCTGCGTCACTATCAACTGATACCGCACGCATGGCTTTCCCCATTTTTGTTTTTTGGACGATCAATTGCAATAAAACCATCAAGAGGACAGAAACTGCTAAAATCATCAATTGAACATTTGTCAAGCTAATTGGTCCCAAGTCAAAGCGGACTGTTTCAATTGCTTGAGGGAAGGCACGAGTATTGGCACCTACTAGATAAACCATTCCGTATTCCAGTAGGAAAGACACTCCGATGGCAGTAATCAATACAGCAATACGTGTAGAATGTCGCAAAGGACGGTAGGCAAGAAACTCAATCACAACACCAAGTAACGCGGTCCCTGCCATTGAAATAATTAAAGCTAAAAAGAAATCCATTTGGAAAGAATTAATCAAAAAGTAACCAATAAAGGCACCCATCATGTAAATATCGCCATGGGCGAAGTTGATGAGTTTGATAATTCCATAAACCATGGTATAACCCAGAGCCAAAAGTGCATAAACACTACCCAGAATTAGACCATTCACAAGTTGTTGGAGCATAGCATTCACTCTTTTCTATCGTTATTTTTTAGAAAATTTCATTATTTTCACAAGTTCATAAACACCGAAACAGGGAGTGAGTCAAAGGCTCATTCCCCATTTCAAGTACTATTCTAATGTTATGGTTTTACAACTTCTGCTTCTTCAACTTTACCATTGTTCATGGTCATCATGTAAGCAGTTTTCACTGTATTGTGGTCAGCATCAAAGCTTGTTTGACCAGTTACACCATCAAAATCTTTGGTTTTAGCAAGGTTGTCCTTGATTTCACCTGAGTTTTTAGCACCTTTTGCAGCATTTGCTACTAGGTAAACTGAGTCATAGGCCAAAGCTGAGAATGTTGAAGGCTCTTCGTTGTATTTAGCGCGGTATGCTTCAAGGAAAGCTTTAGCTTTTGCAGAAACATCAACTGTGGTTGAGAATCCAGAGATGAAGTAAATGTTTGATGCTCTTTCAGCAGTTGCTTGTTGAACAAATTCTTCACCGTTAAATCCATCACCACCAATGATTGGCTTATCAATTCCCATACCACGAGCTTGGTTTACAATTTTACCTGCTTCTGTGTAGTAACCTGGAACTACGATAGCGTCAAACTCTTTGTCTTTCATTTTAGTAAGGGCTGCTTGGAAGTCAGTATCACCTGCTACGAATGTTTCATCTGCTACAATCTCACCCTTGTAGGCTTCGCGGAAAGATTTAGCAATACCTTTTGCATAGTCACTAGCATTGTCAGTATAAAGAACAACCTTCTTAGCATTCAATTTGTTTGTTACATAGTTAGAAATAATCTTCCCTTGGAAGCTATCTTGGAATGTTCCGATAAATAGGTAATCTTGACCTTTAGTCAAACCGTCTTGAGTAGCACTTGGTGAAATCAATGGCACTCCAGCTTTTGTAGCATTAGCTACAGCTGCAGCAGTTGCACCAGATGTCGCAGGTCCTACAATAGCTGCTACTTTTGATTGGGTAACAAGGTTTGTTGTAACAGAAGCTGCTTCAGCAGTTTCTGACTTGTTGTCTTTGTCTACAACTTCGATTTGTTTTCCATCAATTCCACCTGCAGCGTTGATTTCGTCTACAGCAAGTTGGGCACCTTTTTGTTCAGCTGTACCATAAGCTGCCACAGCACCTGTCTCTTCAAAGTTAAAACCGATTTTAATTGTTTTTTCGTCTACTGGATTTCCAGTTGTGTTTGACGCTCCTGACTTGACCTCTCCACAGGCAGCAAGAAGAGCCACACTAGCAAGAGCCACAAAAGATAGGGCAAATTTTTTCTTCATTTTTAATCTCCTTATAGTTGTTTCAAAAATTGTATGTTAAGAATATACCGAATTATCAGAAAATTGTCAATGTATTTGTTTAACTTTTTAAATGATAACGTTTTCTTCAGTCCGATAGAGATTCCTAACGAAGGGAGTTTCTAGCTCTTGAATATGGCAACGTCTAATTTTCTTGATATATCTTTCCTTACCTAATCTCTCAACTAAGTCATCTAACTCCTCAGTTGGAACATAGAGCTGCAAGTAACGATGTTTTTTGGAATGGTAACAGATATCACCGTATTCCTGAAGTTTTTTTGCATCTCGATTATAGTAGAGATAGATGATTAATCCTGATCGATTTGTTTTTTCAAACATGAGGAAGCCTCTTTCTAAGAAATCTTATCCTATTATATCAAAAAAAGCAAACTCCGTCGAGTTTGCTTTCATGCATTATTAGTTCAAAGAATTGTTGGCCATGATTTCATCAATAAAGCCATATTCAAGTGTTTCTTGGGCACTCATCCAGTAATCACGTTCCGCATCTGCATGAATTTGCTCGACTGATTTACCAGAGTTATCTGCAAGGATTTGCTCCAATGTCTTACGAGTTTTAAGCAAGTGCTCTGCAGCGATTGCCATATCGGTTTGTTGGGTACCACCACCTGTACCACCCATTGGTTGGTGAATCATGTACTCTGCATTTGGAAGCATGAAACGTTTGCCTTTGGCGCCACTTGATGCAATAACAGTCCCCATGGATGCAGCCATCCCCATAACGATTGTTTGGACATCTGCCTTGATAAAGTTCATGGTATCAACGATTGCCAAACCAGCTGAAACAGAGCCCCCAGGTGTATTGACATAAAGGTAAATATCTTTTGTGCTGTCTTGGGCATCCAAGAAAAGTAATTGGGCGATAACGGAGTTGGCCATGTTGTCTTCAACTGGACCTGTTAGCATGATGATGCGGTCTTTCAGAAGACGAGAGTAAATATCATAGGAACGTTCTCCACGGCTTGTTTGTTCAATAACTACAGGAATCATTCATTTCTCCTTTTAATGTTGAATTTTCTTAGTCTTACGACTCAATACAGAACTATTATATCTTTTTGGTCAAAAAAGGTCAAATTTTTGCTCTATTCTCTAAACAGAAACAAAAACTCAACCTCCTTTCAAGTTAAAAACGAACTTCTAGTTTCACTATTTACTTTGGGATTTTATTTAGTACCGAACAAGCGGTCTCCAGCATCTCCAAGACCTGGAACGATATAACCGTGTTCGTTCAAGCGTTCATCCAAGGCTGCTGTAAAGATTTCTACATCTGGGTGTGCTTCTTGAAGAGCTTTCACTCCTTCTGGAGCAGCTACAAGGCAGACAAACTTGATGTTTGATGCCCCACGTTTTTTAAGAGAGTCAACAGCCAAGATAGCTGAACCACCTGTTGCCAACATTGGGTCCACTACAAAGATTTGACGTTGGTCAATGTCCTCAGGCAATTTCACCAAGTATTCAACTGGTTGAAGGGTTTCTTCATCACGGTACATACCAATGTGCCCAACTTTTGCTGCTGGAACCAAGCTCAAGAGGCCATCGACCATTCCGATACCTGCACGCAATATTGGGACAATCGCCAATTTTTTCCCAGCCAATTGTTTTTGAACGGTCTTTGTGATAGGTGTTTCGATTTCAACATCTTCAAGTGGAAGATCACGAAGTACTTCATATCCCATCAACATTGCGATCTCATCTACTAGTTCACGGAAAGCTTTTGTGGAAGTGTCTGTACGACGCAAGATAGACAACTTGTGTTGAATGAGTGGATGATTAATGACTTCAATTTTTCCCATTTTCTGAGTTCCTTCTTTCAATTTATTCCTCTTATTATATCAAAAAACGGTTTAAAAAGCTTTCTAAACCATTTATTTTAATTAATTTTTAAAGCAAATCTGCCTCTTGAAGAGCTGTCTGAACAGTCTCTAATGGTAAATGGGTCAACTCGGTACCTTTTTCTTGATAAAGGTACTGGGCATAGTCATCCATACGGTACTGGTTGATATAGACTACACGTTTGCAACCGACTTGTAAGAGTTGTTTTGTACAGTTCAGACAAGGGAAATGGGTCACATAAGCTGTAAATCCTTTCGGAACCCCTCGTTCGGCTCCTTGGAGAATAGCATTAACCTCGGCGTGAAGGGTTCGGACACAGTGTCCTTCAATGATCAGACATTCGTGGTCAATACAGTGCTCCGTTCCCGATACAGAACCATTGTAACCTGTTGAAATGACCTTATTATCCTTAACGAGGACAGCTCCTACTTTGGCGCGTTTACAAGTAGAACGATTGGCAATCAGTAAGGCTTGAGCCGCAAAGTACTCATCCCAAGCCAGTCTTTTTTCTGTCATAAGTCTTCTCCTTTTCCTCTATTTTTTGAAAAATGGCAAGCGTAAATCTGCAATCTTTTCAGCCGGAACCTTCATGCCATCCTTGATCCATTTGAGCAGAACCGATACGATGGCAGAACTCCAAAAGGAATGAAGGTAGCTACTAACGCCTTTTGACTTTCCGTGGTATTTTTCTAGAAATTCCTGCATGGCTTGGACAAAAATCTTTTCCAAATGGTAATCCAGAGCAAGTTGGATAACCTTGGCTTCTTTCTTGGCTGCGCGGAAAAGGTGAACCCAGACTAGATAAAGATCAGTTTTGACATCGTAGTGGCTCAACTGTTCCATAATGTTATGGACACTGCGTTTAAAGACGCTTTCCAAAATCTCTTCTTTGGAGTCATAGTTACGATAGAAGGCGGCACGAGAGACACCAGCCCGTTTGACCAGCTCCGAAATGCTGATCTTGGCCAAGTCTTTTTTCTCTAGAAGTTGCAAAAGAGCCGTCTCGATTGCTTCTCTGGTTAAAAAATTGGATTCTTGATTTGATTTTCTGAGATTTTCAAGAGATTTTTCAGATATTTTACGTTCAGACATAACAATTTCTTTCTACTTGTGACAACAGAGAGGTGGTACTTTTGTTTCAAGGGCTTTCATGATATAATTGTAAAAAAAGACAGAACCTTTGTCAATGTATAAGTGACAAAGATGGAGAATTTCTATGACTTGGAAGATTGTAGCTGACTCTGGTTGTGATTATCGTCAACTGCCTACTCTTGCTATCGATACTGAATTTGTGAGTGTTCCTTTAACCATTCAAGTTGCTGATCAGGTCTTTATTGATGATGCCAATCTCGACATTGACCACATGATGGAAACCATGTATGCGACTTCTGAGGCTTCAAAATCAGCCTGTCCTAGCCCTGATGATTACCTACGTGCATTTGAAGGTGCTAAGCATATCTTTGTCGTTACTATCACTGGTACTCTTTCAGGTAGCCATAATAGTGCACAGCTCGCTAAGAATATCTATCTGGAAGAACACCCTGACACTCAGATTCATGTGATCGATACATTGTCTGCAGGTGGTGAGGTTGACTTGCTCGTAGAAAAATTAAACGACTTGATTGACCAGGGTTTGTCTTTCGAGGAAGTTGTTGAAGCAATCACTGCCTATCAAGAAAAAACCAAGTTGCTCTTTGTCCTCGCTAAGGTCGATAACTTGGTAAAAAATGGCCGTTTGAGTAAGCTGATTGGTACAGTCGTTGGCCTCCTCAACATCCGTATGGTTGGGGAAGCAAGTGAAACCGGAACCCTAGAACTGCTCCAAAAAGCGCGTGGACCAAAAAAATCCCTTCAAGCAGCCTATGAAGAGCTCATCAAGGCTGGCTATGCTGGTAGTCGAGTTGTCATGGCTCATCGCAACAATGAAAAATTCTGTCAGCAATTGTCAGAACGCTTGCAGGAAACCTTCCCACAAGCCAATATCAAAATCATCCCTACGTCTGGCCTCTGCAGTTTCTATGCAGAAGATGGCGGTTTGTTGATGGGATATGAAATCAACTAAGATTATAAGCAACAAGAGATGCCAAGCATCTCTTGTTTTTTGTGGTACAATAGAGCTATGAAACATTTTGATACTATTGTCATTGGTGGGGGACCTGCTGGCATGATGGCTACGATTTCCAGTAGCTTTTATGGTCAGAAAACTCTTCTCATCGAAAAAAATCGCAAACTTGGCAAAAAATTAGCTGGAACGGGCGGTGGTCGTTGTAATGTGACCAACAATGGAACTTTAGATGACCTACTGGCTGGAATTCCTGGTAACGGGCGATTTTTATACAGTGTATTTTCCCAGTTTGATAACCATGATATCATCAACTTTTTCACGGAAAATGGTGTTAAGCTTAAGGTCGAGGACCACGGACGTGTCTTTCCTGATAGCGATAAATCTCGGACTATTATCGAGGCCTTGGAAAAGAAAATCGCTGAGCTAGGCGGACAAGTTCTCACTCAAACAGAGATTGTTTCGGTTAAAAAGATAGACGACCAGTTTGTCCTGAAATCCGCGGACCAGATCTTCACTTGTGATAAACTCATAGTCACAACAGGTGGAAAATCCTATCCTTCTACTGGTTCGACCGGATTTGGTCACGAAATTGCCCGCCATTTTAAGCACACCATTACCGAGCTTGAAGCTGCTGAGAGCCCATTGTTGACTGATTTTCCACATAAGGCCTTGCAGGGAATTTCCCTAGATGACGTGACCTTAAGCTATGGCAAGCATGTCATCACCCACGATCTGCTCTTTACACACTTTGGTTTTTCAGGCCCTGCTGCTCTACGTATGTCCAGCTTTGTCAAGGGCGGGGAGGTTCTCTCGCTAGATGTTTTGCCTCAACTTTCTGAAGAGGACTTGATTACATTTCTAGAAGATAATCGGGAAAAATCCTTGAAAAATGCTTTAAAAACTTTGCTTCCAGAACGCTTGGCAGAATTTTTGGTGCAAGGCTATCCTGAAAAAGTCAAACAACTAACTGAAAAAGAACGCGAGCAACTACTCCAGTCTATCAAGGCTCTCAAAATTCCTGTGACTGGCAAAATGTCTCTTGCCAAATCCTTTGTAACTAAAGGCGGTGTCAGTCTCAAAGAAATCAATCCTAAAACTCTGGAAAGCAAACTCGTTCCTGGGCTCCACTTTGCTGGCGAGGTACTGGATATCAATGCCCACACGGGTGGCTTTAATATCACTTCTGCACTCTGTACTGGCTGGGTGGCAGGCTCAAATCCAATAAATACCAAATAAGAAAGGAAGTCCTTTGGAACATATTATTTTACTAAGAGGTGTTACTCCTAATGGAAAGAATGCTATCCCGAAAATGTCTTATTTGGTAGATATTCTGACAGAAGCTGGTTTTCAACACGTTCGAACCTATATTCAAAGTGGGAATATCATTCTTGAAAGTGACTTAGATTTAGAAGAAATACGAGAACGCGTTCATACTCTGATAAAGGAAAAAATTGGGGCCGACTTAAAAATGGTTATCAAGAATAAGAACGATTTTGAAAAGATTGTTCATGAGAATCCATTTAGAGAAGACTATCTTTACGATCGTATACATGTGATTTTTTATCAGGGATTTATCCAAAGTCTGCCACTAGAAAAATTGAAAGCTGACTACGGTGAAGAAGAAATTTGTGTAGGTGATCACTGTCTCTACCTCTATCTCCCTAGAACTGCAAAACAAAAAAAGCTCAATACCAACTATCTTGAAAAATTGTTTGGCGTGGTTCTGACCATGCGAAAGTTAAACGTAGTTGAAAAACTATTAACCAAATAGTACTTGAAACCAGAAAAAATCAGCAGAGGTAACTCCGCTGATTTTTATTTTGTCTGTGTCTGAACATAAGTCGCAATGACATCTGATGTGTACTGGGCTGTTCCAGCTCCAAATTTGTCAATGTTTTCCTTAAACTCTGGGTTATAGACGTAGCCTTTGCCGATATGGCCGAAGACCTCAATAGAGCAGTCAAATCCATAAGTACGAATAGCTTGCAAGAGTTTGGCTGCTTGCTCTTGGTTTTCGGTTGCTTTTGCAGGTAAACCAGCTTGAAGATTTTGTGACAAGGCTCGAAAGACTTGATTGAAGGCAGCCGTAGCTTCGTCTTCGTGACCTTTTTGGCGCTCGAGCGCTTGGTCCATGACTTCTTGTCCATATTTCTCTACCGCCTCTTGGTGGTATTTTTGATGGTCTTGGTAGTTAAATCCAGTGAATTTTTCCTCAATCGTCATTTTTCTTTCTCCTTTTTGTTCTTGAATGGTTTTTTGCAAGGTGGAAATCAAGGTATCCAGATGTTGCCTTTCTCGAGTCAAATAGTCCAACTGCCTAGTCAAATGGGGCAATAAATCTGTCCTTTCTTCCTTTAACAGCTCTGCTATTTTTTCTAAAGAAAAGCCTAGATATTTGTAGTAAAGAATGACTTGAAGGCGTTCCAAATCCTCTTGACTATAAGTTCGATAGCCGTTTTCCAACTTTAAGGGAACCAGAAGTCCTATCTTATCGTAGTGGTGCAGGGTCTTGACAGAGACACCCGAAAGCTGCGCAGCTTCTTTGATATGGTACATGATTTCCTCCTTATACTCAATGAAAATCAAAGAGCAAACTAGGAAGCTAGCCGCAAGTTGTACTTGAGTACGGTAAGGCGACGCTGACGTGGTTTGAATTTGATTTTCGAAGAGTATTACATTGATAGTATAACCCCTCCCCCTAGGTCAGAGTCAAGCGTTTTTGCGAAAAATTTTTAACTTTTTGAGAAAGGTGTGAAAACTTGAAAATGGTTTTCTTGACAGACCTTAGAAAACATGATAGGATAGTCAAGTCTATCAATCAAACAGAAGGCTCATAAAGAGCCATTGAGAGAAGGCTATTTGACAACTCAAGTAGCCTTTTCTTATTTTAAAAAAGGAGATTGGAGTTTCAACTATGTCAGAAAAATCGCAATGGGGCTCGAAACTTGGCTTTATTCTAGCATCTGCTGGCTCAGCCATCGGGCTTGGTGCCGTTTGGAAGTTTCCCTATATGACTGCTGCAAATGGCGGTGGAGGCTTTTTACTGGTCTTTCTCATTTCCACTATTTTAATCGGTTTCCCTCTCCTGCTGGCTGAATTTGCCCTTGGTCGTAGTGCTGGCGTTTCCGCTATCAAAACCTTTGGAAAACTGGGCAACAATAACAAGTACAACTTTATCGGTTGGATTGGTGCCTTTGCCCTCTTTATCCTTCTCTCCTTTTACAGTGTTATCGGAGGATGGATTCTAGTATATCTGGGTATTGAGTTTGGGAAATTATTCCAGCTTGGTGGAACGGGTGATTATGCTCAGTTATTTACTTCAATCATTTCAAATCCAGCCATTGCCCTAGGAGCTCAAGCAGCCTTTATCTTATTGAATATCTTTATTGTATCACGTGGGGTTCAAAAAGGGATCGAAAGAGCTTCGAAAGTCATGATGCCGCTACTCTTTATCATCTTTGTCGTGATTATTGGGCGCTCTCTCAGCTTGCCAAATGCCATGGAAGGGGTTCTCTACTTTCTCAAACCAGACTTTTCAAAACTAACTAGCGCTGGTCTCCTCTATGCTCTGGGTCAATCTTTCTTTGCTCTCTCACTAGGGGTGACAGCCATGCTGACATATGCATCCTACTTGGACAAGAAAACCAATCTGGTCCAGTCAGGGATTTCCATCGTAGCTATGAACATCTCGGTATCCATCATGGCGGGACTTGCCATTTTCCCAGCCATGTCAGCCTTCAATATCCAGTCTGAAGGGGGACCAAGCCTGCTCTTTATCGTCTTGCCTCAACTCTTTGACAAGATGCCTTTTGGAACCATTTTCTACATCCTCTTCCTCTTGCTCTTCCTCTTTGCGACGGTCACTTCCTCTGTCGTGATGCTGGAAATCAATGTGGGCAATATCACCAACCAGGACAATCGCAAGCGTGCCAAGTGGAGTGCCATTTTAGGAATCTTGACCTTTGTCTTTGGAATTCCTTCAGCCCTTTCTTACGGTGTTATGGCGGATGTTCACATTTTGGGGAAGACTTTCTTTGATGCTATGGACTTCTTGGTTTCCAATCTCCTCATGCCATTTGGAGCTCTCTGCCTGTCACTCTTTACAGGCTATATCTTTAAAAATGCTCTTGCTAAGGAGGAACTCCATCTTGATGAAACAGCATGGAAACAGGGACTGTTCCAAGTCTGGCTCTTCCTTCTTCGTTTCATCATTCCAATCATCATCATCGTGGTCTTCATCGCCCAATTTATGTAATCAAAAAGGACTTGAGTAGTAAACTCAGGCCCTTTCTTTTTTATGGATGGCTAACAATCAATTCCAGACCTTGCCCTTCCAATGTCCAAGCTTCAACATCACTTGGTAGGATAAAGTGGCTACCTTTTTGGATTGGATAATTTTTCCCGTCAACAGTTAGTTGACCTTGACCAGCCAAGACACTGAATAAGCTGTAGTCAGCTGTCTTTTCGAAGTCAACTTTTCCAGTAATTTCCCACTTGTAAACTGCAAAGAAATCATTGGATACAAGGAGAGTGGAACGTAAATCATCTGCTTTGATAGTTACAGGACGGCTATTGGCAGGCTCGCCAATATTCAAGACATCGATAGATTTTTCAAGGTGAAGTTCACGCAAGTTGCCATTATCATCCTTACGGTCAAAGTCATAGACACGGTAAGTGGTATCGCTAGATTGCTGAGTTTCAAGAATCAAAATTCCTGCTCCGATAGCGTGCATGGTGCCACTTGGTACATAGAAGAAATCTCCAGCCTTTACAGGAACTTTTGTCAACAAGGCATCCCAGTTCTTGTCCTCGATTTGCTGGCGGAGTTCTTCTTTTGACTTGGCATTGTGACCATAGATAATTTCTGAACCTTCATCCGCTGCGATAATGTACCAGCATTCTGTTTTTCCAAGTTCACCTTCATGCTCTAGTCCATAGGCATCGTCTGGGTGAACTTGGACACTGAGCCAGTCGTTGGCATCCAGAATCTTAGTCAAAAGTGGAAATACAGGCTCAGGACGATTGCCAAACAATTCACGATGTTCCGCATACAAAGTAGCGAGGTCTGTTCCCTGGTAGCGTCCATTGGCAACTTTAGAGACTCCATTTGGATGGGCTGAGATGGCCCAATATTCTCCGATTTTTTCACTTGGGATGTCGTAACCAAACTCATCACGTAGCTTGGTTCCACCCCAGATTTTTTCTTGCATAACTGATTGTAAAAATAATGGTTCTGACATGTCGATCTCCTGTCTGATTTTTCTCCCCTCATTATAGCAAAAAGCTCCATCTAATTGAACTCTTTTTCACATATTATAAAGTAGGGAGAAGATTTTATAAAAATAGTGAACAAATGTGCTCTACTCAATGCTTGCACCATTGCTGGCAATGACATCCTTGTACCAGTAGAAGGATTTCTTCTTGCTACGTTTGAGGCTTCCATGACCAGCATTATCTCGATCTACATAGATAAAGCCATAGCGCTTGTTCATTTCGCCTGTTCCAGCTGAAACCAGATCGATACAGCCCCAAGTCGTATAACCAAGCAAGTCAACGCCATCTTGGTAAATGGCATCTCGCATGGCCTTGATATGAGCCTCTAAGTAAGCAATCCGATAGTCATCTGCTACATGACCATTCTCATCCGGTGTATCCATAGCACCTAGACCGTTTTCCACGATGAACATTGGCTTTTGGTAACGATCCCAGATAGCATTGAGGGTGATACGAAGACCAAGTGGGTCAATCTGCCATCCCCATTCTGAGGATTCAAGATAAGGATTTTTGAGAGAGGCAAAGATATTTCCAGCAGTTAATTCTTTAACTTCTGGATCACCTGAGGCTACTAGACTTGCATAGTAAGAGAAGGAAACAAAGTCAACAGTATTGTCCTTCAACAACTCTAAATCTTCTGCAGTCATTTGAATCTCGATTCGCTCACGCTCCCACTGCTTCTTGGCGTAGTTTGGGTATTCCCCACGCGCTTGAACATCAATGAAGAAGTAACTCTTGCGGTCTTCCTCCATGGCTGCCCAGTAGTCTCTTGGATGGGCTGTGTTAGGATAGTATTGCCCTGCAGCCAACATACATCCCACCTTATTTTCTGGGTCAATTTCGTGGGCAATCTTTGTCGCAAGAGCTGAAGCTACCAACTCATAGTGTGCAGCCTGATATTTAACCAGTTCTTGATTTTCTCCTTCTTCAAAACAGAGCCCAGCTCCCATAAAGGGGGCATGGAGAATCATGTTGATTTCGTTGAAGGTAAGCCAATATTTGACCAAACCCTTATAGCGGGTAAAGAGTGTGCGACAAAGTTTTTCATAGAAGTCTAACATCCGACGATTGCGCCAACCACCGTACTCTGTAATCAAGTGCATAGGACAGTCGAAATGAGTGATAGTCACCAGAGGTTGGATACCATACTTGTGGCACTCCTTAAATAAATCCTCATAAAAGGCTAGACCAGCTTCATTTGGCACTGTTTCGTCGCCCTTAGGAAAAATCCGAGTCCAAGCAATGGATAGACGATAAGTCTTAAAGCCCATTTCCGCAAAAAGGGCAATATCTTCCTTGTAATGATGGTACATATCAATAGCTTGCTTGGCTGGGTAAAAATAGCCCTCCTCAAACGAAAACATCTTTTTCTGACCTGTGATAATGGCTTCACGATCTGGACCGATGGGGACGACATCCACATTCGCCAATCCACGACCTTCTAAATTATAAGCACCCTCACACTGGTTGGCAGCTGTCGCTCCGCCCCACAAGAAACCATCCGGAAAAGTCAGTTTTTCGGTCATAACTCTACTCACTTTCTTATTTGCTTGTTCATTTACTTATATTATAACTTATTCTGTAAACCTTTTCTTATAAAATACTGTGACATACTGATACTATTCTACTATTTAAGTTTATCAGATTGTTTTTTAAAAAATTATCCTCTAGAAAAAGTAAATAGCCTCCCCTGAAACAAAAAAGAAGACTGAAAACTAGTCTCCTCTGTTCCTTTTAAATCAAAGCTGTAATAACCGTCACTAGGCCAAAAATAATACCTGGTGCATTAGCTGCTGCAAGGGGGATATCTCTTTCTTTTTTGAAAAGACCGTAGTAAACCCAGAGACTACAGTTGATGGCAGCAACCAAGGGCTGGATGAAATTTCCTTTTTGACCAGCCAGATTGTTCATGATTTGTGGGAAGTAAGACACATACATCATAACAGACATAAAGGTCGCTACCCAACCTAAAATTTTCATTTGTTTTTCAGACATTTTCAAAACCTCTTTCATTTTTACTGAATCTTATTTTAAAATATTCTTTCAAAACAATCAAGTCTTTAAAACTTTTGTTATAAAGATATAAACTATCACAATCTTGTTATAAGAAAGAGGGAACAGAAAAAAGACCGAATTGCTCCGTTCTGTTTACTCAATCAAATATTAGAAAATGAATACTCCTTTTCAATGAATCGATTGATTGATGGTAAATAAGCCGTTAGAAATTATTGACAGTATCGAAATTTTCTAGTAAAATGAATTTTGTTAATACCTAAATGGTGTGTAGTTTTCTATCAACATAGTCAGGAGAAAAGGAACTTATGCTAAAAAAATTTAATGAATTGTCACTGAAAGATAAGGCTTATCTAATTGGCGGTTTGAGCTTATTAGTCATTGTGATCTCATTTGGTCTACTCAATCGTCAAACAGTAACTGTCAGTCTTGTCTTTACACAACTATCTGCTCCCTTGATTTTGGTGATTTTTACTTGTCTAGTAATCGGGATCATTGCTGGTAGTGCTATTGGTATTAGCTATCACCATAACAAGACTCAAGATCTGAGAAGCCGCATTGCTGAAGCAGAAGCGACTATCAATATAAAAGACAGGGAGCTTGTCCAGTACGAGGAACAGGTGCAACAATTAAAACAGGAAGCCAAACAATAAGTGTAGAAATCATAACCACCCGTGAAAACGGGTGGTTTTTTGTCTCGCACCTAACGGAGCGAGACGGACTGAAAGTCGCATAAATACAAAAAAGATCGAATTGCTCCGATCTTTTTAAGTTTCACTCCAAGAATGTTTAGATAAAAAATTTGATAATAGAATTACCTACTTCATACGATAAAAATCAATCACTAGACCAGCAGGCCCTTTAACTAATAAGGACTCTGTTCCCCAATCGGTTACAGTTGGTCCGTTTAAAACCTGGATACCAAGTTCTTTCAACCGTTGGTAATTCTGGTCTACATCCTCAACCTCGATATGAAGAATGATTCCTGACTGAAAATCTTCCAAAGGAATCAAATGATTTTGGGACAACATCAGACAGTGACTGCCAATCGTAAACTGAGCAAAACTGTCATCAACATAATCGGGCTTTTTATCCAAAATACGCTCCAAGTCAGCACAGACTTGGGGAACATCTGAAACGATAATATCTAATTGATTTAAATTCATTTACTATCCTCCATAAAAAGACCGGATTGCTCCGATCTTTTTAAGTTCCACGAAGGAATTATTTAATTGCGCGTGATTGCAATCCTTCTTCTTCCAAGAAGAGGCGGAATGGTACGAGTTCTTCTGCTTCGTATTTTTCCTTGAAGTCTTTGATTGCTTCTTCTGAGTGAAGTTTTGGATCCAATTCAAGTACTTCTACTGGAAGTGGACGGTGTGGAGTGATGCGAGCATCGATCACAACAGTTTTACCTTCTTTGTTGAGTTTAACAGCTTCTGCAACAACTGCATCGATGTCTTCGATACGGTCAACTGTAAATCCTACAGCACCTTGAGCTTCAGCGATTTTCGCATAGTCAGCATTAGGGAAGTCACAACCAAACAAGTGTTTGTTTGTGTCTTCGTATTTGTCCTTGATGAAGGCATATTTACCATTTGAGAAGACAACGTTGATAACTGGAAGGTCGTATTGAACGTTTGTGATAACGTCTGGGTAGCACATGTTGAATGCACCGTCACCCATGATGTTCCATACTTGGCGATCTGGATTGTCTTTCTTAGCAGCGATACCACCAGGAAGGGCAATACCCATTGTCGCAAAGAGTGGAGATGTACGCCACATGTTCTTAGGTGTCATGTGAAGGTGACGAGTAGATGTTTGAGTAGTGTCACCTACGTCGATTGAGTAGATAGCGTCTTGATCAGCATGTTTGTTGATTGCATTGTAAACTTGATACAATTGCAATTCACCCTCAGTTTTACCTTCGATTTTGTTCATGTAATCACGCCAGTTTTGGTTGTTCTTAACGTTTGCACGCCACCATGGAGTAGATTCAACTGGGTTCACTTTGTCAAGGATAGCTTTAGCTGCTTGACCTGCATCACCAAGGATTGAAGCGTCTAGGGCATGACGTTTACCAAGTTTGTAAGGGTCGATATCCACTTGGATGAATTTTTCAGTGTTCTTGAAGGCTTCGTAAACTTCAGCAAATGGGAAGTTTGAACCAAGGAAAAGAACTGTGTCTGCTTCGAAGACCACTTCGTTGGCTGGTTTCCAACCAACACGGTAAGCAGAACCTGTCAAACCTTCGTAGTTCCATTCAAAGGCTTCAAAGTTTTTACCAGTTGTGATGATTGGTGCTTTGATTTTACGTGACAATTCAGTAATCACTTCACCTGCTTTAACACCACCGTAACCAGCATAGATAACTGGACGTTCAGCATTGTTCAAGATTTCAACAGCTTTGTCGATTTCAACTTCGTTCAAGGCAGGAGCGATGAATGAACGTTCGTATGAACCTGAACCGTAGTATGAGTTTTCGTCGATTTCTTGGAAACCGAAGTTTACTGGGATTTCAACAACAGCTGGACCTTTTTTAGAAACTGCAGCACGGCAAGCTTCGTCGATTACTTTTGGCAATTGCTCAGCGTAAGCGACACGTTTGTTGTAGACAGCGATACCGTTGTACATTGGGTTTTGGTTCAATTCTTGGAAGGCATCCATGTTGAGTTCGTTAACAGGACGTGATCCAAGGATAGCAAGGAATGGAGTGTTATCCATAGCTGCATCGTAAACACCGTTAATCAAGTGAGTCGCACCTGGACCACCTGAACCTACTGCAACCCCGATTGAGCCGCCGAATTTAGCTTGCATGACCGCAGCAAGAGCACCTGTTTCTTCGTGGCGAACTTGCAAGAAGCGGATATCTTTGTCTTCAGCCAAAGCGTCCATCAATGAGCTGAGTGTTCCTGATGGGATACCGTAGATTGTGTCTACGCCCCATGTTTTCAATACGTTGAGCATTGCTGCTGATGCAGTAATTTTCCCTTGAGTCATAATGATAACTCTCCTTCAAATATTTTTAAAACTTGATAAATCCGTTTTCATATACTAATTGGAAACGTTTCAGCAAAT
The DNA here is from genome assembly GCF_002096595.1 of Streptococcus oralis subsp. oralis. Taxonomy (GTDB): domain Bacteria; phylum Bacillota; class Bacilli; order Lactobacillales; family Streptococcaceae; genus Streptococcus; species Streptococcus oralis_D. The sequence continues at coordinate 675,465 of NZ_NCUR01000010.1, forward strand.
TTTTACTCTACTACTTTACCACATTTGTTTTGGGTCTCCTAAGAATGTGCTCAGAAGTTTTTATTCTCTATTACAGTACAGTTTGAAAACGTTTTTAGAATCTGTTTTATAATAAAAAGCGAGCAAGCCCGCTTCTTAGTCTATCTTAGTAACGTTTAGCATGAGTGAACTAATCAAAACAGATACAGAACTAAAAGCCATGGCTAGACCAGCCAGTTCTGGGTTGAGCACCAAACCAATACCTGAAAAGACTCCTGCTGCAATCGGAATTCCGATAACATTGTAGATAAAGGCCCAGAAGAGGTTGAGAAGAATTCGATTGAAGGTTCTCTTGCTCATATCAAAGGCACGAACCACTCCTGTCAAATCATTGTGAGTAAGAACAATCCCTGCCGACTCAATAGCAATATCAGTTCCTGCGCCCATGGCAATCCCCACATCCGCTACACTAAGGGCTGGCGCATCATTGATACCATCTCCGATAAAGGCTACTTTACCAGCCTGTTGAAGTTGATGGATTTCATGCGCTTTTTCTTCTGGCAAAACACCAGCAATGACCTCTTCGATACCAATCTGGTCTGCAATAGCTCGCGCCACTCCAGCATTATCTCCTGTCAACATCACTGTTCGGAGACCACGTTTTTTCAGCTGACTGATGGCAAGCTTGGCATTTTCTTTGGGAATATCTTGCAGGGCAAGCAAGCCTTTGATTTCATTGTCAACAGCCAAGTACACAACTGTCTTAGCTTCTTTTTCCAGTTCTTCTAGTTTTTCCTGATAAGCGCTCGAAATATCCATGCCATCTAGCATTTTAGCATTTCCAAGCAAGACTTGTTTCCCATTGATTTGCCCTGAAACACCTTTTCCGTGTAGGGCTTGGAAATTTTCTACAGGTTGAAGCTCAAGTCCTGCTTCACTCGCTCGCTTGATAATAGCTTGAGCCAGTGGGTGTTGAGAGGCTTCTTCCAAAGAGGCAGCTAAGCCAAGTACTTCTGTCTCGTCGCCAATGATATCAGTGACCACTGGTTTTCCTTCCGTCAAAGTTCCTGTTTTATCAAAGACGAGAGTTTGGACTTTCTGGATTTCCTGTAGGACGGTTCCATTTTTTAGGAGAACCCCCATCTTGGCACTCCGCCCTGTTCCTACCATGAGGGCTGTTGGTGTTGCAAGACCTAGGGCACAAGGGCAAGCGATAATCAAAACTGCCACACCATAAAGTAGAGAGGTCACAAAACTAGCCCCAAGTAAGACAAACCAAATCCAAAAAGTCAAAATCGCTAAAATGACAACTGCTGGGACAAAAATTCCTGAAATCTTATCCGTCAAATCCTGAATCGGTGCACGGCTGGTCTGGGCTTTCTTCACAAAGTCCACAATCTGAGCCAAGACAGTCTCTGAACCAACTTTTTCTGCTTTAAAAACCAGTGTTCCACTATTATTGATAGTGGAGCCAATCACAGTATCTCCAACTGTTTTGTCTACCGGCAGGCTCTCACCTGTCACCATGGATTCATCAATACTGGAGACACCTTCGACAACAACACCATCAACCGCGATCTTTTCACCGGGACGCACTCGAATCAGGTCACCTACCTTGACTTGCTCCAAGGGAACTTGGACATAGCTATCCTCACGCAAGACTTCTGCTGTTTTAGCCTGCAAATCTAGTAATTTCTCTACAGCTTGAGAAGTGTTTTTTCGCATTTTTTCCTCAAAAACCGCCCCCAAAAGAACGAAGAAGAGGATAAATCCAGCACTTTCAAAGTAAACAGGGAGACCAGCAAAGAGAGCAACTAGACTATAGAGATAGGCTACTAGGGTTCCCAGTGCCACCAAGGTATCCATGTTGGCATTGTGTTTTTTAAAGCTGGCCCAAGCGCTCTGGATATAAGGACCACCGGCCACTAGCATGATAGGCGTCGTGGCTAAAAAGGTGCCCCAATGCATGACTGGATGACTGATAGTCCCTGTCAACATCCCAATCATGAGAATAACTAGCGGCACAGTAAAGATACTGGTAATCCAAAAACGTTGCAAAAGTGACAAAGATTTTCGCGTCTTCTCAACTACGATATAACTCCCCTTTTGCATCTTCATGCCACATGAAAATTCATGTTGCCCCAACTCTTGAGGCGTAAAACGAATTGTCTTCTCCTCGTCCACGCCGATTGGTTCCAAGATACCTTCTTCTTCAAAAAGGATTTCTTTGTAACAGTTTGATGGCGTCACACGATGAAAAGTTATCTCAGCCGGAATCCCTTTTTGAAGCTGAATATGAGCTGGATGATAGCCTTTTTCAGCTCGGATACGGATTTTTTGAATGCCATTTTCTAGGCTTGCTTTCACAATTTCTGTCATAGTCTCCTCCTACTCTACAATCATCTTGCCGTGCATCATGTTCATACCACATGCAAAGCCAAACTCTCCAGTCTGCTCAGGTGTGATTTCCACTACATACTCTTCACCCATAGGAAGATCCGCATGCACACCAAAATCTGGAAAGACGATCTGATCTAGACAGGGTGAAGGGTCCTTGCGGTCAAAGACAATGCGGGCTGGCACTGATTTTTTAAGAATAATCAACTCAGGCGTATAGCCCCCCATGACTTCCACTCGGATCTCTTGGTAACCCTTTTTTTGCTGGGCCTTTTGTCCAGATTTTTCAGGCTTTTTGAAAAACCAAAACAAGATAAACGCGATAAGGGCAATACAAATAATGGTTACAATACTATTTAACATGACGTCTCCTTTACATACAATTACATCTTACTTCTGTTACAGCGCTTGATTTCTTCTTAGAAATCACAGCTTCTAAGTCTTCCAAGTCAGCCAAAGTGAAATCACATTCCACAATCAAATCAGCCAACAAGTTCTTAATCCTACGAGAACAAACCTTGTCTTTAATATCTTTAATAAGCAAATCCCGACTTTGGTCCAAAGTTAAAAGGGCCGAATAAACAAAGGACTTGCCCTCTTTTTTCCTTGTCAGACACTCTTTCTCTACTAAGCGAGCCAAAAGAGTTTGAATGGTCGACTTGGACCAGTCGAACCGCTCCGCTAAAACCCTGATCAAATCGCTACTGGTCTGTTCCCCTTGCATCCAAATAATCTTCATGACCTGCCATTCTGCATCTGAAATCTGCATAATCACACCTCCTAAATCTACATTTGTCGATTATAGTTATTAATATACTCCGAAAATCTACATTTGTCAACTATAATTTTTATTATTTTTTCGAAAAATAGAATAATAATCATGTAACGAGAGATTTTCAGTCAAATTTCACTATATAAACTATAAAAATATGCTATACTGTAGAAAAAAGAAAACAACCACTAGGGGTGCGTAAAGCTGAGATTAACGACTGTTAGATCCCTTTGACTCAATCTAGGTAATGCTAGCTGATGGAAGTGGAAATGATAATGAGGACTACTTGTCTTCTATTGCTTTCCTGAAACAGACTAGCTTGTTCTTAAGAATACAAACTTCAGTTGGTTGGGAGGTTTTAGATGACTTATTTACCCGTTGCTCTAACCATTGCAGGAACTGACCCTAGTGGCGGTGCTGGCATTATGGCTGACTTAAAGTCGTTCCAAGCGAGAGATGTCTATGGAATGGCCGTTGTGACCAGTCTTGTCGCTCAAAATACCAGAGGTGTTCAGCTAATCGAGCACGTCTCCAACCAAATGTTGGAAGCTCAATTGGAGAGTGTCTTTTCGGATATCAAGCCTCAGGCTGTAAAAACAGGGATGTTGGCAACTACTGAGATCATGGAGATCATCCAACCCTATCTTAAAAAGCTGGACTGTCCCTATGTGCTTGACCCTGTTATGGTCGCTACGAGTGGGGATACCCTGATTGATTCTAGTGCCAGAGACTACCTAAAAACAAATCTGCTTCCCCTTGCAACCATTATCACTCCAAATCTTCCTGAGGCAGAAGAGATTGTTGGTTTTTCAATCCATGACCCAGAAGACATGCAGCGTGCCGGTCGCCTGATTATAAGAGAATTTGGTCCTCAGTCCGTTGTTATCAAAGGTGGACATCTGGAAGGCGGTGCCAAGGATTTCCTCTTTACCAAGGAGGAACAATTTGTCTGGGAAAGTCCGAGAATTCAAACCTGTCACACCCATGGTACTGGATGTACCTTTGCTGCTGTGATTACGGCTGAACTAGCCAAGGGCAGAAGTCTTTACCAGGCAGTTGATAAGGCCAAGGCCTTTATCACAAAAGCCATCCAAGACGCTCCTCAACTCGGACATGGTTCTGGCCCAGTCAACCATACAACTTTTAAAGATTAAGAAAAAACTCTCTAGTTCCTACTTTAAGGGAATTAGAGAGTTTTTGATTAGGAAATCATGTCATCCAGCTTTGTTAAAAAGGCATGCGCTTTTGCTTCAATATCTTCTGCCTGCATCAAATCACGGACTACAGCTACCCCTGCTATACCAGTTTCAGCAAGTTGGTCAATATTCTCTGACGTCAAGCCCCCGATAGCAACTACTGGAATGGCGACCGTTTGGCAAATTGTTTTCAAGGTTGAAATCAGGGTAATGGGTGCATTTTCTTTGGTCGTAGTCGGGAAAATGGCTCCTGTTCCCAAGTAATCCGCACCCAATGTTTCTGCTTCGAGAGCTCTATTAACTGTTTTAGCAGTGACACCGAGGATTTTTTCGGGACCCAAGACTTTGCGGGCAACCGAAACTGGTAGTTCATCGTCGCCGATATGCAGACCTGCTGCATCGACTGCAAGACAGACATCCAACCGATCATCAATGATCAAGGGCACCTGGTAGGCATCTGTTATTTCCTTGACTTGTTTTGCCAGTTGATAGTATTGATTGGTAGTGAGGTTTTTTTCTCGTAGTTGGATGATGGTAACACCTGAACGGCAGGCCGTTTCGACTTTTTCAAGAAAGTTTTCCAAGGAATCTTGGTAGCGATTGGTTACTAGATACAGTCTAAGTACTTTTCTATTCATAAAAGTCTCCTTTGATGGCTTCTAGCCAGTTTTCGTCTCTTTTTAGGAGAGAGAGCTGATTGAGAGTTTGAAAGCGAAACTCTTCCAATCCCATTCCTTGAACAAGTATTCTCTCAGCAGCGATATTGAGATAAGAAACTGCTAGGCAAGAAGCTTCAAATGCAGTCTTTCCTTGACTGAGAAAAACGGCTGTCAAGGCTCCAACCAGGTCTCCTGTCCCTGTTATCCAGTCCAATTCTGCACAGCCATTTCCCAATATTGCAACCTGATTCTCCGAAACAATGAGGTCCTTGGGTCCAGTGACTAAGAATGACATGCCAGGATAAAGCTGACACCAGTCTCTCAAGACTTGAAGCAAATCCTCAGTTTCTTGATCTTTAGCACTAGCATCGACCCCGACTCCGTGGTGTTTTAAACCAACAAGACTTCGGATTTCTGACATATTTCCTTTAAGGACCGTGGGCTTGTATTCTAAAAGATCTCTAACTAGTCCCTTACGAATGGGAGATGCTGCTAGGCCAACCGCATCTACTACCATTGGGAGACAAGCTTGAGCTGCATAAGAAGCTGCCATACGGATTGCTTTCTCCTTCTCAGCTGACAAATGCCCCAAATTGATGAAGAGAGCTTGACTTTGTTTGGTAAAATCAAGGACCTCACGGGGATCATCTGCCATGACAGGTTTAGATCCCAGAGCCAAAATGCCATTGGCCAGCATCTCGCAGGAAATCTCATTGGTGATGCAGTGAATTAAGGAGCTGGAGGTTAGAGGAAAGGGATTTGTAAATTCCTGCATCAGTCTATCCTTTCACCAAAGAAATATCCTTGTACTTTTTTAAAGAATTCCTGCTTGATTAAAAATCGAAAGGCAAGAAAAGCTATGGCTGTACCGATCAAGGTTGCTCCGAAAAATCGAGGAGTGTAGATAAACCAGCTGAGCTTGGCCGCAGATCCCGTAAAGAGAACCATGACAGGATAGGAAACAATAGAACCGATAATCCCTGTTCCCAAGATTTCTCCTAGGGCAGAATAATGAAATTTTCGACCGTACTTATAAAAGAGACCTGCAAGGAGGGCTCCAAAAGTAGCTCCTGTGAGGGCCAAGGGCGGAATACCTTGAGTAGACATACGGATAAAGGCTGTGACTGTAGCCATGACCAAGGCATAAACAGGCCCCATCAAGATTCCTGCAAGAATGTTGACTACACTGGACATCGGTGCCATCCCTTCAATTCGAAAGATGGGCGTAAGAACTACGTCAAGGGCAATCATCATGGATAAAATGGTTAATTTGTGAACTTGTAGTTGGTGGTTTCTCATTTTCTATTTCTTCTCTTATTCTAAGGACTGCAAATCACTCGTCCATGTTTGGTGTTGGTAAGCCATCTCCCAAAACTTGGCTTCCATGTGAACACTGATGTGGAAGGCATCTAACATTTTTTTCTTGTCTGTCTCATCACTTTCGCGATAGAGTTGATTGACCAGCTCTCCCTCCTCTCTGATCTGCTGCTCTAATTCATCGGTGATATAGGTTTCAATCCACTGTTGATAAAGAGGATTCGGGGATGGTTTGCGATTAAGTGCCTTGCCCAAATCATGGTATAACCAAGGACAAGGCAGCAAACTTGCAAAAGCAATGCCCAAGTTTGGCTCTGCAAATTGCCGATAAATGTGAGAAATGTAATGATAGCAGGTGGGAGCGATTGGATGTTGCTCCATTTCCTGATCGCTGATTTCCAATTCCTTGAAAAATTGTTGGCGGATAAACAACTCACCCTCCACTAGACTCTGAGCATTTTGTTTCAAGAGTCTTTTCATTTCCTCGTTTGAAGTCTTATCAGCCAAGAGGTGATAGGCTTCTGAAAAAGACTTCAGGTAATAAGCATCCTGAATTAAATAATAGCGGAAAATAGAAGGTTCTAAATTTCCCTCTTGTAATTGTAAAATAAAGGGATGATGAAAAGAAGCCTGCCAAGCTTCCTTGGATAATTCCATCGCAATATCTGTAAATTCCATAATAACTCCTTTATAGAAATAAACTGGTTTGAAGCAATAAAAAGAACAGCAGGTAGATTAATTTTGTTTTTTTAGAAATATAAAAAGTCCGATAGCGATTCTCCAACTGTGCATGCTCATCATATCCATGTGCAGACAAAGCTCTCAGGTAAAGATGGCGCCACCTAAAAACCGTCATCAGAACCTTACTGTAAATCAGGGGAGACCAAACATGCAGTTCTTGACCACGCAATAAGCAAGCTTCTTTGAGGGACTTGATCTCCTGCTGAATAAGGGGAAAGGAATTAAATACCACAATCAAGGCATAAGCCCAAGACCGTGATAACCCCTTTTGAGCTAAGTACAAAAGAAGCTCTTTTAGGGAAATAGAGGAAACAAAGACAAGACCGATACAAACCGTCACAAAAGCCCTCGTTCCAAGTATCACTGCCTGCGAAGCATCCCCATGTAACTGGACTGCCCAGTAGTTAGCAAAGGATGGCAAAATGGCGAGCACAAGCATCCAAGCCAACATTTTAAATCGACGGTGATAGAGCAAAAAGAGTATGCAAAATGCGACTACAGAAAGATTAAGAGCAATCGAAGGAATGAAGGATGTTTCCAAGGATAAAATTAGAAAGAAGAGGCTGATAACTGGTGTCTTGGTTGCTACTTTGATCATACTACCTCACCTCCCCTAGAGTATCATTGTTCAGAGATGGGAGAGGTTTGCTGATGGTCACTTCTTGAAGGTGGCTGAGACCCTCACTAGTCATCTCAATCCAATAATCGACCACAGAAATCAAGGGATCTAAACGATGGCTAATGATCAAAAAACTTCTCCCTTGATTGCTCTCCTCCAACATCCACTGACAAAAGTAGTCGCAGGCTCTATCATCCAAACCAGCAAATGGTTCATCTAGCAAGATCACAGAAGCCTTGCTGATCAAGATGGTCAATAGCTGAAGAATCTTTTGCTGGCCACCACTTAATTGATAGGGACTCTTATCAAGTGCCTGCTCCAGATTAAAATATCGTAAAGCTTGGAGAATTCGCTGATTTCTTTCAGAGTCTGGACTATCTAATTGCAGTTCCTCTCTCAGACTGACTCGGATAAATTGCTTCTCAGCTTCCTGAACAACACCCGTCAAGTCACGATACAGACTCTTTTTCTTTTTGAGAACCGAACCCTTCCAAGTAATACGCCCTTTATACTTTTGAAATTGAAGAATAGAGCGAAAGAGGGTTGATTTCCCGACACCATTGTCACCCAAGATACAGGAAATTCCTTGGTAGAATGTAAAATCCGCAATGGAAAAGAGGGGGCGATGATCCAGCTCACAAGTCACACTATCCATATGAAATAGTTCTTGGCTAGAAGCAACTTCCTTTGAAACAACCTGTGTTATCTCAGAGAAAGGAATTTGAAACACTTCCCTTAGTTGACCGTCTCTTAGCTCCACCATATGGTCGATATAGGCTTCATAGTCTGATAGATCATGGTCACACAGGATGACTGTCTTCCCATCAGAGGCCAACTCTTTTAGAATCTCCAATATCTCCAGCCTGCTCTTGCGGTCAATAGAAGCAAAGGGCTCATCCAAGAGATAGACCCTAGGATTCATAGCAAAGAGAACAGTCAAAGCAGCCTTTTGCTTTTCCCCACCTGATAAGTGATGAATGGGACGGTGCAAAATCGCCTTGCAGCGACATTGCTGGACCACCTCTGCTATTTTAGAATCAATTTCCTGAACGGGATGCCCAATATTTTCCAAGGTAAAAATCAGCTCCTCAAACAAGTTCTCCATGGTGAATTGATGATTGGGATTTTGAAAGAGAATGCCAACCGTCTGGACACGTTCGACGATAGAAAGCTGACTGACCTCGCTCCCATCTATCAGGACTTGACCGCTATAGGGAAGAGAACTGACTTGGGCAATGACTTGAAAGAGGCTGGATTTTCCTGAACCACTGCTCCCAACTAACAAGGTAAAGGCTTGCGCATGAAAAGTAAAATCAATCGGTTCCGAAAAGATTGGGGATTGAATCCCTCTTAATTCCAGGCCCATCTATGCCTTGCCTCCAGCTGAAAACTGATGATAGAGTTTGACAATGGCACGAACCAAGATGGTACAGAAGAAAAAGACAGAAATAAAACGCACCACAAGCAAGGACAGGACAAAAGGAAGGGAGAAGGCGTAATAACCTAACTTAATGTATTCATAGACAAAGCTAAAAAGGGTAATCCCAATACTATTAGCAGTTAGAGAGAGCCAACTTTCATAACGATTCTTGGTCACAAGAAAGCCAAATTCACTTCCCAGACCTTGAACCAAGCCAGACAAAAGAGCGCCTAGACCGAATTGGCTACCATAAAGAACTTCAGCAAGCGCAGCGAGCACTTCTCCAATCGTTGCACTTCCGACTCTTGGAACAAAGATGGCCGCAATGGGCGCAGCCATACACCAGAGACCAAAGAGGATTTCATTGGCAAAGGCCTGTAAACCAAGAGGGGCTAAAATCAGAGTGAGGATATCAAACAGATAGCCTGAACCCACAAAAACGCCACCAAAAAAGATAGACAAGAAAGCAAGCAAGATAACATCTTTTAATTGCCATTTTTTCAACATAAAAAAACTCCTTTTTTAAAGAAAAGTGGGGCATTCAAGGAGAGCTACCGAAAGGCTTGCGGTCAAGCCTATCCTCTTTTGATAAACAAAAAAACTCCAATTACAAACGAGAATTAGAGTTTACCTTACAAGATTAGACAGTTCTTTTCGACATACGAAAAAAACCTTTTCACATTTCCCTTCGCCAGTCTTAACTGTATCAGGTTCAATGGGTATCATCTCAGCCTAAAGCACCCCAAATGTCTTTATTATTTAATTACTGGACCAGTATAACAGAATTTGAAAGCCCTAGCAAGATATTTGACCGGAAAATATATTTATATAGTTTGTTTGTTCATTCTTTTAATTTACATCAAAGGATTGCATCTGTCCTATAATTCATAACCAATATCAAAAAAGGCTAATTCTAAAGCAACTGCTTGATTCCAGCGTTCCTGAAGTTCTGTCAAATCTTCTCGATTTTTCCCGACACGATTAAGTTCATCAACTAGAAATTGAACCCACTCTGCAAAGAAAGGACCTCTGTGGAGATTGATCCATTCCAAATGAATATAGGCTTCAGGTAGAGCCAAATCTTTAGAACCCCAGTCTAAATAGAGACCTTCTGCAATGACCAGCATGACCAAAAGATGAGCATAGTCTGATGAAGCCACAGCAGAATACATTAGCTCCTGAAACTCTTTTGTCACAGGGTGCAAGGTCACTTCCAGATAGTCATTCTCTGCTACTTTTAACTCTTTGAAAGCCTTTTGGAAATAACCATCTTCATCTGCTTCAAGAAAGCCTAATTGCTTGGCAAAACGAAGTTTGGATTCAAGCTGGTCTGCGTGAGCTACACAGGCACCCAGCATGGATAAGAAGGCATCAAAGAAATGATAATCTTGAATCAGGTAGTCTTTTAAGACCTTATTCTCAATTGTCCCCGCAAAAAGTTCCTTAACAAAACGATGATTGATTGCAGCCTGCCAATCCTTCTGACTGCTTTTTAATAATTCTCCAACAGTCAAACCTGGCTGAAATGCATAGTCTTGTGTTTCCATATTTACTTTTCCTCTCTTTACTCGTTCGTAATCAACAAAATACTAAGAAAATCCTAGTTTTACTTGACCTTTTTAAAGAAAAGTGGGGCATTCAAGGAGGAGAGCTACCAAAAGGCTTGCGGTCAAGCCTATCCTCTTTTGATAAACAAAAAAACTCCAATTACAAACGAGAATTAGAGTTTACCTTACAAGATTTGACAGTTTCTTTCGACATACGAAAAAAACCTTTTCACATTTCCCTTCGCCAGTCTTAACTGTATCAGGTTCAATGGGTATCATCTCAGCCTAAAGCACCCCAAATGTCTTTATTATTTAATTACTGGACCAGTATAACAGAATTTGAAAGCCCTAGCAAGATATTTGACTGAAAAATATATTTATATAGTTTCTGATAACGATTTAATCTTTCTATACACGAAGAAAAACCTCCACATCAGGTGGAGGCAGTCTGCTTTATCAATACAACTTCAAATCACGTGAATCAACTGGGAAGGATGGATTGTATGGATTGTGACGGAGTTTGAAATGTTTGACATCCTCAATAGTCTGAGTTCCAGATAACTGCATGACTGTCTTCAATTCTGCATTCAAGTGCTCAAAGACTTGACGCACACCAACACTACCACCGAGAGCCAAACCATAGATCACAGGGCGACCAATAGCTACCAAGTCTGCTCCTGAAGCCAAGGCTTTAAAGACGTGTTGACCGCGACGAACACCAGAGTCAAAGACAATTGGCACACGTTTATCAACTGCTTCTGCTACTTCTTGAAGTGAGTCAAAGGCAGCTGGCCCACCGTCGATTTGGCGACCACCGTGGTTGGTTACCCAGATACCAGAAGCACCTGCGGCAAGCGAACGTTCAACGTCCTCACGGCATTGAGGCCCCTTGACATAGACAGGAAGTCCTGAGTATGTAGCGATAAATTCGACATCACGTGGAGACAAGCGTTGTTTAGCTGATTTGTAAACAAAGTCCATGGATTTTCCAGCACCTTCTGGCAGGTATTCCTCAACAATCGGCATGCCAACTGGGAAGACAAAACCATTGCGCTTATCGACCTCACGATTCCCCCCTACAGTTGCATCTGCCGTCAAGACAATCGCTTTGTAGCCTTCAGCCTTCACACGGTCCATGATATGGCGGTTAATTCCATCATCCTTACTAAAGTAAAATTGGAACCAATGAGGTGTTCCTTGAAGAGCTTCCGTAATTTCTGGAAGGTCAACGGTAGAGTAGGAACTAGTTGTATAGAGAGAACCAAATTCATGCACACCACGCGCAGTAGCTACTTCCCCCTGCTCATTTGCCAATTTATGAGCCGCAACAGGTGCCATAATAATTGGTGAAGATAATTTTTCACCTGCAAATTCAATCTCTGTACTTGGATTTTCAACATCACAAAGCGTATGAGGAACAATAAGTTTGTGGTTAAAGGCACGGATGTTCTCGCGTAAAGTGAAAGTATCCTCTGCTCCACTAGCGATATAACCAAAGGCAGCTTTAGGAATGACTTGTTGCGCCATTGCCTCCAAATCATAAGTGTTAATAAAATCTACAGGTCCTTCTGCATTGCTTGTTTTATATGACATAAAGTGTCCTCCTTATTAAGTAAGCGTTTACTTTTTCTTTCATAAATTATCTTACCTCTTTTTCAGAATCCTTTCAAAAATTTTGTCTGGAGATTTCAAACTGATTATCTGAATATGCACCAAAAAAGAGAGGACTCTCATTCTACCATTATCCTATATTCATCTTACCTTTAGAAACCTTTGTTTTATTGCCCACATATAAAAAATCAGATAATCCTAGTGACTACCTGATTTTTTATGTTTTATAATCTATCTAATAAAACTACTATTGGAATTATTGAACAAAATACTTTCACATAGTAAATTATTATCGAGAAATCATCATACTATTTCACTAAACCCAGCAACTCTTCATAACTAGAAACAACGCCATAAATATATTGATCACTAATCAGACCAGCTTCAATTAATGCTCTAAAATGCACTTTTGCACACTCGATCTTTTCTTTTTCAGATTGTTTCAGCTGAAGACTAGACATCGATCCTTTAGTCTCTGCCACAAAGTAAATATGTTTTACACTTCCTTCACGAAAGGCTATTGCCCAGTCAGGGTTGTAATCACCAAGAGGTGTAGAAATACGAAATTTTCCAGGTAGTTTCACATACACACGAACATCTTCATACTGTTCCAAGGATTCTTTAAACTTACGCTCGATATCTGAATCAACCTTTACATAGTTATAAATACCTTTTTTCGATTCTAGCAAATGCTCATCTGAAAGTTTCGCAGTTTCTGCATTATCATAGAATAAATCCATACCATATTCATCTTCTAAAATATTGTATTGAATATGCTTGATAATTTGAGCTGCTTTTTGTTCATTAATCAACTTCGATACTTTTAAAATAAATTCTTCTGGGTTTTGTTTGAACTTTTCAAACTTATCAACTTGAATCTTACTCAAAATTTCTGCTACTACTTTACGAGTTAGACCTGTATGATCTGCTACTTCTCCTAACAAATCATACTGAGTTGTAATTTGACTATTTTCGACATACTCCTGAGAACGAGCATTTTCTCCAACATCTAGTTTCAAACCTTCTTTTGTCATTTGATCTGCACTGGCTTGGGTAATATTGTACACTGGTTGACTAACCACTAGCTTCTCATTAATATAAGCAACAGACTCCTCTATTAGCTCAGTATCATCAAAAGTAACTTGATAAGCTGTTTTACGATTAATCTGATTCCAAAGTGACAAGAATTCTTTTCGAGCAATATTTTCTTTATTCACTTCATTAGAGAACTGTACCGTTGTATTGTTTGCATTTTCAATCTCATATTTTCCAGGTTGGTAAATACTTTCTAGGACTTCAACAACTTGTTTCTCATATCCTGGAAGTGTATCTGATAAGTTCAACAGATTATTTTCCTTGGCAGTAAAATAATTTGCAGTCAGTTGACCTTTCTTATCAATATATCCCTGACTAATCAAATCAAACTGAATGGACTCTGCCTGCTCTTTGGTGATTCTAACCTTTTCTCCTGCTTCGTTTTCGATTACTTTATTTTCAAATAAGGCAACATCAACTTTTACAGGACGATCAGCTAACAACTCTTTCAACTCTGCTTGTAGCCCACGCGCAAATTGATCATAGCTTTCATTTGCAATGATAGTCAATTTGTTGATTTCATGGACTTCACTCTTTAAAAGTTCCGAATCTTGACGTACACCATCTTGATCCACGGCCAAACGCATCCCACGGCCAATCTCTTGTCGTTTCCGTGTCTCTGCTGATGACTTCTTTAAAGTACAGATTTGAAAAACATTGGGATTATCCCAACCTTCTTTTAAGGCTGAATGCGAGAATAGAAAGCGTACTGGTTCCTCGAAACTCAACAAACGTTCCTTATCTTTCATGATCAAATCATAGGCATCTTTATCATTTGATGAATTGCTTTTCTTTTCACTAGCAGATTTGTAATCCACAAATACCGTCTTATCTGACTTTTTCACTTTATCAACTGAAAAGTAACCCGCATGAACTGCATTGCCATCAAGATGAGATTCCAAATAACGATAATAAGAAGAGGGTTCTTGAGTCTGTAAGAATTGTCTAACTTGACTTTCATACTCATTTTCAAAGATTTGAGCATACTCCCCATTGTGAGGATCATTTTGTGCATCATATTGCTTATATTTTGCAACCTCATCAATGAAGAAAAGAGAAAGAACCTTAATTCCACGATTATAAAGTCTACTTTCTTTCTCTAGGTGACTCTTAATGGTCTCACGAATTTGAATTCTCCGCATACTCGACTCATCCACTTCACCCATGACCTCTCCAACATATAATTCCTGCGTCGCTCCGACTTGGATTTTATTGTCTCTTGCGTTAAATTGACTCAATGTCATACCTTGATAGGAAGACAGATTACCCGATTCAGCATAAAGGTCAAAAGGTTCTTCAATTATCCTTGTTTTACGTTTTACGCCCGACTGAGTTCTTACCTCGAACTCTATCTTAGCCTTTGGAGAACCAGATTTCTGAGGAAGGAGTTCTTGCAAATACAGATAACCTTGTGTCCCAGTTGTTCCAGCTTGTTCGATAGCCTTCACCGCAATTTTCTTAACCAATTTTTGATTATAGGCATCCATGGCATCCAATCGATAAACCATGTCATACTTTTCTTTATGAGTAGCCGAATATCGAAGGGTAAAGAGAGGCTTAAAGTCTTTTAGTCGTTCTTTGGTCTGCTTACCTTCAACAGACTGGGGCTCGTCGATAATCATGATTGGGTTCATGGCTGCTAATACGTCAATTGGACGACGCCAGCGAAAACTTTCCTGCTCTGCATGGATCCGTCTGGCATCTTTCCCTTTGGCATTAAAAGCCTGGGAGTTGATGACCATGATTTGGAGGTCCGACGAGTTAGCAAAACTATCTAGATCTCCTAGACGGGAGGAGTCATAGACAAAATAGCGTGGTTGCTTCCCATATTCCATCTGGAAGTGACTTGTCATAATCTGTAAAGACTTGAGAACCCCTTCACGTATAGCAACACTCGGAACAACAATAATAAACTTGAGCCAGCCATAGCGTTTATTTAGCTCCATAATGGTACGGATATAGGTATAGGTTTTCCCCGTTCCTGTCTCCATCTCTATAGAAAAATTGTAGGCTGGACGATCTGCTACCATATCGACCGAAAGGATTTCAGAAGGTCGTAATCCCAAACGAGTTTGTACGGCATGAACATTGCTTCGAATAGCTTCCTGGTCCAATTGAATCGGAGCATTTCGATAAGCATCCAATACCAAATCCACCTCATCTGACTTTTGACGACCTGGATCAGCCATATACCTGATTCCAGTTTGCTTGTTCTGCCCTTGAAATATGTCTGCAATGGCACTAACCGCATCCAATTGAAATTGTTGTTCTTTAAATTGTAGTTTCATAATTTATTTTCTTCAATTCTTATCTTTTTCCAGTAATTATAAAGCACAATCACTTAATTAAATTATTTCAAATATCGTGAATCTTAATTAATATATCTCTTTGATATTTCCTATTTAGTTTATTACTAATAATCTTAGCTACCATGTAGATGGTTTATGTGCAATAGCGCACTCTATTAATTCTTCCATTTTACTTTGAATATCTTCATAAACAAACTTTGAAGTAGAGAATGGAGAATTATAGCATCGGACATAACTTGATAACGATTTGCCAGTTCGAGATAATACAAAATTATCAAATGGATTTCTTCCTTGATTACTTTGGTTTCCAAATCTATCCTTTAAATTATGAATATATATTCCTACTATACCTTTATTCAACTCAATCGCTTTTTTAATTTCATAGTTGATCCATTTACGTTCAGCAGTCTTCTCACCAATCAAAACAACCACACATGAACGCTTTGCCATTTGACTATCTATCCAAAATTTTATCATTGCATCAGATTTTAATTTTACTTCTTCCCAATCATTATCAGAAAAAGTAGAATCACCTGATACTATACCCATATTTCTAACTTGAGATGCTCGCCAGTTATCATTGCCATAATGGAAGCTAAAAAATACTTGTCTTTTCATAATTCCCTCACTTATCTAACAACAACTATAAGAATCAATGTAGAAATAACTATTAAACCATAGGTATACTTTAAAATTGGACGAAAAAGTGTTATCAGAAGATCTCCCTCTTCTCTTTTTGGAGTCATTCTAAAATCTGTTTCTTTATCACTTAATCTTACTTCATCGTATAAACATCTATACTGTCGTTCTAGTAACAAGTAATAAGCATCATGAAACCAAAACAATATAGTTACAAACAAAATTAAAAGAAGTATATACCACATACTAGTATTACTAAACCAAAATGCAAATAAGGCACCTATGGAAGTGAACGACCATCCTTTAACGACAAAAGAATTCTTACCCATCCGTTCAATGATAGCTTGTATCATCTCTAAATGTTTTACTTTGTGTTCACTCATAGTCTACACTACCTTCACTTTCGTATTAGGTGATAATTCCTTAAATATTTCACTTACGTTAATTTTATCTGCTGAATTGGCAAATGAGCTATCACGGAAAACAGCACGGAGTGGTTGTTCTTGCGCAATGTATCGGATGACTTCTTCCGATATATCATCTTCAAAGCAGGCCATAAGGGAACCCTGATCTACATCATAGACTTCTGCTCCTGCTACATTCTTCAAATCAATCGCTAAGGATAATTCCATTCCCCATGTCAACATAACTTGGAAGAGCAAATCAAGTCCAGAACGTCCTTCCTTGATATTGGATACACTATCAAAAAGTTCCCCTTGGATGAATTGATCTGGTCGAGCTAAAACATCCTTGAAATTTGAAGAGTCTAGTTTGTAAGCTTTAAAACCAAAGTCTTGCTTGCCAACCAACTCTGGGTGTTCTTCCTGAATCTTTGCAGCAGCACGACGAATCCGCTCACGCGAAATCTGATCGATAGTTTCATATCCAGCTTCTTTCGCAGCAGACTTTTCAGCTACTTCCTCATCTAAAGTACACAAGATAAACTTACGGTTGCCTCCATCTTCCGCATTCAGTTGCATGACTGCATCAGCTGTCGTAGCAGAACCACCAAAAAAGTCTAAGATTAATTCCCCACCTAAAGTCCCATATTTACTGAATTTTTTTATCAATTCTACTGGTTTAGGATAATCAAATACTTTTTGACCATCAAATAAATTCATAATTTCTGAAGTTCCGGTTTTAGTAGTACCAACATCTAAAAATAAAGAGCTAGGTGTTTTTTTGTCTCCCTTTGAAATTCTTTCTTCATAGTATAATTTTCGTTTTGGAGCAGAAGTATCATTAACACCAAATTTGATTCTCCCCTCTTCCATCAATTTAGACATTGTCTCTCTATTATATGCCCAAATTCTTCCATTTGGTGGATAGTACTCCTCACCTGTATAGGGATTCAATATCGGATAAACTGTGTCTCCTCCAATATGATTAGCATCAAGCGGCACTAACTTCCATGGCCCTCTAGGATCATTGTCCGGATTTGAATATCCATTTTTATCAATATCATCACCACCAAAAATTAGGTTCGATCGATTTTTGGAATAAATTAAGTTATGGTTATGATTCCATGATATTTCACCATCATTTGAGATCGATGTCCTAGACTGCCAAATTACATTAGCAACAAAATTCTCCTCCCCAAATATCTCATCACACATAACTTTTAGGTTCGCTTGTTCATTATCATCTATGGAAATAAAGATGACACCTGAATCCTTGAGGAGGTTACGCGCTAGACGAAGGCGTGGATACATCATATTTAGCCAGTCTGAGTGATAGCGAGCCGAAGTCTTTTCATTTGGTCGTAAACCAATAACTTGGCGTCCTTCTTCATCCAAAAGCTCCATATCTTCCTTCAACTCTTCATCTGTTTTTTGGAACTTATCAGAATATACAAAGTCTTTCCCTGTATTATAAGGTGGATCGATATAAATCATATCGATTTTTCCGAGATAGGATTCTTGTAAGATTTTCAAGACTTCTAAGTTATCCCCAGTGATAAAGATATTTTCACTCTTATCAAAGTCAACACTCTCATCAAGGTCTGGTCGTAAGGTTTTGGTAGTAGGTCGTCCAGCTTCTGCGATGGCTTCACGCTTTCCAACCCAGGTAAAGTCATAGGACTCCCTTCCATCAACAATTTCCTCTGATAAAAACTGTTTCAGTTTCTCAAAGTCAATTGCAGGGCGAAGTCTTCCGTGTTTATCTCTTTTTTCTGTTAAAACTTCTGGAAAGAGTTGGCCAATTTTTGAAATATTATCTGTGAAAACATCTCTGGAGCCTACTTTTAAAAGATAGAGGCCGGTATGTTCACCTTTGTATTGTTCTGTCATATGTAACCTTTCTTATAATGGTTTCTGTGTACTTGTCTATAGTATACAAGTAATCCTTATTCTAATTCTTGGATTTGTTTAAGAACTGCCTGGTAGTCTTTCTTTACTTCCATCTGCTTTCTCATCGATTTTTCTGTATACATTTGTTTCTTAAGACGTTGAGCTTGCTTTTCCAGCTTTTCTAGCTGTTCAGTCAGTTCAACCGATTCTTTCAAGTTATCTCCCAACTTACTTTGAAGCTGGTCTTTCCCTGTTTCCTTAATCAGCATTTCATAAACTTGATCTAAGTCATTGCCTTCAAATTGGATCTGGCAATCCTCTTGTGTACGGAAACAACGGACAATTTTGAAATGTCTTCCATCTTTTTCTTGTGCCAGAGCTTCCTTGTAATGAATCAAGAGCTCTTCCTTTCCCAAAGGAAACTTAAGAATAAAGACTGTATAAAGACCAAGTCGTTCATCTAGTTTTTCTAGCAAACTGGTTGTAAACTCTTGATGATTAAGGTGAATTTCTAAGACTAAGATCTGCTTAACGATGTTTCCCACAGGAATATTCGTCGTTTGCAAATCTATTTGGTGGGTAATCTGAATGAGTTGAATCTGATCTCGTAATTCTTGCTTTTCCTGTTTGCTCAGAGCTAGGTTATCAAAAAAATCACGATTGCCCTTTTTATGGGGTCTGTAGAGCACATGAGGAGTTGGCAAACAAGTATAATCAGGAAACTGTATCATAACTTTCTCCTTTTAGCAGGGCAAAGAAACAAATAAGTTCAAAGTCATCCATCCCCTCAATGCCGGTATTCATCAAATTAACCGTTCCAAAATTGAAAAGTGCATCCATGGTAGACAGATGATCCTGTTCCATCAGTTGTTCAATAGCCTGCTGTAATAGCTTGGAATATCCAGACATCTCTTTCCCGTCTTTTGTTTGACGGTTATACTGATTCACCAGAGATTGCAATGGTTGCGTCTTGCCACGACATAGACTTCCCAATAGATCTAAAATCTTTTTGCTCTCTTCCGGAGAAACCACCAAATCTCCTGCACTATTTACATAGAGGATATAATATGGATGAAGTTGATTCTTCTGATTCTTACCTCTAAGTTCGTCTTTATTTTTTAAAACAAAGATTGCTCCTTCTGCTTCCTTATTCTCAACTGACAAGATGGCTTGCAGACCTTTTGGTACTTTTTCCAATTCAGGATGGCTTTCGAGATACTTCAGAAGATCCATTCGGTAGTCTTCCAATCCTAGATCCATGATGGATATCCCTTCACTCATCTCTTCTAAATCGACAACTTCATTTCTAAGACGCTCTAGTTGTTTCTTACGATAGTTATTATCTTCTATCTCTTCACTAGAAAGAACGTTATCATCTGCGGTAGATGTGAGGACGGATATTTTCATACGTGATTCAACACGAGATTTAAGATCGATGTATTCATCTAACTCAATATTGGGCCAAAAGTTTACAAGCTGAATAAACTTATTTTTACTCCCTATCCGATCCACACGTCCAAAACGTTGAATGATCCGAACAGGATTCCAATGAATATCGTAATTGACCATCATGTCTGCATCCTGCAGGTTTTGTCCTTCAGAAATAACATCTGTTGCAATCAAGACATCAATCTCTCTTTGATCATCCGGAAATAGGAGATTCCTATCTTTTGATTGTGGTGAAAAATAAGTCAAAAGGGAATTGAGGTCTCGATGGTTCGTTTTTAGCGTTGTTTCAAATCCTTTTGTACCAGAAATCTGTGCCGTATGAAGTCCGTATTTATCTAGTACATATTGGCTAATATGTTTATAGAGATAATTAGTGGTCGTCGCAAAGGCAGAAAAGATAATGAGTTTTTTGTTGCCTTCATTGATTGGATGAGTCATTTTTTCGTCAATCAGCTGATAGAGTGTTTGCAATTTTTTATCTTCTGCAGGAGTGATTTGATCGATCAGTTCTTCTAATTCCAGCAAAATTGCTTGATCTTTCTCTAACTCCAATTTCCAACTGCGATAGTCCATATCTTTCAAAGCTATTCTATTCTTCTTCCCGATAAAGACATCTAAGTTGCTATCTTCTAAATCAAAATCATCTTCATTTAAAACGGGCACTCCAGATAAATCATCTAAACCTGTTCGCTCATATGTTGAAATAGCTTTTAAAGTCTCATCTACATATGATTTAACGACATCGATTAGGGTATAACGAAAAGCTGCCACAGAACTTTCCAAGCGTTTAAGCAGATTGATCATCATCAGCTTTTTCATGCCCGACTCACGACCCAGTTGAGTCAGATTGGCTTTATTCCCTGATAATGTTATTTCGTATTTATCACGCTTTGAGGGATAGATATAAAGTGAAGGTTGGTAAATAGTTAACTGTAGCTGATCTAACAACTGGTATAACTTTTTATAGGTCACATCTAGATCAGACACTGTCAAATCAGGTTCAAAGTTTCTTGGTTTCAGACGTTCTGGAAAATCTCCAATTGCTTTTCGATCATAAAATTCTCGGATGTGTTTACGACTACGAGCAATCGTCACACTATCCAGAACTTTAAAGAAATCAAAGTCTAAAGTCGATAATAGTTTATCTGTCGTTCGCTCTTCAGCTGGTAAATCTGCCCATTTGTTATAGGCCAACTGAGCATTCCGAAAAATATCATTAATGGACGACTGTGTATCTAATTTTCCATCTATTTGCTCTACATCCCCTTCATAGGCTAAAGCGATTTGATTTTTTAGATCATTAAAGCGATTATTAACTGGAGTGGCTGATAACATCAGTACCTTAGTAGGAACACCTGATTTGATAATTCGATTCATTAATCGGCTGTAACGATTTTCACGTCCCTCCGCTTGATCACTTTCACTGGATCCACCATTACGGAAATTATGAGACTCATCAATAACCACTAAGTCATAATTTTCCCATTTATTAAGGGCAAGGTCTATTCCATTAGAAGTCCCTTTATCTCGACTTAGATCAGTATGATATAAAACATCGTAAATGAGATGACGATCATAAATCGGGTTGTTGACATAGTCATGTCGGTACATGTTCCAGTTGTTTTCTAACTTTTTCGGACACAAGACTAAAATTCGTTTCCCACGATAGGCATAGTAGGTCATGACCGCTAAAGCTGTAAAGGTCTTTCCTAACCCCACCGAATCTGCTAAAATACAGCCGTTATACTTTTCAAGTTTTGAAATGATTGATTTTACCGCATCTTG
Source organism: Streptococcus oralis subsp. oralis (assembly GCF_002096595.1). Classification (GTDB taxonomy): domain Bacteria; phylum Bacillota; class Bacilli; order Lactobacillales; family Streptococcaceae; genus Streptococcus; species Streptococcus oralis_D. Next base: position 697,291 of record NZ_NCUR01000010.1, read on the forward strand.
TTGGAAATCATAAAGAAGATTCCACAACTTGGTATTTTTATAGCCAACCTGTTCATTTGGCGTATAGTCATCGTTGAGATTCTCTAGAAACTCACTAAAGAGATTAAAGAGCAATACATAGTAGAGGAATTCAGGGGAATGCTCTTTGTGAGCTAAATTGAGAGTTTCTAAGAATTCTTCTGTCACATCACGAAAATACTCATCATCTTGCCAGAAACTATCAAATTCATCTAGATAGGATAAACTCAATGGAGCATGGTAGATATGCCGTGTGGTTTTGAACAAAGAAGAATCATAGCCCAATTCTTTTCGATCAAAGTTTTTGAGTCGATCCACAGCGACAGTATCATCATCCGTTTCTATCCGCATACCATTTGGCATCTCATCGGTTTCAATGTTTATAGATTTAAAACGTGCCTTTTTCCTGATCCAGTCTGCACATTCTCTAGCGATTGCTTTTTGAGTTAATTCATTCATTAACTTCAGTTCATAACGTCCTCCAAAAATAGACTGCTCTCGCTCTTTTTTGGGGATCGTATATTCACGATATCCAACTCTCGTCTCATCAGTCACAAAGGTTGGATTTGTAAAGATAAATTTCAACTCCTCGATCGTTTCAAGTTCTTCCTTTAACTGTTGAAAGGCAAACATCGAAAAAGTCGCTGCTGCAATTTTGACCTTGCTTCCAGGTTTTATTTCTTTCTTTAATTCATCTCCTAAACGAATACTACGATTATCAATTTCCATCCTAACCTTCTTCAATCACACTTATTTTTTTGTAAAAACGCTATCAATATAATTCTATCATAAAAATGAAAAAGAGGCTTGCTATTTCTTACAAGCCTTAGTTATTTTATTATCCTTGCCAATTTTCTTGGTCTTCTTTAAAGCGTTTTAGGAGGTCGAGTCCTTCTGGCGTGATGTAACCTTCTTCTTGGGCTAGGTGGATCAGTTCACTGTAGTTAGAAAGTGTCACCAATTTCACATCAGCATCCGCAAAGTTCTTATCTGCTTTTGGCAATTGATAACTGAAGATTGCTACGACACCAAGAACATCGGCTCCTTCGCGTTTAGCAGCTGCTACGGCTTCAAGAACAGAGCCACCCGTTGAAATGAGGTCTTCAACAACAACCATCTTTTGCCCCTGAGCTACTCGGCCTTCGATTTGGTTTCCTGCACCGTGGTCTTTTGGTTTGCTACGGATGTAGGCAAAAGGCAAGTTCATCTTGTCAGCGATGATAGCTCCGTGTGGAATTCCTGCTGTCGCAGTTCCTGCAATCACTTCTACTTCTGGAAATTCTGCTTTAATAGCTTCCACAAAACCATTTTCAATCAAGGTACGAGTTTCTGGATAGGCAAGCGTCACACGGTTGTCAGTATAAATCGGCGATTTGATACCAGATGCCCAAGTGAAAGGCTCCTCTGGTTTGAGGTAAACGGCTTGGATTTTCAAGAGGTGGCTAGCGATATCTTTAGCAAGTGTCATAGTATTCTCCTTTTGTTTTTATAATCTATTTCTTTAATTTCTGTCTTGGTTCCATTCATCCTTGATAGCATGATAAGCTGTAACAGGATCTTCAGCTTGGGTAATGGGACGTCCCACTACGATATAGTCACTACCGATTTGATAGGCGTCCGCTGGTGTCATGACGCGTTTTTGGTCTCCTACCGCAGCTCCCGCTGGACGAATTCCCGGTGTCAAACAGATAAAATCTTTGCTTGTTGCTTCTTTGATAAGCTTGACTTCCTGAGCTGAGCAAACGACACCATCCAAGCCCGCTTCAGCTGTCTTCTTGGCATAGTGAATCACAGACTCTTGCAGGCTGGTTTGGATATTTTGAAAATCCTGCATCTGGCTTTCCGACGTTGATGTAAGCTGGGTCACAGCGATCAATTTGGCTTGTGTCCCTAGACCTTCACGCGCAGCCTTCATCATCTCCACACCACCAGCAGCATGAACATTGGTCATGTCTACACCAAGCTGAGATAAGACCTTCATAGCCGATTTAACTGTATTGGGAATGTCATGTAGCTTGAGGTCCAGAAAGACACTATGCCCCAGTGACTTCAAATAACGGACAACTTCTGGACCTTCCGCATAATAAAGCTCCATCCCTACTTTTAGATAAAGACTTTCTTCTGCTGGGAAAAGAGATAAAAATTCCTTGACCGCCTCAAAACTAGGAAAATCAAGAGCAATAACTGGACGATGTTCACGCATACCTTTCTCCTTTTACCTTTACGAGCAAGAGAGTATGGTCAAAAATAAACCACGAAAAAAGGAACCTGCCAACAGCAAGGTTCCACGAAAAATGGGTAGAGTCCACCCTTTCACCGTCTAACCTTAGCTGCCTCTCTGGACTGCTTTAAAGGTTTTTTTCTATTCTATTATTTATACTAGGACTTGTCAAGCAAAAACTCGAAACTGGACTTCTATACCATTCAAAATCAAGAGGAAAAGTTAGTCTAACGACTCTGTGATTGCTGGCTCGTTTGGTTTTGATTTCCCTGTTCTTCTTGTTTTTTCTTTTCTTCTTCCTGTTTTTTCTTCTCAGCTTCCTTTGCCTCTTGCTTGGCTTTTTCTTCTGCTTCTTCTATCAGCTTATCCGCTATGGTATAGCTGTATGCTCCAGCCTCCATATCGACCACACTCGGTTCTGCTAACTGTGGCTTGATTTTGCTGTAATAAGGCAATTTCTTGCTCAATTCTGACAGGGGAACCAAAACCTCATCTGTGTCCAGCATAGTAATTTTTAAAAGATCTGCTGTTGCCTTGCTTGGCGCTAATTCGATTTTCTGGATTTGACTCTTGATATCCTCACTAATAGTAGACAATCCTGTGATCAGTTCTTTCACCTGTTGCTCGTCATTAAAGGTAACTGTCAGATAAGTCTCAGGCAAGTTTAAGCGATTTACAGGAGTTGACTCTACTGTACCACTAGAAAGAATTGGATAATACTCTTCACCAGACACATAATAACCGACAATATCAAATTCCTTAACCTCAATCGTAAAGTTAGTCGGAAATTGATAGTCAATCTTCGCCGACTCTATCCAATGATTCGACTTGATTCGCTCAGCGTATGTTTCCTTATCCAACAATAGGGCTAAGGTATAGTCACTATCTTGAATTCCAGAAGCCTGTTTGATGTCATCCGCCTGCGTGTTACTATTTCCCTTAACATCGATATTTTTGATGGTCGACAGCGGGGTCAACAAATAGACTGAAAGAAGGAGGACCAGGACACTGGGTACCAAGATACTCACAGCTCGCCAAATATGAACAGGCGCAATTTTAGGCTTGGCTGGTTTCTCTGGTTTTTCTTTTTTCTTCTTCTTTTCTTCTTTGACTTTAGGATCATCCTTTTTAGATTTCTCTTCTTTTTCGGATGATTCTTCGTCTGGAACAGTTTCGTTCTGGTCGGAATCACTTGATGACTTCTTACTTTCCTCTAACGACTTAGAGTTTTTCCCCATTCGAGCTTGTTTTTCCTTTTCCTTCTCTTCAGCTAGGGCAGCTTCTTCCTCAGCCTTCTTCTTCAGGTATTCCTGGTTTCGTTTCTGCCATTCAGACAATTCTTTCTTAGGGTTTGATTCTTTTTTCTTATCCTTTGACATTGGTTTTCCTTATGATAAGTCTTTTCTTAGTAGGGCATAAAAATCATCAAGAGATTTCAATTCAGTTGAAGCCCTCATACTAGCTTGGTATTGATCCTTATGACTAAGCAGGTGACTGATTTTCTCCTCCAAGCTTTCCAAGGTCAATTCTGTCTCTTGGAGTTCCGCTGCATAGCCCTTTTTAACAAAATAGGCAGCATTTTCAATTTGGTCTCCTCGACTTGCTTCACGACCCAATGGTACGATGAGATGGAGTTTCGCCATGGCCAAGAGCTCAAAAATCGTATTGGCACCGCCACGCGTTACCACGACATCTGCCATCTCCATCAAAGGTTGATAGAGATCCGTCACATAATCAACACGAAAGAGATTTTGACTCAACTCATTGAGGTTTGAATCCCCAGTTAAATTGATAATATTGTAGCGCTCTGTCAGTTCTTTCTGTTGGTCTGTTACCAGTTGGTTAAAAACACGAGCTCCTGCAGAACCTCCGACAAACAATACCGTTGGCAATTTAGGATCAAAGTGGGTTTGGATATCCACCAATTCATCGGGTTCTGAAGTTTTTTGGTTTGAAACCTTGGTCACTGCCCCCACATGCTCGACTTTTGCGAGGCCAGCAGCCTGCTCAAAGGTTGAATACATCTTGGTCGCAAATTTATAGGCAATTTTATTGGCCAAGCCCATAGAAAGGTCAGATTCATGAATAAAGACTGGCACTCCTGACACTCGCGCTGCGATAACCGGCGGTACAGAGACAAATCCTCCCTTAGAAAAAAGAGCCTGTGGACGCAGTCGTAACATGATAAAGAGCGATTGGACAATTCCCCAACCAACTTTGAAGACATCCAGCATATTTTGCCAAGAGAAATAGCGACGCAACTTCCCAGTCGCAATGGAGTGGAAGGTCACATTCAAACCTGACTTGAGGATTTCTTGGTGTTCGATTCCGTGTTTATCACCAATGTAGTGAACTTCCCAGCCGTCTTCGATGAACTTAGGCATTAACAAAAGATTGAGGGTGACATGTCCAACCGTTCCCCCACCTGTAAAGACAATTTTTTTCATATTATTCCTTTAACTCCGCTACTGTGTCGATAAATAGGTCACCGCGTACTTCGAAGTTAGCATACATATCCCAGCTAGCATTGGCAGGACTGAGGAGAACCACATCTCCTTGAGTCGCAAGCTCATAAGCCTTGCGGGTCGCATCAGCAATATCAGTCGCATCTACATAAGTCACACCAGCCTTCTCTGCTGCCCGTTTGACACGTTCTGCAGACTGACCGAGGATGACCATCTTCTTGAGCCCAGTAATATCTGGCACCAATTCGTCGAACTCATTTCCGCGGTCCAAACCACCTGCAATTAAGATAACCTTACTGTTGTCAAATCCTGACAAGGCTTTTTGAGTAGCCAAGATATTGGTTGACTTGCTATCGTTATAGAATTTGACCCCCTTGATCTCATCCACAAACTGGAGACGGTGTTTGACACCTCCAAAGGCTGAAAGAGTTTCCTTGATGGTTTGGTTGTCTACACCACGGAGCTTGGCTACTGCAATGGTCGCAAGGGCATTTTCTACATTGTGGCTACCTGGAACACCAATTTCACTCGCTGCCATGACCACTTCTCCACGGAAGTAGAGTTGACCATCTTCCAGATAAGCTCCATCAACCTTTTCCTGTGTTGAAAATGGTACAACAGTGGCTTGTGTTTTGCTAGCCAATTCTTTTGCCAAGTCTTGGTTAAAGTTCAAGACAAGGAAATCAGCTGCTGTCATCTTGTTCTGGATATTCCACTTAGCTGCCACATACTCCTCAAAAGAACCATGATAGTCGATATGAGTGGGCATGAGGTTGGTAATAACCGCAATCTCAGGATGGAATTCTTGGACACCCATCAGTTGGAAAGAAGAAAGTTCCATGACGAGCGTGTCCTTGGCTGTCGCAGTTTGAGCCACTTGACTAGCAGGATAGCCAATATTCCCTGATAAGAGACCATGTTGACCAGCAGCAGTTAAAACTTCCCCAATCATCGTCGTTGTGGTTGTTTTCCCATTTGAACCAGTGATACCGATAATTGGCGCTTCTGAGATTAAATAAGCCAATTCCACCTCAGTCAGGACTGGAATCCCCTTTGCCAATGCCTTTTCAATCATGGGATTGCTATAAGGGATACCTGGATTTTTCACCATCAGAGCGAAATCTTCATCCAAGAGCTCCAAAGGATGCCCACCAGTGACAACCTTGATCCCATCTTCTAGTAAACTTTGCGCAGCAGGATTCTCCTCAAAAGGCTTGCCGTCATTTACTGTCACAATAGCACCCAACTTGTCTAACAAACGGGCTGCAGACTCACCAGACTTAGCCAAACCTAAAACAAGTACTTTCTTATTTTTAAATTGATCGATTACTTTCATGTCTCAAACTCCATTTCTACTCCTACTATTTTACCATTTTTATGGAAATAATACTAAGCGAAAATGCTCTAACCCTCATTATAACATCGAAAAAGAGAGCCGTAGCTCTCTTTCTATTTATCTTCTTCTGCTCTTTTTTACAGGCATGAGCGTAATGTCTCTCAAGCTAAAGTAGGCTAGAGCCAGCATGGCGATTGTGACAAAGAATTCTGTCGGTAATTGGAAGATTTGCAAGATGGACAACATCAGCAAAATCAAGAGTGCAACAACTACAAAGACCAAGATAACGATGTTGACTGTTCCTTTGATACTTTGGGGTGTCGCAAATACATAGAGTAGTAATAAGAGGATTCCTATGATTAAATAGACCATCTTTATCTCTTTCTAGCTCTTATTCAGCTGATTTTTTCTTTTTGTTGGCTTTCTCACGCTCTGCCTTGTTAAGGATTTGCTTACGCAAACGGATAGACTCAGGCGTTACTTCCATGTACTCATCGTCATTCAAGAACTCAAGAGACTCTTCAAGTGTCAAGATACGAGGTGTCTTGATAACCGCTGTTTGGTCCTTAGTAGCTGAACGGACGTTGGTCATTTGTTTAGCCTTAGTGATGTTAACTGTCAAGTCGTTTTCACGAGAGTTTTCACCGATAATCATTCCTTCGTAAACCTCAGTACCTGGGTTGACAAAGATAGTACCACGTTCTTCGATAGACATGATTGAGTAAGTTGTAGCCTTACCAGCATCGATGGAAACAAGGGCACCACGGTGACGTCCACCAATTTCCCCTGGAATCAATGGCAAGTATTGGTCAAAGGTATGGTTCATGATACCGTAACCACGAGTCATTGACAAGAACTCAGTTGAGTAACCGATCAAACCACGCGCTGGAACAAGGAAGACCAAACGAGTTTGACCATTACCAGTTGAAATCATATCCAACATTTCACCCTTACGTTCAGAAAGGCTTTGAATAACAGATCCTTGGTATTCTTCTGGAGTATCGATTTGCACACGTTCAAATGGCTCACATTTAACACCGTCAATCTCTTTTACGATAACTTCTGGACGAGATACTTGAAGTTCATAGCCCTCACGGCGCATGGTTTCGATAAGGATTGACAAGTGCAATTCTCCACGTCCTGAAACAGTCCATTTATCTGGTGAATCCGTTGGATCAACACGAAGGGAAACGTCTGTTTGTAATTCTGCTTGCAAGCGTTCTTCTACCTTACGAGAAGTCACCCATTTACCTTCTTTACCAGCAAATGGTGAGTTGTTTACCAAGAAGGTCATTTGAAGCGTTGGCTCATCGATGTGAAGGATTGGAAGTGGTTCAATAGCATCCGTCGGCGTAATAGTTTCACCGACAAAGATATCTTCCATACCAGATACGGCAATCAAGTCACCTGCTTTGGCTTCTTGAATCTCACGACGTTCCAAACCAAAGAAACCGAAGAGTTTTGTAACACGGAAGTTCTTCGTTGTACCATCTAGTTTAGAAAGGGTAACTTGGTCTCCAACCTTAACAGTACCACGGAAGATACGTCCGATACCGATACGACCTACGAAGTCATTGTAGTCCAAGAGTGATACTTGGAATTGAAGTGGCTCATCAGAGTTGTCTACTGGAGCTGGGATGTGTTCGATGATAGTATCAAAGATTGGCGCCATTGTTGCTTCTTGGTCAGCAGGATCATCAGACAAGGAAGATGTTCCGTTGATAGCTGAAGCATAAACAACAGGGAAATCAAGCTGGTCATCATCCGCACCAAGCTCGATGAAAAGTTCCAAGACTTCGTCCACTACTTCTGCTGGACGAGCTGATGGTTTATCGATTTTATTAACAACCACGATTGGAACAAGGTCTTGTTCCAAGGCTTTTTTTAATACGAAACGAGTTTGTGGCATGGTTCCTTCGTAGGCATCTACGACCAAGACAACACCATCAACCATTTTCATGATACGTTCCACTTCTCCACCAAAGTCCGCGTGTCCTGGTGTGTCCATGATATTGATACGAGTTCCGTTGTAGGCAACGGCTGTATTTTTCGCAAGGATGGTAATTCCACGCTCTTTTTCGATATCGTTTGAGTCCATAGCGCGCTCTGCCAATTCAGTACGTGCATCAAGCGTTTCTGATTGTTTTAATAATTCGTCAACAAGGGTCGTTTTACCGTGGTCAACGTGGGCGATAATCGCAATGTTACGGATATCTTCTCTTAATTTTGTCATGATTTCCTCTAATATTTAAATTTTTATTTCTAACTGAACAATTATACCACAGTCTCATTCAAAAATCACAGTTCAGCTAAGTGTAAATGTTTTCACTCTGCTTTTCTAGTCAAGACAACTCTTTTCAAAGTCAGAGACTTATGATAAGATAAGCTGGTATGCGTTTAGATAGATTATTAGCCCAAGAAAAGGTCAGTCGCAAGGCTATGAAACAGGCTCTATTAAAAAAAGAAATCCTAGTAGATGATTGTCCAGCCAGCTCACTCGCTCAAAATGTCGACACTGGGTTGCAGAAATTAGTCTTTCAAGGACGACAAATCCAAGGCTACGAGCACACCTACCTCATGCTTCATAAGCCAAACGGAGTCGTTACAGCTAGCAAGGATAAGAAACTTCCAACCGTCATGGACCTCCTTCCACCTGACAGCCAGTCTGACCAGCTCTATGCTGTCGGCAGATTAGACCGCGATACCACGGGACTGCTGCTTTTGACAGACAATGGACCTCTTGGCTTCCAACTCCTTCATCCCCAGTACCATGTCGATAAATCCTATCAAGTGGTAGTAAACGGACCGCTCACGTCAGACCATATCCAAAAGTTCAAGGATGGAATTGTCTTTTTAGATGGGACCACTTGTAAACCTGCTCAGCTTGAAATTCTGTCCGCAAGCCCAACAGAGAGCCGGGCCTCCATCACTATCTCTGAGGGCAAATTTCATCAAGTCAAGAAGATGTTTCTATCAGTTGGTGTCAAGGTGACTGCCCTAAAACGAATCCAATTCGGTGACTTTACATTAGACCCAGAACTAGCAGAAGGGCAATACCGTCCCTTGAATCCAGAGGAATCGGAAATCATTAAAAACTACTTAGAGAAAAGTGGATAAAAGAAAAAAGCTTTATGTTTAAAGCTTTTTTTGTTTTTACTTATCTAAAAACTAATGCGATGGCTGCAATCCAGTTAAGTACAGAAATTACAAGTCCTACGATATTGAGAATTTTTTCTGTTTTATAGTCTAGTCCAGATTCTTTTTGGTATGAAAAAGCCAAGACCAATCCTATGATCCCCAAAATCAGACCCACTATTGGCGATAGCAAACCAAGGACGATAGATAAGATACCTAAAATAAGTGAAGGTTTTTTCTTTTGTTGTGAATTCATATTACAAAATCTCCTTAAATTTAATATAAATGATGATACCATAAAATGCTAGCTTTATCTATCATTCGACAGTTTTTTACAGAATCTTAGCTAGTCTTGACCTTCCCAATCCAAGAATCCAATCCATAAGAAAGGATATAAATCTCAGAGAAACCTTGTTTCTTCAAATAAAGTGCTGCATTGGTCACTCGTTGTCCGCGTTGGTTTTCGTAGAGAAGGACAGGTTTATCCTTACGAAGGGCTGCAAGGCTTGACTTCAACTGATTTGAAGGAATATTGCGAGCTCCGAGGATATGTTTTCTGTGAAATTCTGCTGGTTCACGGACATCAATCAATTGCCCTTTTCGAATCAAGGCTTCAAATTCTGCATTATCCACAATCTTAGCCGCACGACGAATACGAAGGTAGTTATAACCCATCCATGCCGCCATCGCTAGTACGATTCCCCACAAAACCCAAATTGTCATAAGTTCTTATCTCCATTTTTCTCTATGTAGTCTAATTCTATCTTGTGCTCTCTACGAAGAACAGCTTCCGCCTCTAGATAGTCTAGCTTGTCCATCAGACCTGCATCATAGATCCGAGAGAGTTCTAGCTTCATCAGTTCAATATCATACAAGCGCTTCCCCATGTAAACAATAATGCCAAACTGTTTGAGAAATTGCTGCACATCATAGAATGTTTTCATAGCTTTCATTCTAACAGATTTTAGACTTTTTTTCAATACCAGTTTGGGGCTTTCCTCTCTTCCTTTCATCTTCTTTGCTCATTCTTCACCAAGTGTGGTACAATAAAAGCATGAGAATTCAACAATTACACTATATTATCAAAATCGTCGAAACTGGCTCTATGAATGAAGCAGCCAAGCAACTCTTTATCACCCAACCAAGTCTCTCTAATGCCGTTCGAGACTTGGAAAATGAAATGGGCATTGAAATCTTTATCCGCAATCCCAAGGGCATTACCTTGACTCGTGATGGGATGGAGTTTCTCTCCTATGCCCGTCAGGTCGTTGAGCAAACTCAGCTTCTGGAAGAACGCTATAAAAATCCTATCGCCCACCGCGAACTTTTCAGCGTTTCCTCTCAGCACTATGCCTTTGTAGTCAATGCCTTTGTCTCTCTGCTCAAGAAAAGTGATATGGAGAAATACGAGCTCTTCCTTCGTGAAACTCGGACTTGGGAGATTATCGATGACGTCAAGAACTTCCGTAGCGAGGTCGGTGTCCTCTTTTTAAACAGCTACAACCGCGATGTTTTAACGAAAATGCTAGATGACAATCACCTCTTAGCCCACCACCTCTTTACCGCTCAACCCCATATCTTTGTTAGCAAGACCAATCCTCTAGCTAAAAAAGACAAGGTCAAACTGGCTGATTTAGAAGATTTTCCTTACCTCAGTTACGACCAGGGGACGCACAACTCCTTCTACTTTTCAGAGGAGATTCTTTCACAAGAGCACCACAAGAAATCCATCGTAGTCAGTGACCGTGCCACCCTCTTTAATCTTTTGATTGGTTTGGATGGTTACACCATTGCAACAGGGATATTGAACAGCAACCTCAACGGAGACAATATCGTTTCCATTCCACTGGACATTGACGACCCGATTGAACTAGTCTATATCCAGCATGAAAAAACCAGCCTGTCTAAGATGGGCGAACGCTTTATCGAATACTTACTAGAAGAAGTTCAATTCGATAATTAATAGGAAAAATGAAAAAGAGAAAAGAAAAAGTTAGGAAATAAAAAGTGAAAAAGATACTACTGACCAGTGCTTTAATCCTTTCAATCGCAGGATTAGCACCCGCATCCGTCTTAGGAGAAGAAAACACTACTCAATCCACATCTGCTGTCAAGGAAGCAATTGCCAAAGAAGAAAAGAAGGAATCGAGTGTTGAGGAAAACTCTAAATCAGAAGTTCTTCCGAAAGTAAATGTGCAAGAAGACAAGCCCAAAAAAGAAGGATGGTACCAAGAAAATCACCACTGGCGTTTTTACCAAGATGATAAACCTGCTTTGAACTGGAAACAAATCCAAGGCAAATGGTACTACTTCGATCAAGATGGTAATCGTCTTCATTCTACTATCTACAAAGGTTATGCCTTTGACCAAGATGGTGTCATGATAGAAAATAGCTGGACCAAACTGGACAATCAATGGTACTATGCTGATCCTTCTGGACGACTAGCTCTGAACACTTGGAAAAAAATCAATGGTTCTTGGTACTATTTTGACCAAACTGGAAGCATGCTCAGCAACACTGCCGTTGACGGCTATCTGCTCACAAAAAGCGGGGCTATGGCGGAAAAGGGCTGGACAAAATTAGATCAAATTTGGTACTATGTCGCTCCTTCTGGAAAGATCTCGCAGGATAAATGGGAGAAAGTCAACGGTTCTTGGTATTACTTTGACAAAGACGGTGGAATGCTGAGTGCGACAACCTTCAAGGGCTACCTCTTCAACCAGAGTGGAGCTATGGCAGAAAACAACTGGGTCAAAATCAAGGATACTTGGTTCTATGCGAACGGGTCAGGGAGATATATTCAAGACAACTGGCAAAAGATTCAAGGTTCCTGGTACTCATTTGACCAGAATGGTGGAATGCTAGCAGACAAATGGAAAGAAAGCTACTACCTTAAAACCAGTGGAGCCATGGCGGAGAATGAGTGGATCTTCGATAAAGCCTACAAGAGCTGGTTCTATCTAAAAGCGGATGGCCGTTATGCAAATCAGGAGTGGATTGGAGCATACTACCTCAAGTCAGGTGGTTACATGGCAAAGAGCGAATGGATTTACGATAACTCTGACAAAGCACGCTACTACCTAGATGATAATGGGCATTATGTTTCAGGAACTTACAAGATAGACGGTAAGGAACACCTGTTCCAAAAATACGGCCAATGGATTTCTGAAGTTTCAACTGAAGGTGGATTTACAAAAGGACTATACAGCAATACCATCTTCCTAGATCCTGGACACGGTGGTCGAGATTCAGGTGCCTTTTACTACAATGTAGCTGAAAAAGATCTCAACATGCAGATTTACCGTAAGCTTCGTACTAAGTTAGAAGAACTAGGCTACAAGGTCCTCACTTCTCGTGATAGTGATATTGACGTTGATTTTGTTACCGAACGTTCTCGTATGGTTAATAAGACCAACTCTGATATTTTTATCAGTATTCACTTCAACGCTACTGGTAATACCTACTCAAAAGCGAGCGGTATTCAAACCTACTCCTATAGCGATGAACCTGATTATCCAAGTAAGATTAATAAATACTGGCACAATCACCCTGATCGTATGAGTGAAAGCAAACGCCTCGCCGCTGCCATCCACTCCTCTCTTCTAGCAGAAACAGGAGCCAAGGATGCTGGCCTGTTGGAGAGCAGCTATGCCGTACTACGCGAAACCGCCAAACCAGCCGTTCTCCTAGAGCTTGGATATATGGATAATTTCTCCGAAAACCAACAAATCAGAGATAGCCACTACCAAGACAAACTGGTCGCAGGCATCGTAAAGGGGATCCAAAAATATTACGCTGGTCGATAAAAAAAGTCTCGAGAAATCTCGAGACTTTTTATTTATCTTCTTTTTTATCCTTATCAGGAAAGAGGTAGCCAATTCCTACACAAGCTAGCACACCAGCACCAATCACCAAACCACTTGAAATTGGCAAAAGATCAAAAATAGCATTTGCGATGATAAAGGCAATGATCAAGCACATCAGACTAGCCTTGTAATCTTTTTTCAAAAAGTTTTCTAGTGTGAAATAGAGGAACAATCCTACCGGAATGAGTGACCAGAGGTTGACATCCAAACTTGGCCATCCAACAGAACCGAAATACAATACTAGCGCTGCTGCTACTAAAAATACAAGTCCTAATAATTTTTTCATTTTTTTGTCTCCATTTTCTTTTTTAGGTTCTTGAGTTGTCTGATACTGACCCCTCACGCCCCTTACATGAACCATTATAGCAGAGGAATTTTTCAAGAACAAGCCCTTTTGCCTATCTGGTCAATATCTCTGTCTAAGTGGTTGAATATTTGTAACAAAAGAAAAAGAAGCACTAATGGGCTTCTTGATTCTGCCGATTGTAACAGTATTTTTGAACGAATACCATCTAGTTTTTCTTTTCCTTTGGCTCTAGAGAAGATTTGATTGATTCACGGTCTGCTTGTAGTTGAGCTAAGTTCTTTTCTGCTTCCTCAAGTTTACTGGTATCTGGTTTCACACGATAATAAACATTTTCTGGTTTCATTAACATAGACCCATAATCTTGTCCTGAAAGTAGTCTTTCCTCAGTATGATTGCTTTTATCCGTAATCTTTCCGTCATCAGCAGGTTGCATAACGACTCCACTTGGCACAGCTACTATTACAAATCCTCCAGCAACAGAATCTTTTACCCATGCACTGATAGACGCTGTCTCAGGGTTACGATTATCTTGTCCTTTTGATACCTTTAATCCAACTACAGATTCGTACTTTTGATCATTTGTAAACCAAGTCGCACGTACTTCTCCAGAATCATTAATAATGTATTCATTACCAGATTGACTACGCCAAGTACCTTCTAAACTAGACAAGTCATTATTCTTAATTGCTTCAATATCTAATTTTGGAACAGCAGTTTCTTTCTTGAACTTGCTAACAAATGCTTCTGCTTCCGTAATTTTGGTATCTAAAGCAGTCAGTTGATCCTTGAGTTTCTGAATTTCCTCTTGTTTATCCTTATCAGTCTCATCTGTCTTTCCTTGGCTTGTAGACGATTGACTTGTTGACTCTGTAGTTGAAACAGCAGACGATGCTTGATTTGACTCTTTCTTTACAATCAGAAAATATGAGAAAATACTTACCAAGATAAGAGTGACTAAAACAGCGAGTGCTATGCCAATATAGATTTTTATTTTTTTATTTGGAGTCAACTTTGATTCTGACCGCCTACGTCCGTTAATCTCTTCAAATTGTCTTTCCCGTTCTTTCTTATTCATAATTTTCTCCTTTTTGATTTATATTCAGCCAAGTTTGCGAGACTTCATTCGTTACTATCCATGAACTTTTATGACTTTTTAAAAAAATCAAAGCAAAAATTTCTAGAATAATTAACAGCCTATAGTCCTCTAAAACGGAACGAAAACAAGTGCTTATTAAAATATATTATACCACAAAATATAAATTTTAGTTTTAATTTATAAGTAGGAGTTTCTGACGTTAAATAGAACCTATCTCAAACGTTCCACCTTTCCTATATTTACAAAAAAAGAAGCCCGTTTGGACTTCTTGATTCTGCCGATTGCAGGGCTTGAACCTGTGACCTACGCGTTACGAGTGCGTTGCTCTACCAACTGAGCTAAATCGGCGATTACCCTTTTAGTATAGCACTCTGAGAATAGATGTCAAGAAATTTTTATCTCCATTAGAAAAAGCCTGTCCTGAGACAAGGCTTTTACATATATCTCTATTAAATCTCCCATTTTCATAGAAATCTAAATAATATATTTATAAATCAATACTTTCACAAAACTATGTCATCACCTCACTATCTAATCTCAGTACATAAACCATTTTTTCTATAGCTTTTGTCTTAATCTTTATTTTTTCTCTTCAATCCAAGAAAAGCTCCTACTATAAACATGATTCCGGCAGCTAATAGTGTCTGGGCTCCGCTTGCTGTTCCGGTTTTTGGCAACTCATTAGGATTGTTACTAGTTGATTTACTATTGATGTTGGTATTTTTATTAGTTAAGTTTCCTTGTTCATTTAGATAAATGTTCTTGTTAATTTCAAAGTTTTTATCATTTTCATCAGAAACAATACTGTTGACATCATTAGTTGAATTAGATTGTGTTTTTTCTTTCTTTTTCGATACATCAAAAGTAGGTTTATTTTCCTCCTCCTTTTTCTCCTCTATTTTCTTGAATACAGGTTTTATAAAGGTATCTTTTGATAGATTAAGAACATAGCCAGCGTCTTTTTTCCCTTCGAAACCAGAAATTTCCCAACCATCAAATTGGTATCCTTTTTCTAATTCACCCATATAGACAGGTAACATAAAATCTTCTTCCGACACTATCGTTGAACTCATTTCTTTTCCATTTTGAATTGTCACAGTCACCGTATGAGGTTTTAATTCGCTTACCTCTCCCGTATCTTTGTTTAAAATGAATTCTTTTACGGTTGTATTTCTTGCGAAATCTTTTACAACAATCTTAATGTTTAGTGTCTTATCTGTTAGTTGTTTAATATCATCAAATGATTTGTATTCTTTTCCATTTACATAAATATGTTGTTCTTGAATCTCACCATCGAATCCATTATTTCTTTTATCATTGATGTTAAAGACTACAGATTTTCCGTTAGCATATTCGATACTAGTATTTCCCTTAGGATCAATGTTTACTTCTGGTTTTACATTATCATATAAAAATTGATAGTGTACTCCAACCGCTTTCGCATTCAAATCGCTATAGCCAGTTTGGAGATAAACATTTCCATCCATATCTGTTACCTTATCTGGAAATCCGTTTGCTTTATAGTCTTTCATTCCCCAGTCCATGATGTCGCCGTCTTTAACATTAAGCTTAATGTTAAAATCTCTAGTGTTATCAATGTGTAAATCTCCGTAGATTAAATAATTATCTACAACCGATTCATTAACTCTCAACTCCCAGTTAAAACCACCCTTATCAGAAATCTTACCTCTTAAATAAAATTCTGGATTTCGTACATAAATTTTATTAGATTTAGATGGATTAAAGTAGTTCTTGTCCATTGAGAGATTTACTGGTTTGGTATCAATAAATAACGTAGAGCCATCTTCTTTTATAGCTTCTACATTGGACTTATCCTCTCCAGTGTACTCTTTACCATCCTTACCAAATAATACCAGTTTAGAAGGATCTGTTACAAGATTGCCATCGTTATCGATTGCCTCCCCTTTATCGTTCATTTTAAATGTAAACACTTGATACCTTACAATGTTAAAGCCGTCCAAAGCCGACATTAATACTGATTGAATACTTCTTCCATCTTCAACATTTCTACTATCAGCATAAATTATTTTTTCTGATAAAACTCTTAGATTAGGATTAGCCTTTTGGATTTTTGCTATATCTTCCTTGTTATAGACTCCATTCCCTTCTAACATATCCGTTTTTCCAGGATTATAGGTAGTCACTTTTAGTGCATAGCCTTTTCTTAGAATGATGTTATCCTTTAATAGATATTGTTGTTTTTCTGAATCAGCATAGATTTTACCAGATTCCATGTCCGTTAAATTGTTTGGTTTGTTTTTTGAAAGATCTCCTTCTCCTAATTCTATTACATTCCCATAACTTGATGCATACGGATATTCTGCTTTAGTTTCCTTATTTTTTTCAGGCATTCTAATTTTAGTTTCAGCTTTTATCTGACCATCATCTTTGACAAAAAACCTCATATCTCCTGCAAAAGCTAATCCATCCACAATATCATTAATATTAGCGTATAAATCAAATGTCATCGTTTTTGAGTGGGAATCATACTTGGTCGTTTTGATTTCTATCGATTTATAGTTATTTCCATAGTATACCTTGGCATTTTTAGAAACATTACTGATCTTTCCAAGAATTTCAAAGTGTCCATCTTTAGATGGGTTTAGAATGCCATAAATTTTTGATTTGATTTCATCAAGTTTTTCAGTTTCATATTCTAAGGCACTACCATCGTCATATGCAATGATATTTCCCTTATCATCGTATTTATAATCGTATTCCTCTATTCTCTTACCAGTTTCACTTGTAAAGTCATCAACTTCTCTAAATTTCTTTTTAATGAGTTTCTTTAAGTCTTTGCTTTCAAAATCTCTAATTGTTGAAATAGTTTTATGAATAGTCAAGCTAGATTTTTCTTCGGTAGCCTCTTCATTTTCTTGATGATGTTCTACCTCAGTTGTATCTTTTTTAAGACTATCATCTTTAACGTTTTTTAAATTCTTAAATTTAGATTCAGGAATTTCTCCAAGCTTTTGGTATTTAGATGAATCTTGATCAGGATCTACTAGATAATAGGAAATCATCCCATTTTCATCAGCATGATCAGCAAATTTAATTCTATGAATCTTTGTGAAATTGCTAGAACCGTCTAATGCAATCACTTCAATGATTTTGCCCCTTAAATCTCCTGCACCTTTAATTTCATAAATGGTATTTCCGTCTTTGTCAAGTTTTCTATTTCGTCCTTGACCCTCACCTGCATAAGTTACTTCAAGATTTTTCTCAACCTCTCCATCTTCATTAACAAGAGCGGCCCCAGCATACCAAACTTCGTTGGCAATCTCGTCAAATTTTTCAGGATGTTCTTTTTGATCTCTCGCAAATAGCGTTTCATTCTTGTATTGCTCTTTGACCTTGTGATAAGTATCCTTTGTAATTAACTTAATTTTTTCAGGGTTTGAAAAATCAATTGAAACAATCTTTGGAGGTGTGTTATCAATTTTTACAGGAATATAGGAAACCTGCCATGGGTAATCCTTGGTTAATCTATATTTAAATTTATAGAAATATTGCCCTTCCGCAATCGGTTCAAATTGTCCTCGTATCTTAGTAGCAGGATCTTTTTTGTCATTACTTTCTGGGGCATTTTCTTCTCTACCTCTAGGGTTATAAATGAGTCCATCCCATTTCAAATCACCCCAAACTTTTAGCTTAGAAGATTTAATGCCCTTTGCATCATTTCTTTTAGAGTTTAAAATTCCTTTAATAAAGTGTTCTCTCGAAATGACTTTTAAGTCTTTTTGATTTTCTCCTTCTTTATTTGTATTTACTATTGAAATCACCCCTTCTTCTGCACTTCTTAATACAAGTGGAGAAGGCGTTAATCCTCTCTCAAGTTGAGCATCTTGAGGATTTCCATTTGAATCTAAAGGATAGATTTTAGCAATATTAGAGCCACTTGATGAAGGTGCGTTGATTCCTTCGTTATTGAAAGCAAATAATTCTGGATTTTGATCTAGGGATGTTGTATTTTTATCTTTTCTATTTTGGATAACTCCTGCTGGATTAAATTTATCTATACCATGTTCTCCACCAATCCCCTTATTTAAGGTACCTGGAATTTTTGGTTTACCATCATCATCATAACCTTCCATTGCTTTTGATTTTGATCCTTCTTCCCAGGCCCATTTATCAAGGATTGGTTCGTGGTTCCAATTCCCAGCAAATCCCATTAGAGGCATCGACAAAGAAGGTTGGAAGTTTCTTTTCTTACCGTTGGAGTTTAGAGCTTCCATTTCTTCCACTGACTCAAAATGAATAAATGATTCTACAAATTTATTTTTGTTTTTAGCTTCTCCAACATTTATAACCGCATTTAAATCAAAGCTGGAATTTGGACCTATAGTGAAAGTATCATGCTCAAATGTGATATTTGCTCCTTTGACTTTTTCTGGGTGAATTTCTGGAACAATTTGCTTCCCGTCCGGAGATTTTTCATCTTTATATGTTTCATCGAGTTTTAGCCTATCAGTTAGAGCATCTGTAGTTACAGTTGATGCAGAAACTTTAAAGGTTAAAGGTCTGTTTGAGGTATTGTGAAGCTTAATTGTAAAGTATTTTTTATCACCTTTTATTTCTTTAAGAGAAATGGAACCATATGAATTTACCAAACCTTTAGAATCTGTATTTTTGAAAGTTGCTACAACTTCATTTCTCAAAGCGTTGGCAACATTAATTAGCCCCGCTCCCTGCTGTCTAGGTGATGCAAAGTATTGACTCTTTTCTTTCCAAGAGGTTGCATCCATCATAGGTCTTGCAGTATTTTGTAGAGCTATTTTTGTAAGACTTGTAAGGTCTATTTTGTCATCTCCCTTAAGATTTTTCAAGACAGGTCTTTCAAGCAATTCCTTTAATTTTGGTCGAATCAAAACAGTAGAAGCTGCTACGATTGGAGTTGCCATACTAGTTCCTGACATATAACCATAAGTGGATTTACCATTGATAACATTTAGAGTGGATTTAATATTTTTACCAGGTGCTGAAACATCCGGTTTTAAAAGCAAGTCTGTTCTTGGCCCCCAAGATGTAGACCCTGCTGGGACTATAATATCTTCTTTATAAAGTTCTTTGTCTGTGTCAGCTGCAAATTTAAAGTCAATTTCTTTTTCATCACCTACATTCGGTTTATTAGAATTATAGCTTTCCATATCAATTGGATAGTATTGTTCTAAGTTATCTTTAAAATCTTCCTTATTATTTCTTTTGACTTCAGTTTTTTTATCAGGGTTAATCATGTTCCATAATTTTACACCATCATCTCCTGAAATTGAAAATACTTGACTAGTAGTCCCTTCATCCGCTTCATATCCCATAGCTGGAAGGTCTGTCCAATTATCTCTATTGTAGTAATTTACAGTATTTACAACCATAATGGCACGTGCGCCTTTATCCGTTGCTCTTTTAAAAGCATCTTTTAAATCCTTGGTATAAATTCTATCCATTACTGCAATTTTGCCCTTAAGATCCAAGCCTATCAAATCTTTGTCTTGACCTTTGCCTATATATACAAATTTTAATTTATTTGGAGTTTTTGACCCATCCTCATTTGTTAGGATTTTATTTTTATCGAAAAAAGCTCCTATATTTCTGTATTTAAAACTTTGTCCTCCAATGTTAACCTTATCAAACTCAATGGTTTGATTTTTAGCAGAAGCGACCGCTATCGCATCTTCATGTGCGGCAGTTCGTGTTACATTTCCAGTATCTGTCATTTTCAGATTATTATTGGCTACTAAATCCCAAGAAGAACTTGAAGCAGAAGTCGCAAAATTACCTGTAGCAACAACCATTGGGATTCCAGCTTTTCTTAATGCTCTAATAGCCTCCCAATATTTCTCGCCTACAAGACCTGTTCCCGTAAAGCCAGATGATACCGAAACAACATCGACATTGTGTTTGATCGAATCTTCAATAGCATGAAACATTGTTTCATCACCCGCGAACCCAGATCCTGCGTCAGAGTACATTTTATAAGAGAAAATTTGTGCATTAGGCGCAATTCCATCTATGCCATTAAAGTTCTTGATATCTTTTTCAGTATCATTTCCAGCAAGAATCCCTGCAATATGCATCCCATGTGGGTCAAAATAATCCCTACCATCATCATATTTTTCTACAGTGATTTTACCACCATTATAATAATTGAACGCATGAGGGATTTTATCACTCAACCAATAATTTTTATCAGTGCCTTTTAAATCTTCTTTTTTAAATTTCATTGAGTCTTTGGCATCATCATCGATCCTCATAGCCTTATGCCTATAATCTGTTCCAGTATCGATATTTGAAATGACCATACCTCTACCATCAAAATTTTTCCCAAATGGAGCATTAATAGACTTTAGGTAATCAATAGCTTCCTCAACTCCAATTTCCTTTCTGGCATGATTCATCATTGGTTGGACTTTTTGTGATCGTTCAACCGACGAAACACCTTCCATTTGTTTAATTTTGTCCAAATTATCTGGAGTTGTTTCAATGGCAGCGCCATTAAAAATCGTATTATAGGTATATAAAACTTTTGTATCCTCAAGATTGGATAGTTCCTTAATTACTTTTTCTCCAGATTCTTTATCTTTAAATTCAGCAATATAGACAAGTTTATCTTCTTTTTTAGGATTTTCTGTATCTTTATTTACAAATGAGTTCGCATCATCTCCTTTGGATTGATTGGAGTCTTCTTTGATACTTGCTCCTTCGTTACTAGTTTTTTTGTCTATCTTAGGCTTTCTACTAACAACTTCTTTTTCCTCAATAACTGTTGTCTTCTTCTCCTCAGTATCCTTTGAAGTTTCTATAACATTATGAAGTTCTTCAGATTGTTCATTTTTTTCTGTTTCTTTATCTGCTACTACTTTTTCTTTACCAGAAATTTTTAAAGCATCTTCAGAACTAGGTGCATCTGCTACTACTTTTTCTTTATCAGAAATTCTTAAAGCATCTTCAGAACTAGGTGCATCTGCTAAAATTACCTCATTGGGGGCATATGCTGCTAAAATAACTGCAGCAGTAGTTAATGACAATACCGTACTTTTTTTCATTATAATTCCTTCATTTTTTATTTTAAACCCAATAGATAGAAAACTTTAACCTTGCTAGCCTTTGTTATAAAAAGTTTTATGACGTATTATCTAGTGGGATAGAGTAGTACATTTATATATAATTGTTAGCTCTCTGAAAAATAGTATATCAATTAAAAAATTTTAAGTCAAGAAAAATTAACACGCATTAATTTTTTTTTTAATGTACATTAAAAAATATAAACCCAAAACTTTCGTAGTTAACTGGGATACATTATCAGCACATTCACACCATCAAAAATAGTAGCAATTAACTGGAATAACTACCAAAATCGCAAAAAGGGGTATGGATAGAATTTATGCCTTAATAAACATGCAAAAACAACCGCTATAATTTTCAACGGTTGTTTGTAACATATTTAATTTTTAACTCTCATCCTATCTTATCTCTTACGAACCCGCACTTTCGTAGGCATCCAAGCCCCTATCCCAGAGTTTTAAAGAAATAACAAAGAAAACAAGGGAAATCAACATCAACCCACCAATGTTAAAGAGCCCGTCTTTGTCCTGCAAGAAATAGCTGGCAGGATAGTAGGCCGTAAAGGCGAAAGGCACGATAAAGCTAATCAACCAACGAAGAAGCGAATTATAAATGGAAATCGGATACTTGGCAAAGTCATTAAACATATAAAAAATGTAAATCATGGCTCCTGACTGCTTGGTCCAAAAAGCGATACTGGCAGTCGCGATTTTCAAGGAAGTATAGATTAAGGTCGCAAAAGGAATGCAGACTAGAAAAATCAGGAATTTTGGAAGAGTCCAAGCAATGCTTGATACTGTTGTCGCTAGTAAAATTCCACCGACCAATAGTTCGCCCAAGGCATCAATCTGAAAGGTCTCAACCAAGATGTGAAAGAGAGGATTGATAGGACGCGTCAGGTACTTGTCAAACTCTCCTTTTCGCACCAAACGTTGCCCCAGAGCCCAGAGATTGTCAAAAAAGAGATGATCTAGTCCCTTGGGAATTAAGGAAAATCCATAGATAAAGGCGATTTCTTGAAAAGTCCAGCCTTCTAAGGAAGGAATGTGTTGAAAGAGCACATTGAGAAACAAGAGGTTCAGGCCTTGAGTCAGAAAAACTCCTAACACGCCCACCACAAAATCGACCTTGTATTCCATGATTTGCTTGATGTATTGTCTGATAAAAATCAAATGCATGCGTTGATATTTTTTCATACTAACCTCCTTGAATAGTGATAAAGGACTGGACTCGTTTCCATATCAACTGAGACAAGCCCACCATCACTATGAGCCAGAAGAACTGTAGCAAAAGCGCCTGAAGAATCTGACTGGCATCGTATTTCCCAACAATGATCATAACCGGAGTATAAATTAAAGATGAAAAAGGCAAGAAGGACAGAATATCTGAAACAAGCTTTGGAAAGAAAGCCAAGGGAATCAGACTTCCAGACATAAAGGCCACTATGGAAGTTTTAAGTAGATTGGAACCCCAAAGATTTTTAAACACAAAAGCTGAAAATCCAAAGCAGATATTAAAGAAAAAGTTAATCAGATAGGCCAGCGTTAAACTAAAGAGATAAAGGACAGTTAAGCCCAGTACCTCTACAATACCTTGTCCCGATAAGATTTTCATCAAGACAATGACACTTAAAAATGGCAGTCCAACAGAGATAAAAATCAACCACTTGGAGCCAAGCTCGGTGAAGAGATATGAGGCCGCAAAATGCACTGGTCTCAGCAAGCGCATGATAATGGATCCGTCCTTGACCTCCTCCCCAATCATAAAAGAGCTATCCGACTTGGTCAAAAGATTGGTCACAAAACTCATGGTGATGTAGAGGGTGATATCTGCCATACTGAATCCCTGAATCAAAGACTCTTGCGACGAATCGAAGACTGCCTTCCAAAGATAGAAAGCCACAAAAGCCCCCATAACATCCCCAATCCGATAAAGAATAAAGTTGACTCGATAGGTAATCAACTCCTGAACGCCTGCATTGATAAAGGGTTTATAACGTCTCCACAATTTGACCATCTTAGAGCTCCTTTCGGTAGAAGCGACGGATAATATCCTCGATATCCGTATCCAACATCTTCAAATCGCGAATTTCAAAATCAGACAGGGTTTGCTTGATAATATCGGCCGACTGGTAGCAGGAACTATCGAATTCAATATTGAGGCTGTTTCCTTGTCTATCAATAGTCATATCAGACATGCCTTCATAGTGAGAAACTAGATGACTTTGACCTGGCACCAGTTCAAAAGAAAGAGTCTTCATCTTGCCAAAGGTTTCCTTGAGCTGGCTCACCGTTCCATCAAAAATCTCTTGCCCCTTATCAATCATAAAAATCCGATCACAAAGTTGCTCAATGTCGCTCAAGTCGTGAGTGGTCAAGAGAATAGTGGTCTCTTCCTCCTGATTGATCTGGGTAATGGCGCGACGAATATTATCCTTGACCGAAACGTCCAAACCAATGGTCGGCTCATCTAAAAAGAGAACCTTGGGATTGTGGAGCAAGGAAGCCGCAATATCCGCCCGCATTCGTTGACCCAGTGAAAGAGTGCGTACGGGATCCTTGATAAATTCCTTCAAATCCAAGACTTCATTCAAAAAGTCCATACGCTTATGAAAGAGCGCGTCTGGCACATCGTAAATTTCTTTTAAGACCGTATAGGTCTCTTGCAGGGCCAGATCCCACCATAGCTGGGTGCGTTGTCCAAAGACAACCCCAATATCCTTGACATAGTCTTGACGATTGTCCTGAGGAATCTTGCCATTGATCCGACAATAGCCCGATGTCGGCTTTAAAATTCCTGTCAGCATTTTGATGGTTGTTGACTTCCCAGCTCCATTGGCCCCGATAAAGCCCAAAATTTGGCCTTTTGGAACTTCAAAGGTCAAATCCTTGACCGCTTCAAAGGTCTGCTTTTCAGGATGAATAAAGGAGCGCAAAGCCCCCTTTAACCCCGGCTCCTTTACTGTCTTCACAAAATTTTTCTGAAGATGTTCCACTTCTATCATTGCCATATCTATCTCCCTATCGCAAGGAATAGCAACATTGTATTTTTGACTACAAATATTCTAAATCCTTACTTTCTAAACTTTCTAATTGTTATTCTTACAGAAGGCTTTATACCAACCTATTATAGTCCAATAAAAAAAGGAATGCAAGCGTTTGCCTACGGATTATGAAATTAGAGATTTCACTCTTAAAATAATACTTTTGAATCAAAAATTCTGGTTTAATAGTTTCCTTAAAACGCAAAAAACCTGCCCTCAGGGGCAGGTTACGAACTGTAAAAAGAAAACTATTTTGATCAATATAATTCACTATTTAATCAAAGAACTAATCTTTCATAATTCTTTTCACAATCCCATTTCTATCAATTAGAAAACAATCTGGAAAGGTCATTTGCTCCCATTTTTCATAATCAAAACTGGAATCAAAGTGATTTAGTAGTATTCCTATCAAATTCCCGTGTGAACTAAGTAAAATCGTTTTTTCTGAGTATCTCTCTTCCAATTCCATTAAAAAATTTAGTACTCTAGCTAGTGCGTCTTGATTTGATTCCCCTTCTGAAAGAGATTCACTAGGATTTTGCCATAAATATTTAATACTGTCTTCAAACTCAGAATCTTTTATAAAGGTTGAAGATAATTTTCGCTCTCGTAACCGATTATCAAGAACTATTTTATCAAATTGAATTGGCGAGCTATTAATCGTTTCAAATGCTCGTTTATAAGGACTAGAAAAATAATAATCAATATTAAAAAAATTCAAAAACTCTAACTGGTCAAGAGATAAAAATCCTTTTTCTGACAAAGTTCTATTAAAATCATCACTTGAAAATCTTGAATGAGCATGTCTAAGTAAAATATAAGAATTATTCATAAGTCATTCCTTTCAATTATTATCATCAGTCTCAATGGATTTTTAAGCCCTCAATTATTCTCTAAAAATTCTTTAATGCGAGAAACAATAGCATCGCTTTGATAATGATAGAGGTCGTGAGGCGCATCCATATAGACGACTTGAACATTAGACTGGTCGCTTGCAAATCTCTCTGCATAACGTTGCCACTCAGATTGGCTAAAACTAGTACCTTCACCGTTAGACACCAGTAGTAAGGTGGGAATTTTCGGATTGATGCTAGAAGTAACTTTCTTGGCATTTTCCTTTACCGTTTGGGATTCATGAAGCATGGCTTGTGACATCAACTGCTTATAAGCTAGAAGTTTATATTGTTTTCGTTCATTTTCGGTCAAAGTTTGATTTTTTATATAAAAGGACTCAGGGAAGTAGCGTAATAAGCCAATATTGCTGCTCCAATATGCTACAGTGAGTAAGGTCTGATTTTGCTTTAAATTCTCATAACTTGATGGCAATGCCCAATCTAAACCAATCAAAGCTTTCACTTCATCAGGAAACTTCTCCTGCCAAGCCAGACTCTCTAAACTAGCCATGGAATGAGACAGAATGATAAACGGCCCTGTGATATTTGCTTGGGAAAGAGCTTGGCGAGTCTCAGACAAAACTTCCATCACATCTCTTGAATGATTGCTATCATCACTATAACCATATCCCGCTCGCTCCACGATGACTACCTTATATCGTTTCGATAAGGATTCCGATACATTTTTAAAGTCCAATATGGGAGAAGCAATACCAGCACCTGAGAGAACTACTATAGTCTCAGGTCCATCCCCTTCAACGTAAATATTTATTTGATGTCCATTGACAAGAACTTGTTGTCCCATAGGTGATAGTGAGGCTTCTTCCTTTTCCAAACTGATACGGTGAAAGATGAATGTAGCGAGTAAAAACAAAAGAATGAAACTAAGAATGCCAAGAAACCATTTTTTCAGTATTTTCATAGCATTATTGTACAAAAAATAGAACCTTTTAGCAACTTAAGATTGGTTCTTCTACAGTATATTCGCTATATATCCAGACACAAAAAACCCACCCAATGGGCAGGTTTCATCTGTATTGTTCAGCTAGATTATGCTTTACCTTCTGAACCGAATACGTCGATACGTTCTTCAACTGATGCTTGGATAGCTTTTACACCGTCAGCCAAGAATTTACGTGGGTCGAAGAGTTTTTTCTTGTCGTATTCTGCTTCGTTTGCTTCGTAGTCACGAGCAAATTTACGAGTTGCGTTAGCGAATGCGATTTGGCATTCAGTGTTAACGTTAACTTTCGCAACACCAAGTTTGATAGCTGCTTGGATTTGGTCATCAGGAATACCTGAACCACCGTGCAATACGATTGGGAATCCTGGAAGAGCTTCTGTCAATTTCTTCAAGTGGTCAAGGTCAAGACCTTCCCAGTTTGCTGGGTAAGGACCGTGGATGTTACCGATACCAGCTGCCAAGAAGTCAATACCAGTTGCAACCATTGCTTTAGCATCTTCGATTGGAGCCAATTCACCTTTACCGATGATACCGTCTTCTTCACCACCGATAGTACCAACTTCAGCTTCTACTGAGATACCTTTAGCGTGTGCTTTTTCAACAACGTCTTTAGCCAATTTAAGGTTTTCTTCAACTGGAAGGTGTGAACCGTCAAACATGATTGAAGTGTAACCAACTTCGATACACTCAAGTGCATCTTCGTAGTGACCGTGGTCAAGGTGGATAGCTACTGGTACAGTAATCCCCATTGACTCAACAAGGTTAGCGATCAAGTTGCGAGCAACTTTGTAACCACCCATGTATTTCGCAGCACCCATTGAAGTTTGGATCAAAACTGGAGCTTTTTTAGCTTCTGCTGCACGCAAGATAGCTTGAGTCCACTCAAGGTTGTTTGTGTTAAATCCACCAACTGCATAACCGTTGTCACGAGCTGCTTGGACAAATTTTTCTGCTGAAACGATTGCCATTTGTCAGGCCTCCTATATATTTTTTGGGACATCCCATTTACATTGTTCATTTTATCACTTTTTGATAAAAAAAGCTAGTTTTTCCCATACTTTAGATTGAATTTCTTCCAACTCAATCAATGTAACCCCTTTCTTCTCCTTAGTCCTGAGTGACTTTGGGATAACGCATGAAGAAGGTTAATCGATCATCTTGCATCTCAAAATGATAAGGTAATTTCTCGTGTTCTAATAAACTTTTGACCACAAAGAGTCCCATCCCCGAACCCTTGGCCTTGCGACTAGCATTGCCAGAAAAAGACTGGGCCAATTTTTCTTGTTCTTCAGGACTACAGCTATTCTCGATAAAGAGTTCTCCTTCTCTCTCGCCAATGCGGACCAGGCCACCTGGAGTGGAGTGCTTGATAGCATTGCTGATGAGATTCGATAGGATTAGTCTCATGACAGATGGGTTTATGTAAGCCTGCTGATGGGTTAGGCTAATGTCTACATGAAGTTCTCTCTCCTTGGCTATCAAGGCATAATCCTTAACCAGAGTTTGCGTCATCTGAAGGAGGTCAACCTCTTCTTTCTCCTCTCGAATTTCCTGCACAGAAGAGAGAGAAAGTATCTGGAGAACGTGGTGACTGAGGTCGTCCACAATCCCCAAGGCAACTCCAAGATAGTGGTCTCTATCCTTATAACGACCGATATTTTCTTTCATATTTTCGATTAGGATTTTGAGACTAGCCAGGGGGGTTTTCAGTTCATGAGAGGCCCCTCGTAGGAACTCAACCTTCATCTTCTCCAGCTGGAGAATAGCTTCATTCTTATCATGCAAGTCCGCAATGACTGTCAAGAGATGCTGATAAAGGCTATTGATTTGTTCCTTGAGATCACCTATCTCATCCTTAGAATCCACGCGCAACCGTACTTGAGCATCCAGTTCCATCATCCGACGGGTCACCCGCTTGATTTCCAAAATCGGGGCAACAATGGTTCGAGCGTAGATGTAGGCTACCAAGAGGGAAATCAGAAAGGATGCCAGCAAGGTATAGGGGAGAAATTGGAGACTAATCTGCTCTGCTTCCTTTTGCAGGTCCATGGAAGCTAGAAACTGAAGAGTCATAGTGCTACCATCTTGCGTTTTCACCTCACGCTCCTCAATAAAGAGGGAAGTGGTCTGGCGATTCGCGTCTAGTGGAAGATTGTCCTTGACCTCTAACTTGTCCTCAGTCATCTCTCCCTTGACAACTCCTTTGATATCACTGCTCTGGGAATACAAGTCTAACACTTGCTCGATATTTTGCCTATCTTTTCCGTCTAGGGATTGGGCAATGGCTGTCGCTTTCTGACCTATGGTTTCCTGACGATGGCTCAGATAAGTTGACGGAAAGAGAAAATAAATGGCTAAATGAAGGCAAATCACCAGAACACTAAAAATCGAGAAGGTATAGATAAATATCTTTGTAAACAAACCTGTTCGTTTCATTTTCTCTCCAATTTATAACCAACATTGCGCACAGTGAGGATACAATCCAAGTCTAGCTTTTTCCGCAGTTCCTTGATATAAACATCAATAACACGGTCAAAGGGGACCTCATCTGTCGCCTTCCAGACAGCATCGATAATCTGAGAAC